>CAYTHG010000355.1:0-4435 GCA_964437525.1 uncultured Myxococcales bacterium | reverse complement strand
AAGTTCACGTCGCTGAGATTCCCAATTATTTAATCGGCTTTTTGCCGAAAT
This sequence comes from uncultured Myxococcales bacterium, assembly GCA_964437525.1. GTDB lineage: Bacteria > Myxococcota_A > SURF-8 > SURF-8 > SURF-8 > JAKQSH01. The sequence continues at coordinate 4,384 of CAYTHG010000355.1, read as the reverse complement.
GTATTAATTTTATTGGGTAATTATTTCAATTCCTGCCTCTGTCTTTTATCTCAGATAACTTTTCTCATTTAAATTCTGTTAAATACAAAATTTATCATTGACAAAGTCTGGATACCTCTTAACATGAACCTTAAATACGTTATCTGAATTCATATTCAGACTTAATATTCGCAATTCAGAAGATGGGCAAATAAAACATGATCGAAATTACTAGATCCAGAAAAGAAATCGAGGAGGAAAACCGAAAGCAGTATATTTTAGATATTGCCGAGAGGCTTTTTGCCACAAACGGTTTTCACGAGACATCCGTCAGCGATATCGCCAAAGAATCCGAATTCGGTATTGGAACCCTTTATAAATACTTCAAGGATAAGGATTCCATTCTTGATTCCATATTCAAAGCCAAAAGCCTCGGCTATTTCAATATGCTGGAATCTTCTCTTGATATCGATGGCCAACCTATTGATATAGTAAACAGCCTGATCGATCGATATATTGATTACGTCTATCACAATCAGAATTTCTTCAAGCTGCATTTCGCCTATTTTCATTCAAGACCCAAAATCCTGTCCGAAGATTCAATGAAGGACAAACATCGTGACATGTTCTATGAAAAACTCAGTGGAATTTTCGATGAGGGCAAAAAACTGGGTCAGTTTGCCGATATCGACAGCGATTATCTGGCCTCTGCCCTGTTCGGCATGTGCATCTCATTCTTTTTCGTTGCCATGGACAAATACGGCCACGACTGGAATGTAGACGAACTGAAAAAAGGAATGAAACAAGTCTTTTTCGAGCAAGTGAAGCTCGTTGATTAATTTGGAGGAAGCTGTCATGTATACCCGTTCAATTAGTTATTTGCTGTTGTTGCTGCTTTTTTCTGTGTTTACGCTTTCCTCTTGCGCGAACGATACAAATGCCGCTCAAAACGAACCGAACACCCAAGCTGGAACAACACCCGTAAATGTAAAAGTAGAAAAAGTCGTTACTTCTTCACTGACCGACAACATCAAAGTTTCGGCAGAAACCATCGCGGATAAAGATGTAACCTTCTCAGCCGAGCTTTCCGGTCGCGTCGAATACCTTTCCGCCGACTTGGGCGACAGGGTGAAAAAGGGTCAGGTTTTAGCGCGCATAGATTACGAAATGCAAAAGGCGCAGTCCGATCAGGCACAGGCGACTTTTGATCTCGCAACCAAAACCTTCGAGCGCCTATCGGCATTGAAAAAAGACGAACTCATCAGCCAGCAACAGATAGACGAGTCCGAAACCAATCTGGCACAGGCTCGCGCCCAACTCCAGATCGCCAAGGCCAACCTTAAAAAGAGTATCGTTCGCTCCAGCATCAACGGCATAGTCGGACGTAAATTCATAGAAGAAGGCATGTTCGTCGGCCCCGGCTCTCCCATTTTCCAGGTGGTTGACTTCAAGACGATAGTCATCAAAGCTCAACTCCCGGAAACTCAGGTTTCCAAGGTTAAACGCGACATGGCTGTGAAAGTCGATATCCCCGCATTGGGTAAAGAATACGATGGCAAAGTCCACGTAGTCCTACCTGCAGCCGACCCGGTCGCAAAGACCTTCCAGTTGAGGGTGAAAGTCGAAAATCCAGACTACAACATCAAAATCGGAATGGCCGCGACTATCAATATTATCGCGGAAGAACACACAAACGTCATCGTCACCCGGCAGGATGTAGTAATCGAAGAAACCGGTTCGAGATCGGTCTTCGTGGAAAAAGACGGCAAAGCCGAAAAGCGCACAGTAATATTGGGGCCGACCGAAGGCAGCCGCGTAATAATCGAAGACGGTTTGACAGAAGGCGAGTCCTTGATTGTCCTGGGACAACGTGACCTGGTAGACGGGCAACCTGTAGTGGTTGTCTCTGACTAATTTTATAAATTCCAAGCTAAATAAAAATACGCCTTAACAGGCGCTTATAGATTAGAGGTATTTTCGATGAAGATCACCCAGTATGCCTTGAAATACAAGACTACCATCTACGTCTTGATGCTCATGATATTGCTGGTCGGCGTCAACTCATACAGATCGCTCCCCTTAGAAGCCGCGCCCGATGTGGAAATCCCCATCATTCTCGTTCAGACCATATACCCCGGTGTTGCCCCGGAAGACATGGAAAAACTAGTTACAAACATCATTGAAAGCGAGCTAAAAGATCTCAGCGATGTAAAAGAGATGACTTCATCCAGTTCCGAATCCGTCTCCATGGTACAAGTCGAATTCGAAACAGATGTCGATATGGATGACGCCTACCAGAAGGTGCGCGACAAAGTAGATATGGCCAAGTCCGACCTGCCTGCCGACGCCAAAGATCCTATCCTGATAGAAATCAACATCTCGGAGTTCCCGATGATGCTGGTAAATGTCTCTGGCGACTACGGGCTTGTGAGACTCAAAGACGTAGCCGAAGACCTGCAAGATCAGATAGAGCAGATTCAAGGAGTACTGAAAGTAGATCTGACAGGCGGACGCGACCGTGAAATCCACATATTCTTAGACCCCAACAAGCTTGAACACTACAAAATCGGCGTCGGGCAGGTTATCAACAGAATCCGGCAGGAGCATCTGACGACCCCGGCCGGCAATCTGGAACTCGGAGACAGCAAATACGCGGTGCGTATCCCCGGAGAGTACAAAAACGTCAAGCTGATGAAAGATATCGTTGTAAAAGCACCGGGCGGAAAGCCCGTCAAGCTCAGCGACATCGGTTACGTGGCAGACGGCTTCAAAGATCGTGAGACCATCTCCCGCGCCAACAAACAAGAGTGCGTCACCCTGCGAATAAAAAAACGCACGGGCGAAAACCTTGTCAGAATAGCCGACGAAATTAAGGAATTGCTTTTAAAATCAGAGCCGACTTTACCGGCAGGAACGACTTACAGTATACGCAAAGACCAGAGCAAGTATATCCGCAACATGGTCAACGACCTTGAAAACAGCATCATCAGCGGCCTTTTGCTGGTCATTATAGTTCTGTTCACCGCCATGGGCTTGCGGAACGCAACTTTCGTCGGAATCGCCATACCGCTTTCCATGCTTATAACCTTTATTGTCTTGAGGTTTTTAGGCATCACTTTAAACTTCGTGGTGCTGTTCGGACTGATTCTGGCACTAGGAATGCTGGTGGACAACTCCATTGTCGTTATCGAAAATATTTTCCGACACGCATCAAATGGGATGTCGCGAGACCAGGCAGCAATAACAGCTACAAGCGAAGTAGCCTGGCCGATCATCGCTTCGACCGCAACCACCGTTGCCGTCTTCTCCCCCCTGCTCTTCTGGCCGGATATCATGGGCGAGTTCATGAGCTTCATGCCCAAGACAATCATCATCGCGCTGATAGCATCGCTTTTCGTTGCACTGGTCATCAACCCGGTTGTCTGTTCCAGCTTCTTAAGCACGAAAGGCAAAAAACTTTTCGACGACACGGGCGATGTCAAAGGCCCGATCATGACCCGCTATAAAACCGCGCTCGAATGGAGCCTGGATCACCCGATAATAATTCTCGCGGCAAGCAACATTTTACTCATAGTGGTAATTATGGTTTATGGGGTATTTGGTGCCGGAATCGAGTTTTTCCCGACCACGACCCCGGAAGAAGCCCAAATTGTCGTCAAAGCCCCACAGGGAACAAGACTCGATATCACCGACACATATATGCGCGACCTGGAAGAACTCACGACGCAGCAGGACAACACCGAAGATATCGTTGCAAATGTCGGTTTCGGCGGAAGCATGGACTTCGCCTCCTCCGCTTCAGGTGGAAACAGCCATATAGGTATTTTGGACCTTGAATTCAAAGACCGCCACGAGCGCACACACTCCACTTGGGACACAATCGAAGCGATACGCGAGAAGATATCCAAGATGGCCGGTGCTGAATTCAAGGTTGAGATAGAAAAACCCGGCCCTCCCACCGGCTCCCCTGTATCTATTGAAGTTTCAGGCGAGAATTTCCAGATCCTCAACGATTACGCGCGACAGATCAAAAACCTTGTAGCCCAGGTACCGGGAGCAGTGGATATTCAAGATGACTTCGAAGGGGCCAAGCCTGAAATAAGAATAGAGGTAGACCGCGAACAGGCCATGCTGAGAAAGGTCAACACGCTATCGATTTCGCAAGCTGTCCGCACTGCCATAAACGGCACAGAGGCAAGCGTTTTGCGTGACGGAGACAAAGAATACGATATCGTCGTCCGCTACGACAAAGACTACCGCAGCTCCATAAACGACCTCTTGGAAATAAAAGTCACCGGCAAAGACGACGTGCAGATTCCCTTGCGCGATGTAGCAAAAGTCGTAACCGCTGGCGGTCTCGGATCCATCAAACATATCGACCAGAAGCGCACGATTCTCGTAAAAG
>CAYTHG010000354.1:0-4466 GCA_964437525.1 uncultured Myxococcales bacterium | reverse complement strand
CGACAGACCAGGACTGCGACGATGCAAACCTCTGCACCGTTAATACCTGCGAGGTGGCAAGCGGTCTCTGCCTGAACGGCAATGTATCTAATGGAACAGGCTGCGACGACGGAAACCCCGGCACAGGCGAAGATGAATGCGTACAGGGTGAATGTCTCGGCAAGACTGTCTGTCAAACTGACGAAGACTGCAACGAAGAAGAAGAGTGCATCGAAAGTCTGTGCAAACAAGATCTCATAGGTCACTGCGAAACAGGTTGTGAAAGCGATGCAGACTGCGCCAACGGCACCTGCCTAGCATATACACTTGACATCAAAGTGTGTCTGCAAAACTGCCAGGACAATCCTGAATCATGCCCCGAGGGTTCTCAATGCGTAGAGACCACTAAAGCCACTGGGGAAGAAGGCCCGTCTGTATGTATCCCCTTGCCCCAGAATTACTTCTGTGAAGGACAGGAATTATGGGAACTGAACACATGCGGGTTCAATTTCCTCGTATTGGAATGCGAGAGCGGACAGACGTGCAACGCAGATACTGCAAGTTGCGAAAACGACACACCTGATTGCGTTATAGACAGTGACTGCCCGACACTCGTGAGTGAATGCGGATATTATGAATGCATATCCGAAGAATGCGTACAGTTCAATGTCGCAGACGGCACCCCCTGCATGGATTCCGTAGGCGAATGTCTTGAAGGCACATGCGATCTACCCAACGAACTCAATCACTGCGAAATCGGCTGCCACTATGTAGACTGCGCTTACGGCACGCGCTGTTCATCATATCCCGGCACTCCCGGAATATGTTTGCAGGAATGCTATGAGAGTCCTGAATCATGCCCTTCCGGAACAACCTGCATGGAGGGAACCTGCTTGCCCGATACCACATCCAACTATCAATGCGATGGCAATGATCTGATGGTCGAAGATGGCTGCGGAATTCTCAAGTTGGACAAAGAATGCAGCGATCTACAGGAAACATGCAACGCCACAAGCGGAACATGCGATCTGAGCACGACCTGCACCAATGATCAGTTCTGTGATGATGGCAATATCTGTACAAACGACACCTGCAACGGCGGAAGCGGATACTGCGTTTATGATGCTGAAACTCCCAGCGGAATTACTTGCGATGATGACAACAACCAAACCATAAACGATAGCTGCGAAGACGGTGAATGTGCCGGGCAAGCTCTCTGCACTGTTAATGAAGACTGCAATTGGGATGAGCATTGTACCGAAGGAAGTTGTCAGGAAATCAGCCTCGGGCATTGCGAATCGGGTTGCACCGAGGGTTTCGGATGCCAGGACGGATACCAATGCACTCACTTGGCTGGAAACATGGAAATGACATGCCTGCAATCCTGCTGGGGAAATCCCGAAAGCTGCCCTGCCGACTCCACCTGCGATGGCCAACTTTGCAGACCTGATATAATAGCCCAGGAATGTCAGGGCAATACCCTTATAGCTACCGAAAGCTGCGGCAACACTTACACCGAAGAAAATTGCGAAAGCAACGGTCAGGTATGCAGTTCTATAATTGGAAGTTGCGTCAATGCCGGATGTGAAGAAACGGCGGATTGCCCTGTAAACCCCAGTCAGTGTAAACAAAACATCTGCGGGGAGTCTATGACCTGCGAGGCGATGAACCTGGATGGTCAGACCTGCGACGATGGCGACTCCGATACCAGCAACGACACCTGCCAGGGTGGACAATGCATTGGCACCAAGAGTTGCCATTCGGACGAAGACTGCTACCACCTGGACATGGTATGCCGCGAAGGAATCTGCATCTATGAAGTAGACTGCTATTTAGATACGGACTGCGACGACGAAAATGACTGCACGACAAACACCTGTGACTCCGGCAGTTGCATCACCGGCGATGTTCCCGAAAACACCCCATGCAATTCAGGAAACGGAGTCTGCGTAGGATCGAGCTGCCAATCCGCCACTCTGCAACACTGCGATACAAACTGCAACGGAGCAAACCTTTGTGCTCCCGGCAATACCTGCCATTACCTGACAGGATCAGACACAGAAGTCTGTCTTGCAGAATGCAGTGCAGAAGACACAAGTTGCCCGACCGGCTCCACCTGCGAAATAAAAGAGGATTATTCTCTATGCATTCCGGACGCAGACTACTATGAATGCGAAGCCGATCACCTTTATAAGAACGACACCTGTGGTCTGAGAATCATGGAGAAATACTGCGATATGTCGAACTGGATTTGCGACGCCACGGCAGGCGATTGCCTGCCCATAGGCGGCGGAGAACAGAACTGCACGGACGATATAGACGACGACGGCGACAGCAACACCGACTGCGACGACATAGACTGCGCAGACGATCCTTCATGCGCCAAGCCGCATTGTTTTACCGGCTGCGGCGATACATGGCAATGCCAGGACGGAACCGAATGCGTAAGCTACAAAGAAAGTGGAGACACCCCGACCTGTCTTGCAACCTGTTCCATTGAAGACACCACCTGTCCTGCCGGATCGACCTGCACACAAATCCCCGACGGTTATTTCTGCGTGCCCGATCTCAGGGAATACTATTGCGAAGAAGGCGGCTGGCTCTACGAAGTAGATTACTGCGATCATTGGGTCATGAAAGAATACTGCAATCTTTCAAACTACACCTGCAACGATGTCAGCGGCACATGCGACTTGATAGGCGGCGGCGAAAGCGATTGCACAAACGACATTGACGATGATGGAGACAGCAATACCGATTGCGCCGACATGGACTGCGCACAAGATGCCTCCTGCGCTTTGGCTCACTGTGAACAGGGATGCGAAAGCGGCAAACAGTGCGGAGCTGGCCTTGAATGCATCTGGGACGATGCGGACATTTGTATGCAGACATGCAGCCCGGAATTCTCTAACTGCCCATCAGGTTCAGAATGTACGCAAATCGAAGACGCGTCCTTCGTGTGCTATCCGCTTTTCGATCACTGGGACTGCGTAGAAAACAATCTTGTCAAAGTCAACTCCTGCGGAATCAACAGCATCGAACAATACTGCTGGGGACAGGTATGCAATTCAGAAACACAGAGCTGCGACCTCATATAAATCAACGAATCCTCGAAAGACTCGACCGGCACGGTTCTTCCGTGCCGGTTTTTTATTCCTCGTCAATTGTTGCTCGAACGACATTTTCAAATCTCACCCGGTTTGACAGCCGCGCCCGGATGAAATACAAATCTTAGGTACAGCATATTTTTTCATCTTAAGAGCGCATCTCAAAAACCAAAGATCAATGGAGACTTATTTGGAAAAGCCCGTTAACAAATCCGATCAAGTCAGAATCGATAAACATGATGCAGAGCGCATCGTCAGACTTTTCGAGAAACACATTAATCGTGGGCAGGTCAAGTATCTGAAGGCCGGGCACCTCGATGTCTTTGAAAGCCGGCGTCAGGGCATTCATTTTATCGACCCGATTTCCGGGCGCAAGATGATAGACTGCTTCTCATCAGCAGGAAGCTTCAACGTCTCGCGCCACAACGAGGAAGTCATGCAGGCGCTAGATGACGCCCTCGACGAATCCGACATGGGCAACCATCATTTGCTGTCGGTTCATAAAATCGCACTGGCAAAAAAACTGGTCGAGATAGCGCCGGGAGACATCAGCCGGGTGCTGTTCGCCTCCGGCGGCGGTGATGCTGTGGACGCTGCCATAAAGCTTGCACGCGGAGCCACCGGACGCACTAAGATAATCAGCACCGTCAAAGCCTACCACGGCCACACGGGCTTTTCTCTTTCCGCCAACGGCAAAGCCCATTACCGGCACTACTGCGAACCGCTTATGCCGGAATTCGAGTTCGTGCCGTTCAACGATCTTGCGGCCATGCGAAATATCGTAGACGATGAAACCTGCGCGATAATCGTGGAGCCCATACAGGGCGAGGCCGGGATCTTCGCCGGTTCCAGCGAATACCTGAATGGTCTGCGCGAGATCTGTGACAAAACCGGCGCGCTTTTGATCTTCGACGAAATCCAGACCGGCTTCGGACGCACAGGCGAAATGTTCGCGTCCATGCATTCAGGCGTCGTGCCCGATATAATGACGGTCGCCAAATCCATAGGCGGCGGGATCTATCCCAACGCGGCGGTACTTTATCGCCCGCAAAATATTCTGGTAGATTTTATGGAAGCCCACCCGGACTTCCATTCAAGCAGCGTCGGCGGTTCCGATCTGGCCTGTCAGGTATCATTGAAGGTCATCGAATACGTACAGGAAAACGACCTGTGCGGCAATTCAAAGCGGCGCGGCGAAATATTCAAAGACGCTCTCTTGAGTCTCAAAACCGCCAACCCCTCGATAATCAAGGACGTGCGCGGTATCGGCTTGATGATAGGCATAGAATACATTCAGGAATTCATGGGACCGATGATGTCTGACGCGCTGGCCAAGCGTAATGTCTTCGCCGCCTATTCGGGCAACGCCCCGCAGGTCAT
>CAYTHG010000353.1:0-4466 GCA_964437525.1 uncultured Myxococcales bacterium | reverse complement strand
CCGAAGTAGGAACTACGAATGTTGCCGAAATCGATCCTCTGGGTGGCGGCGTTCGTTCTTATCCAGTTGCTTTGGGCGACTTGGTTCTCTTTAAAGGCAAAGCCTCGGATACTTACGGTGTTGAATTATGGAAAAGCGATGGCACGGATGGCGGCACGCAAATGGTTATGGATATCGAAGCAGGAGCAGAAGATTCTAATATTTATTACCTGACAGCGGCTGATACCAAGGCTTATTTCACAGCCGATGATGGCCAACACGGGCAAGAACTGTATGTAACCAACGGTTACAGCCAGGGAACGAAGATGATTAAAGATATTCATCCTGTTGGTTCCTCCTGGCCGCTAATTCTGGCGACAGTTGGAGATATTGCCTACTTTGCGGCTACAGACGAAATGCACGGAAGCGAACTTTGGGTAACCGATGGCTCTTTGGGCGGAACCGAGATGGTGATAGATCTTGAAGAAGGCATGGGATGCTCAAGACCTTCCGAGATGGTCGAGTTTGCCGACTACCTGATATTCACCGCCTTCAGAAGCGACGTTGGATACGAGTTGTGGATTACTGATGGAACAGCGGAAGGCACCGAAGTTCTGGTGGATATCGTCGAAGGTCCGCTTTCGTCTTCACCGCGTAATCTTAAGGTTGTCGATGACAAGCTGTTCTTTGAAGCTTTCACCGATGAAACAAATTACGAGTGGTGGGTGATTATCCTTTAAGCAAGATTCCTAATCAAAAAAACGGGGCATTCCTTTATGGGATGCCCCGTTTTATATCTGGATTTGAATAGGATTAAAAATCGTTGTCGTCGTCGTTAAGATTATAGATTTTTCCAAGGTTGTACGCTGACAGATAAAAGACAACGCCATACATACGCCACGGCGAGCGCTTATCTGTGTGCCAGAATTGATTGTAGACAAATTGCAGACCTATGCCGCCGTGACGGTCCAGACCGAATTCGTAACCTATAGCAGCGGTATTGATCCAGCGATGTACGTCAGATGTGTCTATTCCTCCACCGGCGCGAATGTTGAAACCTGCCACTGGGAAGAAAGTAACCATAGGCTGAAAATACAAATCTCCGGCAAGAGGTTCTCCTCCGGCTGAATCCATAAGGATATCACCTGTCAGGTCTGTGCCAAGATGAACCCATTTCTTGAAACCGTATCCAACACGCAAATTGAAACGGATATAGCGCTGGTAATCATTGGCAGGCGTGTCCAAAACCATGATGCCGGGATCAAGACCGCAGTATATGCCAATGCGCTCGATTTCATTCTTTTTCGAGACTTCTTCATCTTCTGCTTGTTCAGCTTCTTCAGCTTCTTCTTCAGCTTCTTCTGCTGCACATACAGATATGCTTATTAAAGAAAAAATAAGCGCGATCAATATAAATATGTACTTTGAAATATTCATGGTCTGGGAAAGATAACATAAAGACCTGTAAAATATCTAGATAAATGGATTGAATTGTCGGGGCACCGGAGGTGGCAAGAAGGTATTGGTAACAATTATTTGATGTTTACAGGGAAAGCGCAGCGAAATCCTGTGCCGCTGTCGGCTTCGCTTATTCCGTCCGGTATGGTGCTGAGGTCGTTCCTCATCTGGGCGCGGGTGTGGCGGATTTCGGAGTGATACCAACTGCTGCCACGGGAGGCGAATCCGGGACCGTCAAGGTTAAGAGGATTGAGAGGAGGAGAACCCGGTTGACTTGTATAATCGTAGAAAAGATCAAGAACAAATTCGCTTAAATTGTGGGTTGTATCTTTAAGGCCGAATGGAGACTCGTCGTTACAGGTTTGATAGTGATCAGGTCCGAATGACCAGCCCCCTTCTTCGCGGCTTTTGAGGCTGCCATCGAAGAAGCCGACGGGAGAGGTCTCGCTGAAAGGATCTTCTCCCCAAATATTAGCATGACATTCTTCTTGGCTGTTACCCCACGGGAAACAACGCATGGTGCCGGAGGAATCCATCGGTCCCTCAACAGCATATTCCCATTGCGCTTCAGTTGGAAGCTCTCCGTTTATCCAGTCGCAGAAAATACGCGCTTGATATCTTGTCACACAGTTTACCGGATGGCTTAAAAGAGTATCGTTTTCTATGTTGGCTTCTACGATGGAGGGACTGCTTGGTATACGGCATACATTGTTTACAGGGCTGGAGCATATACCCGCGTTCATGCATAAACGATATTCCTGAATGGTGACAGGCTCCCGAGACATGGAATAGGAGGTAAGATTTACAAGGTGTTGAGGATATTCATCCGGCGATCCTTCAGGGCATTGATTTTGAGAAGAATCTGTGCCCATGAAGAAAGAATGGCATTCTTCTTGGGGCACTACGATGCAAGTTTCGTGAAGGACAGCTTGCTCGTCACTTCCTACTTGAACATATCTCCCGCAATTTGGAACGTTTACAGCGCCAGCCGCAAAGTCGCAATTGGCAGTATCGAAATCTAACTCAGTAAATTCTTTGTCGATTTCCTGGAGAGCTTCCATTTCATTATCACCATCAGGAAAAACTGTGTTGCATTCTTCGTTAAGCTCTCCGGGCGTACCACGATCGCCATTGAGCATTGAGGCGTAAGGCTGAGCCCAATTGATGGGGTCGTCATTTGAAATAGAGTCTGCATTTCGGGGGCATAGAGCGACACTTGAGCCCCATATGTAGTTAAAGGGATAAATGTTGTCTGAATGCGTGGTCGAGTCGATAAGGCATCCATTGCACTTCAGAATAACGGTCGAAGTACTCTCATTTGGCGATATCCGTCTATCACCCCAAGTCCAGTCTGAATGAACGTCGTTTGGATATTGCGAGAGGCGTTTGATTGTAAAAACAAGGTAGCCGTAGGGACCTATTACGAGTTCCTCTTCTATCTGACTACTGAAATCGTCGATTTCCAAACTGCAGCCATTTAGATCGATTGATTTGTCACTGGTGTTATAGAGTTCAAGCCATTGCCCCTCATTTTGACTCAAAGCCAAAGGGAAGGCCATGATTTCATTAAATATTACAGATCCTATTTCGAATCCAAGACAGTTGGAATCTTCATCTGTCGATTCTTCGTCTTCATCGCTTTCATATTCGTAGGAGTCTTTGTCGATCTCTGCTTCCGTATCATTGTCGATCTCTGCTTCCGTATCATTGTCCATCTCTGCTGCGTGCTCGATTTCATGATCGAAATCCAGATCAATATCGCTCTCTGATTCCGGTTCTGAGTCTGTCTCGATATTTTCAATCTCTGAATCTGCTTCCAAAGCAAATTCACGTTCCAGATCTATATCTTTTTCGAGTTCGTACTCGATAGCCGTTTCATTATCTCCATCTTCATTATGGATTGGATCGTCGATTTCGAGACAATCATTGTCGCCGTTGCTTTGTTGTGTGGTGCTGTCTTGATTAGTGCAAGCGAAGATCGTTGAGGAGACAAGAAAAATCAGTATATAAAGCGAATATTGACGGTTATTTTTTCTCATCTTGATAACCCCCGTGGCGAAGAAGATCTGCCAGTAAGGTATTTTGATCAATTCAACGAGATGGAAATCTATCTTAAATAAACTTTAAAAGCGAAAAGAGGGGCTCCAACTTTTTGCAAGTTGGAGCCCCTTAAAGAAACCTTGACGATATGGAACTTAGGCTTTTTTGCTCATCATGTAACGAGCGAGGTCTACCATGCGTACGGAGTAGCCGGTTTCGTTGTCGTACCAGGAGATGATTTTAACCTGCTTGCCGCCGTCTATGTTTTTGGTCATCAGCGAATCGATTACGGAGCTGAGTTCGCAGCCGTTGAAGTCGATGGATACTATCGGCTCGTCCGTATAACCGAGGATGCCCTTCAGTTCGTTTTCGGAGGCGCGTTTCAATTCAGCATTGACTTCTTTGGCAGTTGCCGAAGTTTTCAAGAGAACGGTCAGGTCGACTAAGGATACGTTCGGGGTGGGAACGCGAATGGCGAAGCCATCCAGTTTTCCGTCCAACTCCGGGATAACGCGACCGACTGCACGGGCGGCACCGGTGGTGGTCGGGATCATTGACAGTGCGGCGGCGCGGGCGCGGCGCAGGTCTGAGTGATCCTGATCCAGGGTGTTCTGGTCGTTGGTGTAGGCGTGAATTGTGGTCATCAAGCCTTCTTCGATGCCGAACTTGTCGTTTATTACCTTGGCGAACGGAGCAAGGCAGTTGGTGGTGCAGGAAGCGTTGGAGACGACTTTATCCTTTTCAGGATCGAAGGTCTCGTGGTTGACGCCCATGACCAGCATGTTGTCGAATTCGCCTTTGACTTTTTCCGGGCGTGAAGTCACTACATAGTAGGGCTTTGCGCCATCGGTACCAAGGAAGCTCTTGATGTCGTCACCTTTGATGACGCCGGAGCATTCCATTACAACATCGGCTTCACCGAAGAAACCAGCGGCTTCTTTGGGATCTCTGGTGGAGTAGATCGGGATGAATTTGCCGTCAACCTCGAT
>CAYTHG010000352.1:0-4470 GCA_964437525.1 uncultured Myxococcales bacterium | reverse complement strand
CTACTTTATAAAGTCGTTCAGATCCGTAAGTTTGTAAAAGTCGAGCAGGGGGCGAAGCTCGGGATCCAAACCGGATTCGTAATCGTAAATTTCCTTCGAGTCCTTATTCAGCCTGCTGGTCAGGTAACGAACAGGAATGTCCAAGGGACATGCGCGTTCACAGGCTCCGCAGTCCGTACAGCGTCCGCCGAGATGGAAGGCGCGCAGGAAGTGGAATGTCAGGGTGTCGGTAGTGTCGTTGCTCTTGCCTACCCATTGAGGTCTTGATTCATCGACGAAGCAGGTCGGGCAGTAGCACATCGGACATGCGTTGCGGCAGGCATAACAGCGAATGCAGGATTCGAAAGTTTTCTCGAACATGTCCCAGCGTTCGCGGTCTCCTTGGCTTTCTGACTCAACGGTGTCTTCAGGAGCCGTATAGCCTTCGGGATCGGCGACTTCAGCAGCAACCAACTCATCCGAGATGACCGGGTTGTGGTGAGCGCACACTTTGCAGTTGCGCTGCAAAAAGTCGGCTTTGGCGAGTTCTTCTTTAAAGCCATCGCCTTCGACCGTGATTTTGTCACCGCTCTCTGTTACCGAAAGAATCTCTTTGCCATCAAATTTGGCGGCAACGGCGCTTTTATCGACCATACCTGTGCAGGGAATGCCGACGATATAAAGCTGTTCACGCTTGATCTGATTTTCCTGAATCAGCGTGACGATGTTGCGCGAAGAGCAACCGGTTGCCAATATGCCTACTTTATCTTTGCGACCGACAAGATAGCTTGCGAGGTTCATTGCGCAATTGCTGTCCCAATGAAGCTCATCGGCTTTTTCTGCGTCCTTGATAACCACAGGGTAGTTTATCATTGGAACGCTGCCTTTTTTGTAGCCTATAAAGACGTCCACTTTGCCTTCAGAAAGCAGGCGCTTGGCCGTCTCACGTATTTTATCGCTATATTCAATCACTAGACCACCTGTGCCTTGGTTTTAATAAGCTGGTCAGCGGGACCGGCTTCTTTTACACTAGCAATGACTTCCTTGGCAGTCGCCGCAAACTTCGGGCCTTCGGCTGCCGAAATCCAGGAGAAATGCAAGCGGCGCTCATCTATTCCGATGTGCTTTAAAAGACTGCGGAACAGCGTAAATCTGCGCCTGGCGTAGAAGTTTCCTTCGATGTAATGGCAGTCACCGGGATGACATCCCGAAATCCAGACGCCATCAGCGCCGGAGCGGAATGCTGCCAGAATCATCTTAGGGCTGATGCGGCCTGTGCACGGAACCCTGATGACTTTGAAATTGGTGGGGTACTGCAAGCGGTTGACTCCTGCCAGATCCGCTGCGCCGTATGTACACCAATTGCAAAGGAAGGTTACAATTTTGGGCTCCCAATCACTCATCTTGTATCTCCTTACGTTCTTGGGACGTAGTATAAACTTTTAAACAAAAGCCTCTTCGATCTGCGCCATGATCTGCTCTTCCTGGAATCCCTTGGCGAAGATGGCTCCCGAACGACAAGCTGCGACACACAATCCGCAGCCCTTGCACAAGATCGGATTGATTTCCGACTTGCCGATATTCGGACCTTCTGTGACAAATCTAGGTGCACTGTATGGGCAGACTTCTACGCAGACTCCGCATTTGGAGCAAAGTTGCGGATCTATCTCTGCGACCGTACCGGCGATGTTGATAAGCTTGCGGGCCAGCAATGTCGTGGCGCGAGATGCTGCGGCGCGGGCCTGTGTGATGGATTCGTCGATGGATTTGGGATAATGCGCTGTACCGCACAGGAAGACGCCGTCGGTGGCGAACTCGGACGGGCCGAGCTTGACGTGAGCTTCTAAGTAGAAACCGTTTTCGTTCAAGGTGACTTTGAACATCTGGGCCAGCTTTTCATCCGCGTAAGGGATGATGGCTGTTGCCAGCGTCAGCATATCGGCCTTGATTTTGTATGTCTGGCGCGATGCAGGATCGTAGGTGGTGATTTCAAGGCTGTCGCCTGCGTTAACGACTTCAGGTTTTTTGTCTACATCGAAGCGGACGAACTTGACGCCGAGATCGCGGGCTTTCTGATAAGCCAGTTCGCGTTCGCCGTAGCTGCGGATGTCGCGATAGAGTACGAACACATCCATCTCGGGTTTCAGCTCTTTCAAGCCGATAGCCGATTCTATTGTATGCGTACAGCAGACACGCGAGCAATAAGGGCGGTTGGGCTCTCTGGAGCCAACGCATTGAATGAACACTGCGCTGTTAATTTCTTTGAGCTTGGGATCGTTGGCCATGAAGCGTTGGTCGAGTTGCTGGTGCGTAAGGACGCGATCGTCTTCGCCGTAAAGGTACTCGCTCGGTTCGTATGGATAAGCACCTGTCGCGATAACAGCTACGCCATGATCTATCTGCGTTTCTTCGCCCTTGCTCAGCAAGGTGGTTTTGAAGCTTCCGACAAATCCGTCAACGCCCTTCATTTCACTGTCGAGATGAACGTCGATCAATTTGTCTTCCATTACGGAATCGACCAGCTTTTTAAGCTCTGCCTGAATGTCTTCGCCCATCCAGGTTTTGTGCAGTTTCAAGGCTTCGCCGCCGAGTGCAGAGTTGCGCTCGACCAGATGTACCTTGTAGCCCTGTTGCGAAAGAGTCTTGGCGGCTGTCATGCCGGAGATGCCTCCGCCGATGATGAGACCGGACTGATCGATTTCGAGTCTTGCTTCGCTCAAAGACTCGGCACGTGAGACTTTAGCGACCCCCATGCGCACGAGGTCTTTGGATTTTTGCGTGGCAAGATCGGGCTCGTCTTTATGTACCCACGATACGTGGTTACGGATATTGGCGAACTCGAACAGATATTTATTGAGGCCGACGGATTCCAGCGTCTCCTGGAAAAGCGGCTCATGTGTTTTGGGACTACATGCCGCGACAACTACACGGTTGAGCTTGTTGTCCCTGATAGCCTTAGCTAACAAGTCCTGAGCGTCCATGGAGCAGGCATAAAGAGTGTCAGTCGAGTAAACGACGTTCGGCAGAGTCTTTGCATATTCTGCAACCGAGGGGACATCGACTACACCGCCGATATTCTTTCCGCAGTGGCAGACGAACACGCCGACACGAACTCCGGCGTCTCCGGCAATCTTAGTCTCGGGCGGACGGAACTCTTCTTCGGTCAAAGTACCGCGAGCATCGGCCAAGTATTTATGTACCGCACCGGCTGCGCCGCCAGCTTCCATTACCGTCTCGGGAATATCTTTGGGGCTGTTCAAGATACCGCAGGCAAAGATGCCGGGACGACTTGTCTCAAGCGGCTCGAAGGTGGTGTTCTCGGTAAAGCCGAATCTGTCCAGTTTCACATCGAAACCAGAAACCAGTTCCTTGGTTGCCTTGGGAATCTGGAATCCGACAGAAAGAACGACCATGTCGAATTCTTCTTCCTGACGATTTCCTTCTTCATCGATATAGCGCATGAAGAGATTGCCGTTTACCGGATCTTCGTAAATGCGGCTGACCATTGAACGAATATAACGCACGCCGTGCTGTTCTTCTGCGCGGGTGACGTATTCATCGAAACCTTTACCGAAGGCTCGAATGTCTATGTAGAAGATAGTGGCTTCGACTCCCGGATCATGCTCTTTTGCGATGACTGCTTCTTTGGTGGCATACATGCAGCAGACTGATGAACAGTAATCGCGGTCGCAGGTGCGGTCACGCGAGCCGACGCACTGAATCCAGGCGATCTTTTTGGGGTCTTCCTGATCCGAAGGACGGAAGACATGTCCCTGCGTCGGGCCGGATGCCGACAGCATACGCTCGAACTGGATACTGGTAATTACGTTGTCGTAAACGCCATAGCCGTACTCGCCGCGCAGCTTGGCTTCAAACTCTTCACCACCGGGGGCAAGGATTACCGAGCCGACATTTACTTCGACGATTTCGTCTTTGGCGTCATAGTTGATTGCATTCACGCCGCAGATTTCGGCGC
Source organism: uncultured Myxococcales bacterium (assembly GCA_964437525.1). Lineage (GTDB taxonomy): Bacteria > Myxococcota_A > SURF-8 > SURF-8 > SURF-8 > JAKQSH01. The sequence continues at coordinate 515 of CAYTHG010000352.1, read as the reverse complement.
AGGCACCGCAGTTGCCGGTATTGAGATGGACGCACATGTCGTCTTTTATAACCGGGACTCTCGGAACTACCTGAGGATAGTAAATAGAGATCGGTTTTTTGCTGCCGAGTCCTTCATCGAAAGTGTCAGGTTCTTTGATGACGGGCAATGGCGAAAGGTCTTCCATTTTGAGGAAGTTGACCGGGCAAACCTGAGTACATGCTCCGCAGACGCGGCACAAGTGCTGGCTTACTTCGATGCCTTTCTTGGTCATCTTCAAAGCGCTGGCGCCCATGAGCTTGTCACAGGTGGTTACGCACAAGCCGCAACGCACGCAGTCGTGGTCTGTTTCATTGGCGTAACGATCCTTGAGATCCAGCGAACGCTTGACGACCGCCGAGGCGTATCCACCGGATTCGGGAATCTCTGTAACCGTGATGGATGCAAACTTGGGAGGACAAGCTACGTAACAAGCTCCGCACTTGATGCATTTTTCCTGGTCGATGACTGCAACTTCGCCTTTAGACCATGTTATG
>CAYTHG010000351.1:0-4498 GCA_964437525.1 uncultured Myxococcales bacterium | reverse complement strand
CCCCGCCAACTCGAAGCCGCAATGGGCCTACGGTCTGGGCGTCGGTATCCTTATTATGCTGATACGCGTGTTCGGATCATGGCCAGATGCCGTTCCGTTTGCAATTTTGCTTATGAACACCCTTAACCCTTTGCTGGACCGCATCAGACCGCGTCCGAGGGAGTTTGTTAAGGCATGAATAAATACGTAAAAATGGTAATCGTTCTGGCCGCCATCTCGCTTGTGAGCGGCTTGTCTCTCGGTTTGCTGAATGCCGTCACCAAAGAGCAGATAGACAAAAACGTCTTGAAGTTCAAAAAAGTCCCGGCGCTTTTAGACATCTCTCAGGGATTTTTGGGCGAGCTTTCAGCGGATGATAAAGCCGAACTGGAAAAGAAGCTCCTGGATGGCCGCATCGAAATCGAATACAAAGCTCAAAAAGACGGCGAGGAAGTCACCGAAAAGAAGCTGCTGTTCGTTGCCGAAAAAGACGGTAAGCCTTATTCCGTTTTCATTGAAAGCTTCGGTCAGGGATACGGCGGCCCGGTGGGAACCATGGTCGGCATCACAATTGAATCCGGCGACTTGAGCGGACTGGGAATCACCACCATATCCGAAACTCCCGGAGTCGGCAGTCGCGCAACTGAAGAATCTTTCAAAAAACAGTTTAGAGGCATGAGCGGCAAATCCACCTGGAAAATAGGCAAAGACGGCGGAGACATCGACGCCATCTCCGGTGCGACGATCACCAGCCGCGCTGTTTCCGATGCTGTTGATAAGGCAACCGGATTCTACAAAGAGCACAAAGACGAAATTATCGAAAAGACAAAAAAATAAATTGGAGTTCAGGCAAATGAGCCAATTAGTCAAAGAATTTACAAAAGGATTGTGGAAGGAAATACCGCCTTTCAGATTCGTTTTGGGCCTGTGCCCTACCCTGGCCGTTACGACAAGCGTCGAGAACGGAATAGGCATGGGACTGGCAGCGACATTCGTGCTGGTGTGTTCCAACCTTCTGATTTCTCTTTTAAGAAATGTCATCCCCAACGAAGTCCGCGTGGCAAGCTATGTTGTAGTTATCGCCACTTTCGTGGTCTGCGTTGAGATGATAATGAAGGCTTATTTCTTCTCGCTGTCCGAGAGCCTCGGCATCTTCATTCCACTGATCGTCGTCAACTGCATCATCCTCGGTCGCGCCGAAGCATTCGCCAAGAAGAACACGCCTATCTATTCGGTAGCTGACGGACTCGGCATGGGATTCGGATTTACCATTTCATTGATGGTCATCGGCTTAATTCGTGAATTGTTCGGCAAGGGCGAGATATTCGGCGTCAACGTCTTTGACAGCATGAACATCCCCTTCGAGCCCTTCGCCATCCTGCAAAAAGCTCCGGGTGCTTTCATCGTTTTGGGCCTGATGCTCGGCTTGATGAACATCGTCGGCAAAATCATTGACAACATGAGCTTGAGGAGGGCCAGCTAATGGAAACTTTTGCTCTCGTTATCAGCGCCATCTTTATCAACAACGTCCTTTTGGCTCGCTATCTGGGCAACTGCCCGTTTTTGGGCGTTTCCAAAAAGATGGACACCGCAATCGGAATGGCTCTGGCGGTCATCTTCGTCTTGACGCTTTCCGGCGTCATTACGTGGGTTGTCGAGTACTACCTGCTGGTTCCCTTCGGTCTGCAATACCTGAGGACACTGGCCTTCATTCTCGTCATCGCGGCTTTGGTTCAGTTCGTGGAGATCTTCCTTAAAAAATCCATCCCGACGCTTTACAAGTCGCTTGGAATCTTCCTACCGCTGATTACCACCAATTGCGCGGTCTTAGGTGTTGCCATTATCAACATCAAAGAAGGTTTCGGCCTTCTCGATACCATAATTTTCTCGTTTGCAAGCGCTGTCGGTTTCGGACTGGCGCTGGTTCTCTTTGCTGGAATCCGCGAGAAATTCGAGGTCGCAAACATCCCGAAGCAGATGCAAGGAACAGGCATAGGACTGGTAACCGCCGGTCTGGTGGCGCTTTCCTTCTTCGCATTTCAGGGAATGATTTAACTTAAGAGGTGCATTATGTTCGCATCAGCCATAGATCCTGCATTGCTAATGCTTCTGATCGGCGGATTGTCAGCCGTGGTGCTGGCCATCGCTTCAAAAGTTTTCTTCGTCAAAGTTGACCCGCGTGTAGAGCAAGTCGAAGACGCTCTGCCCGGAGCCAATTGCGGAGGTTGCGGTTATACAGGCTGCTCAGCCTGTGCAGAAGCCATCGTCAAAGGCCAGGCCGAAGCTTCCGCCTGCGTTGCCGGCGGAGTTGAAACCTGGACACAGGTAGCCGCCGCTTTGGGTACAGAAGTCACCTTTATGGAACCCAAAGTCGCCGACAACTATTGCAGTGGCGGAATCAGCAAAAAACCGAAATACATATACGATGGCGCTACCGACTGCCGCGCCGCTGCCGAACTTTACGGCGGTGAGTTGATTTGTACCAACGGCTGCCTCGGCCTTGGAACATGCGTTCGCGCCTGTCCCTTCGATGCTCTGGAGATGACAGCAGAAGGCACAGTCAAGGTAGATGTCGCCAAGTGCGTCGGCTGCGGAACCTGCGAGCGCATCTGCCCGGTAGGTGCCATCAGCATGAATACAATGTCCGACAGACTCCTGCATTTCAACATGTTCAACGAATGCCTGTCTCCCTGTCGCCAGCTTTGCCCGGCACAGATCGATATTGCCAAATACATCAGGCTTGCCAAAGAAGGCAAATACCACGAAGCTCTGGCCGTTATCCGTGAGCGCAATCCCCTGCCCTTGACCTGTGGCCGCATCTGTCCGGCACCATGTGAAGCCGGTTGTCGCCGTGCGTTAGTCGAAGGCGAAGAATCCCCGGTTCACCATAACTACATCAAGCGCTATCTTGCCGACTGGGAAATGCATCAGCCTGACCGCCCCAAATTCGCCACTCTGCCCGACAGCGGCAAGCACATTGCTATCGTCGGTAGCGGTCCTTCGGGCCTCAGCGCCGCGTATTTCCTGCGCAAGCTCGGTCACGCCGTGACCATCCTTGAACGCCTGCCTAAACTCGGCGGCATGTTGCGCTATGGCATTCCCGAATATCGCCTGCCCAAGGAAGTCCTGGATTTTGAGATTCAGGAAATTCTCGACATGGGCATAGATGTCAAAACCGAAGTTACCTTAGGCAAAGACTTTACGATCACCGAGCTTGAAGACCAATACGATGCCGTTTATGTCGCTACCGGCGCCTGGGCCAACCGCCCGATGGGTGTCGAAGGCGAAGACTTGGAAGGCGTCTTCCAGGGCACGGAATTTTTGGCCAAGCGCGAACTCGGCGAGGTAATGGACTTTACCGGCAAGAAGGTCGTCGTAATCGGCGGCGGCAACACGGCAATCGACGCCGCCCGCACATCGTTGCGCCTGCACGCCGACAAAGTGACGCTTATGTATCGTCGTACCCGCAAAGAAATGCCCGCCAACGAAGTAGAAATCATTGCAGCTGAAGAAGAAGGCATCGATTTCGTGTTCCTGGCAGCACCGAGCAAAATGGTCGGCGAAAACAACAAACTCAAGCAAGCCGAATACATCAAGATGGAATTGGGCGAGCCTGATGCATCGGGACGCCGTCGCCCCGTGCAGATAGACAATTCCGAAACCCTGATGGACGCCGACTATGTAATGTCCGCCATCGGCCAGATTTCCGAGATGGAATGGGCCAGTGACGACCTTAAAGAAAAGGGTCTTGGAATTACTCGCTGGAACACTCCCGACGCAGACGAAGCCACACTGAAGACCGGCCTGTCCAAAGTATTCGTCGGCGGCGACTTGTTCCTGGGTGCAGCTCTGGTAGTAAACGCCGTCGGAACTGGCCGTCAGGCCGCACGCGCCATGCACCTCTTCCTGACAGGCTTGCCCATGGAATTCCCGGACGGCGCTATCTACAAAGCCGAGCCGCTGGAGATTTCCCGCAATGTCAAGGTGACAGGCGTTGTACACAAAGACGCCATTCATTTTGATGAACTGGCAGTTCAGGAGCGAATCGACAACTTCAAGGAAGTCGATCAGACCATCACACAGGATCTTCTGATGAAAGAAGCTTCGCGCTGCTTGAGTTGCGGCACGATTTGCTATAGAACCAAAGAAGATGAGCAAATAATCGAAGAGCAGAAGAACAAGTCACCCTTGGAGAAGTTGGAAGATTTCTTAAGGAATTCGCCTTAACAGGCGGTTTTATATCAGTTTTCGTTTGCAGCTTTGCAGGAGGTTTTGCCGGAGCTTACAACAGCGATAATTTCCGGCATGGTTTTTCGGCCCGAGGCAACGGCGCGGTCATAAAGAACCGCTGGCAGAAAAAACAACACGAAGCCCAAAACCGCCCCCAGTAAAGTTGCCGGATCTTTGGAAATATCAATGGTTGCATGGAGATTGGCACCCACAATCGCCCCTAAGACCATACCGATCAATGGCAGCCCCCAGACTATAAAGGACTGTCGCATTTCGGCATGACCGGGCA
>CAYTHG010000350.1:0-4507 GCA_964437525.1 uncultured Myxococcales bacterium | reverse complement strand
TTTCTCAGGCATTCGCTCCTCAGCATAGCGGTATCTCCGGATATCCTTACTACGGTATCGCCATTGCTATGGACGTAGCTGGCCTGATCAACGAGACCGCTACCGGCATCAACCTCGCCGGTTCCATCTACCGCAGTGTAGACGGTTCTCCGACCACAGTTACCTATCCTGACTTCATCGGCTTCTTGGACGCCGCATGGGACGCGGGAGCACACACCATGACCGCCACCGACGTTGACGGCGCTGCATTCCATCGCGTAGTGTTCAGCATTGCCGACCCCGCAGGTCAGCGTTATCATCACATCTACTGGGCAACCGGCGGATTCACCTTGACTCTGCCGACCGGCGCAGAAGACCGCACCACAGTTGACGCAACTGGCCTCGGCCAGGCTGCCAGCATGGGCGCTGTCTCCTACGACGATCTGTTCGGATTCAACGGAACCAACATCAACCAGATGAACGATTTGGTTGAAGCTTTCTCCATGTGCTACATGGACTAAGTCTCGGCTTCGTGAAAGTAAAAGGGCGCTTCCTTCGGGAGGCGCCCTTTTTTTATGCCTTTTCACCGTGCAGTACTTGCTATTGTCTCTGCTATGGATTACATAAAAACGGTACCGAGTAATCATATTCTGCTGTAAGTGTTTTGCCTTTCGGAAAGGAATTCAAGATGGCTCCCAAAAAGCAAATCTCAATAGATGTTTCTACCGGTTTTGGGCGTGGACGGGTTACGGAAGCTCAGCTTAAAAAGCTTTCCAGGAAAACCGATCAGGTTTTTGCAAGAGTCAATAACGAGATTGCCGAAGGCAAGCTCGGATTCTGGAAATTGCCCTACGATATGCAGAAGGCCGCCAATTTGAAGCCCATTCTGGAGATGGCAAAGCAGTCCGCTTCGCGCTACGAAAATCTGGTCGTCATTGGTATCGGAGGCTCGTCTTTGGGAGGGCGAATGCTCTTGAATGCGCTCTGCAATCGTTATCATAACGAATTGCCTGCCGCCAAGCGCGGAGGAATGCGCGTCTACTTTATGGAAAATTCCGATCCCGACAGCTTCTCGGATCTTTTAGCGCACATAGACATGAAGAAGACGCTCTTTAACGTCATTTCAAAATCCGGCGCGACGGCTGAGACTGCGGCGCAATTTGTGCTGGTGCGTGGCTTTTTGAAGGAGGCTTTGCCGAAAGAGTGGAAAAAGCATCTGCTGTTTACAACCGATCCCGAAAACGGATCTTTGAGAAAGCTTGCAAACGAAGAAGGAATCGAGACTCTGACTGTACCGCAGGATGTCGGAGGGCGCTTTTCGATTTTGTCCGCTGTGGGCCTTTTTCCGGCGGCTTGTATGGGAATAGACATCAAAGCCCTCTTGCGCGGCGCTAAATCCATGGCCGAACGTTGCAACGTCAAGGGTATTTGGAAAAATCCGGCTTTGAATCTGGCGGTGTTGCATTACCTGGCGGATACTCAGCACAAAAAAAATATGACGGTTGTCTTTCCTTATGCCGACAGCTTGCAGGGATTTGCCGAATGGTTCTGTCAGTTGTGGGCGGAATCTCTTGGCAAGAGTGTTACCGAAGATGGAAAGCCCATCAATTCGGGGACCACTCCCATCAAGGCTTTGGGGGCCATTGACCAGCATTCGCAGATGCAGCTTTACATGGAAGGCCCGGACGACAAGCTTTATATCTTCATTCGTAACGAAAAATTTGATAGAGCCCGCAGGTTTCCGGCCAAGGCTCACCTGCCCGCAGAGCAAAGCTATTTTGCCGGTCACAGTATGGAAGAGCTTATCCTGGCCGAAGAAACCGCCTCGCGTTTTGCTCTCGGTAAATACAAGAGGCTCAATTACGAAATCAGGATGCCGAAAATAGACGCCGATTCCCTTGGGCAATTGATATTTTTGACTGAAGCCATGACTACATTTGCAGGCTATTTGTACGGCGTGAATCCCTTCGATCAGCCGGGAGTGGAGCTTGGAAAGAAGTACGCTTATGGACTTATGGGACGCGATGGTTTCGATAAATACCTCAAAGAAATAGAGAAGCTTGGGAAACCTGCCGAAAAATACTTGCTCTAGTTGGAATAACTTAGGAATATCAAGTTGTTACGTGTGATGTGATTGCTTGACAACTGCCCTGAATAATTGTTAAATTACTACATTAAGGTTTATTGAGGGTTGCCGATAACGGCTTTATTTTATTGGCGGAAAAGGAATTAGATGTCCAGCCCGAACTCAAGATCCACACTAGTCGGTCAGGTGATTGCATTTTGTTTTTTAGCGGTGATGTTTGCCTTTGCCGCTACGTCCTGCTACAGCGATCCCAAAAGCGAAAATTCCGGCGGTGATTCCAGTGGAGAATTGAAGATCGGGCCAGAAGACTCCGGTTCTTTCGTGTCCGAAGACGGCTTTGTGATGGTGCAGTTCGATGTCGGAACCGTCAGCCGCCCGACGACTTTCAAAATCACCAGGATTCCCCACGAAAACTACCCCGACCAGCTTTTCATGCTCAGCCATGTTTATCAGTTCGAGCCTTTGCAAAAATTGGAAAAGCCGGTGCGTGTGGTGTTCGATCTTTCAGGAGGAATCACCGAGGATGCAAGCGACGCCGATCTCAAGCAGTATTTCGGTTCTTTTGCGCTGAGTCTGCGCAAAATCGTTCCGGGTCAAAGCTCCGAGTATGTAGAAGCCCCGGAACAGAATCTGGAGCTTGAAGAAGGCGCTGTCCCCCACCGCATTTTGATGCACCAAACCGATACCCTGGCCGCCTTTGCCGTTTATGCCAACGAGTGTTACGAGTTTTGCAACAGGCGTGTGGAATGCGACAGCTACGAGTTGGACCCGAAGTTTTTGAGTCTGCGCGATGCCCGTATAGACTGCATGAAAACTCTCGGTTGCCTGAAATGCGATTCTCTTGATGTCTGCTCGGATGCTGTTGACAACCTCAACAAAGAAGACAATCAGCAGACCTTTTACTGCTCGCCCCGTCGTCCCTGCCGCGATTCGTTTGAGGATGGTTGTTGCCTCGAAGGCGACCGCTGCGGGATTTTTGAGCCGGACGACTCTTCGGATGGCGATATCGAAAAAGAAATCGACGGAGATTTCGATCCGGATACCGAGACGGAAATCGAAGACGATCAGGATGGCGACGTTGAACCTGATATTGAATACGACGACGATCAGGTCGGCCCGGACTTCTCTCCCAAGCTTTGCAGCGACAGTACGCAATGCGATGGTGCCGAGGTATGCTTTACCGATATCCCAAATTCATCAAGTGGCTTGTGTATGCCTATCCCGTCTTCCGAGGTTCGTAAATATAGTAAAGGCACCGGCAGTTGGTTGCTTGCAACAGACCCCGGCACCGGCGATCCTTTGCCGCCTGTAACCGCTTGTGTCGGCCAACCCGTTGACGATTCCGATGACGGACTCGACCGCTTCGACATGAAAGTCGTTGTCGATCCCTGGTGGAAGTTGGCGGACAAGGCCGATATCGAAGTAGAGCTTTATCACAGCGACAACCTCGAAGTCGTCCAGCGCGAAGGTGTTACAGGAGCCGACGGAAGCGTGGTGTTGAGCGATGTATTTGCTAAAAAGTGGATCGTCATAAAAACCCATCGCACTTCCGCCGATCCGCAGGTCGAAGTACTCGACACCTGGGATTGGGGTATTTATGTTTCCAAGCCCGAAGCCGAGGTCTCGGATTTGCAGGGCGTTCCCGTGGAGATAGTCGTTCACCCGACAACAGCCCATCGTTACAATACGCTGGCGCGAGCCCTTGGTATAAACGATGGTGTGCCGCCCGGCTACGGCATTCTGGTCGGGCAGGTGTCTGATTGTGCGCAACCGACGGCCTATGCAATGGGAAATACGGTTGTGGGTTTGATGGAGGCAACGCCGCTGATTACCGGTTATTTCGATCAGCAGTTCTTTATGCCGACACCCAATATCAATTTCCAGGCCACCACCAAAAACGGTTTGTTCGTCGGTGTATATCTGCCGCCGCAGGAAAGCCTGACTGCAATTGCAGTCGGACGCGCCCGCAGCGAGGATGGCTTGGGAGAGCCTTATGTGCAGCTTTTGGGAAAAACCTTTGCCTCCCAGCTCAAGCTGTACAAAAATTCGGTTTCTGTAGTGCGCTTCAATACAACTCATTAAGGTTTTAAATGTTTAAACTTGAATCAAGTGTCCTGTTATTGGCCTCTGCCATAGTTGCACTTTGTGTGTGTGCCTGCAGTTCCAGCGATCCGGGTGTTCCGACTTACGAAGGCGATGATGACTACGAGCTTTCCGAGGATGAGTTGGCTGGTGAAGTCGATGGTGATCTGGAATTTGTGGAGTTGTCGCCGAGCCGTTGTAAAGAAGGATTCTCGCACGCCAATGACATTGTTGTCTCAAAAGAAGAAGGCGCTGTTGTCGCATATTGTGTGGCTGAAGACTCTATAGACGGTGCTTTGTGGGAAATTCTCGTAGGCGCTTTGAGCAGTGATGCAAAACTGCTGATAAGCATGGCAGAAG
>CAYTHG010000349.1:2170-4524 GCA_964437525.1 uncultured Myxococcales bacterium | reverse complement strand
CTAGTGCCACGCGGTGATCTACTTGTCAACCGCTGCCGAGTCGCTCTTGTCCGATTCTCCCGCCGCCACGATCAGATCCATGTAATCCGTATCGAAGTCGTCCAGCCGTCCACGAGGAATGTCCAGCTTCGACATGCCCCTCAAATGACCGCCACTTCCTCGCAAATCCTGGAGATCACCCAATCCTTCGCCAAACCCGGCCCGTTGGTAAATCTGCGGTGGTTTGGGTTTTTTGATGTGGATGACTTTGGCCAGCAATTCCGTCACGGCCAACTCAGCGGAAACTTTGAGCGAGTTCCGGTCTTCCTCAAACCCTTTTCCCTCATAGGCCTTCTGGCTGGAAGCCAGCACGCAGCCGTCTTTCTCAATTTCGAGTGTAATCGTCCGGTGGTCGCGATCATCCCCCTGCAACTGGATGCGCAGGTTGCTGTTGGCCGGGAAGCTGGCGGAACAATGATCGGACAATTCATAATCAGGCAGATTGCGGTAGCTTAAAACATCAAACTTCGATTGCTTCCGTATCTCGGACACAATATGTTTCTTCAGCCATGCCGGGTTGCTGCCGATGGCGTATTTATCCCCTATGACATCGATCTCATCCACGTACAGCCTGAGCTGCGTTTTGCGGAAAAATCGCTTGATTGCGTCTTTGATCGGCCCCACATGCGCTCGCTCGGCTAGCAGATCTCCCTGCCAGGAATACAGAAACGCCTGCGGCAGGTCCGCCACGTCCCATTTGGCCTGTATCGAATCATCCACGTCGCAGATGTTGCGATCCGGCGACCAGCCGGGATTGCTGCACTGGCCGTTGTCCCCGACGCTCACCACGATAAAGCGCAGACCCTTCGGTCCGTACTTGTTGTGCAGGCGCTTCCACTCCGGCACGGCCTCCATGCACGGTTTGCACCATGTGGCGTAGAACTCAACCACAACAAGCTTCACGCCCGGGCGGGAAAGCTCGGCCTGGATGTCAAGGGTATCATTGCTGGCTTGACTGCTTCCGGCAATAAACGAAAACAACACAACGATAAAAAAGAAGATTCTTCGCATGTCCGCTCCCGATAATGTGTTCTGTGGTAGTTTTACGCGATTGAGGGAAATATAGCACACATTGATCGGTTCACAACATCATTCAGGAACTTGCAGGGAAGGACGTTCTAGCTGACCTGATTTATCCGTTCTCCGAGCGTAAACGCCCTTTCTACGGAGTTTCTGTGTCAGTCATAGGTCAACCGTCGTCTCGTTTCAAGAAAGTGCTTTCTCGAAAAAAAATTCTGCTGTCAGGTGGTTCCGGTTGCCATCCTATTGGGTTCCCACATCATCTTCCGGCGGTTCCGTTCCGTACTTGATGGCGTTATCGTTCGAAAATAACCTTGCCCAAACGTCCATGACGGCGTTTTCCAGTTCCTGTTCCAGCCAACTGGATTCCCGGTCTGTCAACGGTCTTAATTCCAGATTCCGATCCGGCTTCATGCCAGGTTCCCAGTTGACGACCACATGCCACCTGCCTGCTACCTGAACAAATGGTAAGACCATCACTCGACCTCCACGTAATCCAGCGTTGTAGCCAATAGGTGGTGGTAATCCCTGTCGGTTACCTCGGCCATGTACCGTACGACCTGATCGTATTGGCCGATATCAATCAAAGCCCGTTGAACTTGTCCCATAATGGCGTAAGCATTGCCGTCGTTACCAACGAGTTTGACCACCGGTTTGACAATCGGTTCTTTATTTATCCGTGGCATCGTTATCCCTCCACCCGCAGGCATTGCAGGACAACTCCAACCAGTTCCATCCAACCGGCTGGAGTGTCCATGTCGTTTACAAAAGTCTCGATTTCTCGTCCGTATCGCCGTCCTGGCCATCCCGATCGGTCGAACCCGTGTAGTTGGTCGGGTTGGGTTCGGTGATGGCGTTCTCGGCGGTTTCTGGCGGTTCCATGATGGCTAAAACATCAACTGCATCAGGTTCGCCAATGGGCGTCTGGCCGGTGCCATCGGCCTTCATGGTCGTGTCGGCGTTCTCAGCGGCCTCCTTGGATTTCGACTTGGATTTGGTCTTACCCTTGCCTTTGGTATTGGTCTTGGTCTCGGGTTTGGACTGCGTTGTTCCCAATTTTTCGGGATTCTTCTTGTCCGGTTTCGGTTCCAGGAAACGGCGATCATCCGGCGGCAGCGGAACGGATTCGATCCATTTCATTTCATGGAACCAGCACAAGGCCAACCGCACATCCCTCTTGATCTGAAGGTACGAGGTTTCCGCACGCTGAACCATCGTCCCGTCCTTCATGGTCTTCATGGTAGCAGGTTTGCTTCGGTAGAAATCTCCGACATTGCGAACGGTGATGTCGGCGA
>CAYTHG010000349.1:0-2160 GCA_964437525.1 uncultured Myxococcales bacterium | reverse complement strand
TGGGCTTGTCCTCACCCATATAATCAATGAACAGCATCAAAATCCGCCAGTAGTTGTTGGCGGTGATCTCGGCGGTGCCGGTAGTCTTGAGATGTTCGACGAATTCCTGGCAGGCGGTTTTCAGTGTTTTGGCTTTGGTCTTGGTTGTCATGGCATTTCTCCTTGGATTCAAATGTTTTGTTTGTTTTCAGTTTTCAGATTTCCGGCAGGCCGGAATAGTTCAAGTGTGCTGATGTCCGTAATTTCCTCAGCGACGGCTCCCCAATCTCCGGTTTCAGAATTCCAGATGTGGACCTCGACACCGTCGCCGGGACGGATGCCGCCAAGCTTCTCCAGCCGTTTGTTGTCGGTGACGATCCGGTCAGGGTGGTCTTCGGGTTCGTCGTATCGAAAAACGCAGGTGATGAGCATAAGCGTGTCGGGATCGGAAAACCTTTTGTCGGTCCCGACGTATCGGGAGCTGGTTCCGATAACCGGTGGCATATCGCTGTCGTAGTCATTGGGAACTGTGACGTAAGACTCAAGTTCCGTTGACCAATAGAACGTAATGCCCCTGCGGTCGGTGAATTTCAGGCCTCTGGTTTGTTTCCCATTTTTATGGGATTTGGTTGTCATGGAGCCTCCGGTTCCGGAGCAGGTAAAATTTCCATCAGATCCGTTCCACCATCAGAAAGATTTTTCAATCCATATGCAATACCGGCAGCATTATCCAAATCTCCCCCGGCCAACCGGACTTGACCGATGTTTGCGCCGTCGACTTCAATGATGACCTTGACGATGTGTTCAGTTTCAGAGCCTTTGATTCCATCACCTTTTTTGACTTGGATTGTAAATTCTTTCATAGACTTCCCTTTCAATGGGATTGTTTAGACGTGACACTCTCGTGTTCTAATGAAGGATCACCGAGAATGACCGCAAAAGTCTGACGGGAGATGGTCACATCCGATGAGTTGAGATCCCCGGGCGTAACGGACTTGCTGGGATAATCAAGAACGACCAGGCCCATACCGCTCATATCCAGAATCAATCGTCGGACTTTCAAGCGGTCGGATACTGTTTTGGCGCTTAACATCACCATCAGGTCGCCGACACTGACGCTGCTGAAATAGTTGAACCCGATTTCACCGATGGTATTAGCTCCCATTCCCAAGGCATTTGCCGTCAGGGTCAATAAGATCAGCCGGGCGTTGGCACCCAAGCCACAGTTGAGCAAGTCGAAGCTGATACCGGATTCGTTGCCCTTGACGTTTCGGGTAAGCTCCAGTCGCACGTCGATCTCGTCCCGGATGTCGTCTTCCTGTTTGCGGTATTGGTGAACACGGCGTTCCAGCTCTTTTTGCAGAACCTGTTGTTTATCGCCAACGGTCCTTTTGTTCGGAGTCGCTCTGGACAGACCGCTCAGCTGACATTCGGCATCGATACGAGCGGATCTCATGGGCAGGTACCGAGTCATTTCGTCCTCGATGTAGTCGAGGCAACTTTCATAGGGTTCTTGGGTCATGTAATCCTCCTGATTATGGTTTTATCCGGTAGTACATTCCAAGCTTTTTGGAAACCTGCACTGCCACTACCTTCAACGACCCAGATTAAAAAAAATATGAGCCTTAAAATTTCAAAATAGAGTGGATTCGTACTTTAGTACGGAAAAATGGCGGTGGCTGGTCGGTACGACATATTCCGGCACAGGCCAATAATTGCCAGAAATACATATAGATATCACAAGAATATGATTGGTCCGGCCGTGCTTGATATGGTATAAATTGCAGCATCAACACCAGAGAAAAATGGACAACTTCCTGATTTGAGCGCCACACTGGAACAGATCAAGGGCATTCTTGGGGATTTGGAGGAAAGGGTGAGAAGATGATTACCATTTCCGTTGCCGAACCTGCTGGATAGGGTGTTGAGGGGGGAATAAGTAAAAAGCTACAACAATGTTCTAAACGAAAGAAACGGAGAGCATCTCATGAAAAACGTGGAAATGACTATTGATGGTGACATCCTGACCATCAAGGTGGATCTGACCAAGGATTTCGGACCATCCTCATCAGGAAAGACAATAATCATCGCCTCAACTGAGGGCAATGTGAGTGTCCTCGAGCACGAAGAAAAGAAAATTGGGTTGAACGTCTACAAGAAGAAATCTTGAGAGCCGACGAC
>CAYTHG010000348.1:0-4530 GCA_964437525.1 uncultured Myxococcales bacterium | reverse complement strand
CGATGCGTTGCCGTAGAAATCGTCTATGACGATGAAGTATGTCTCACCCGAAACAGCATCGAATACAGCTTCTTCATCTCCGTACATGATGCAGTTGCCTGCCATGCAGCTTCCTTCCAGTACAAGAATTTCCAAGTCGTAGTGGGAGTTGTCGTAGCCGGAAAGCGTAAGCGTCACTTCGCCCGAGCAATCCGTGGTGTAATCGAAGATGTATTCTCCGCCCTCGATTTCGTAGCCCGTACAGCTATAGATACTCATCTGGTTGGGTTGCGAGCTAACGTCGCCCGATACCGTGCCGGATGTATTGCTGATACTTGCATAAGCCGCGCAGGTTTCAAAGCAGGTGCAATTGAGCGACAGATCCCATGAGCCTGTAGATCCATAAAGGCCATCCACTACGATGTAATAATCTTCGCCGTCAAGTACGGGAGCCTCCGCATCGTACCAGCCTTCGGCCAGACAGGTCGAGCCGTTGCAGTTGTCCTCCAATATGTACATGCCCAGTTCTTCTTCTGAAAGCGATGTGAACTCCGCTTTAAGCAAGCCGTCGCAGTCGGCAGTCAGGTGGTAAATATACTCGCCCGAGGTCTCCGCGTAGCTGTTGTTGCATTCGCCCGTGTAGAATTCTATGTCGCTTGTCTGACCGTAGTTGTTGCCCGAGACGCTTGCACCGCAGGCGATTTCCTCGTCCACATCGCAGACCGGGTTTTCGCACAGGTCCAGTCCGCTGCAATCCTGATCTATATCGTCGCACTGGATTTCAGTCGCATCAGGGTTGATGTCGGGGTCGTCGTCGTTGCAGTCGGTCCCGGTCGGGCAGTTGACGGGATCGTAGCCGAAAAAGCTGTCCTCGTCCTGATCGATGCAGTCTCCGCAGAAGCAGCTTAATTGCAGATCGAAGTTGCCCTTAGCACCATCGTAGCCATCGACGATAAGATAATAGATGCTGCCGGAAGTGGCTGTCCATGTGGCGATGGGAGATCCGCTCCAGGCGTTTGTAACCAGCTTGTTGCTGCGGCAGGTGCCATCGCTGCGGGCCTCCAGAACAATCAGGTATAGGTTGCTGTCTGAGCCTATCTGGGCGGAGAACTCACCGTCACAGCTTGTGGTGAACTTATAGCTCAGCTCGGGGCCGGAGAGGTCGTCGATAGTGTCTTCATAGTTGTAGTAGTAAGTCGTGCGGGATTCTGCTGTTGTGGTGTCGCCGGATACAAGCTCACCGCAGGCAATGTTTGTTTCCGTATCGCAACCGTTGAGGCAGCCGAAGTCTGCCCAGCAGTCAAAGTCGCAGTCTGCCGTATCAAGGACGTGACCGCAGGTGTCCGATTCTGAGAAGGTGTCGCCGTCGCAGGTGATGGATCGTTTCGGTCTGCAATAGAAAGGCCCGTCGCCTGTGCCGCTGATAAAGTCGGTGCATATCAATTCCCAAGTATCGGAACATTCGCTGTCGGTGCAGTCCGCCAGACAGAACTGATACTCCTCGTCTCCCGACCAGCTATAGCAGTAATGGCCTGCGGAGCAGTGTCCGTTTTCGCAGGGTTCGCACTGCGTTGCAGTCGGGCAGTCGTCCTGTCCGTTGCAGTCTTCGTCTTCGCTGTTGCACAAGATTTCCTCGGCTCCGGGATTGATGCTGCCGTTATCGTCGTTGCAATCGTCGCCAGAAGGACAGTCGTTGACATCGTATGCGAAATAGCCGTCTTCATCTTCATCTACACACAAAGACTTGCATTCCAGGGCGCTTGCATCGCACAGGGCTGCCGATTCGCAGGTGTCCCACAAGAAGCTGTTTCCGCAGGCATCCTCCACATGCAGTTCAGCGTCTTGACAGCTTCCGGTCAGGTCGGGGATGCAGTGGAAGGCAAAGTGGCCGGTTTCTTCGCAGTGAGAATTTGCGGGGCAGGTGCCGTCTGTTGAGCAATCGGCGGCGCAGACCTTGGAGCCTTCACCGCTGGGGCTGTCATACGACAGGCAGGCCGCGCCGTCCGCACACTGGGAATCGTTTTCGCAAGTCGAGCAATGGGGCAGTTTCTCGTTGTCGCAGATGCATTCCAGGGATAAATCGAACCAGCCCGCACCATTGTTGTAGCCGTCAACCACTATATAGTAGTCCTCGCCATTGGTGACATCGAAAGCCACTTGATCTTGTTGATCGGAGCTTGAAGCCACGGCTATACAGTTTCCGTTGCTGCAGGTGTCCTCAAGTATAACAAGGTCGAGGTTGTCGTCTGTCAGAATGTCAAGCTTGGCGATGACGCTGCCGTCGCAGCTCGCCTGATAGCTGTACACAAGCTCGGGGCCGTTTTCGTCTTTGAGGCAGTTGTACTCCTCGAACTGGTTTTCTCCGGCGGAGTTGTTGGCGTTTATGGTCTGGCCGCAGATTATGCTTCCTTCGATAGCGTTGCAGGCCGATTCGCATACTCCGGCTCCGGCGTTACATGTGGCAGAACCGCAGTCCACATGCCCCAGATCGTTTCCGCAGGAGTCTTCCTTGTAAAGCATTGAGCCCTGGCAGGATGCACTAATGTCGGGCCAGCAGACATAGTCTTCGGCTAAGTAATCGTAACGGCAGGTGGTGTTGTCCGGACAGACTCCAGTGTCGCCGCAGTTCATGGCGCAGAAGAATACAAGATCTTCAAAGTAGCCTGTGCATGAGAATCCTGTAGCGCAACCGCCTACAAGCGGGAAGCAGCTATCGCAGGCTTGTCCGCTGCCGGCGCACAAGTCGTGGCCGTCGCAGTTCTGGTCCGTTTCATCGCATTCGATTTCCGTTGCATCTGGGTTGATAGCCTGGAGTTCATCGTTGCAGTCTTTGCCCATGGGGCAACTGTCGGCATCGTAGAGATAGAAGCCATCATCGTCGTTATCGACGCAGACGTAGTGCTGGCAAAGGTCTCCGTTTGCGCAGTCGTTGTCCAGTCCGTCGCATTCCACTTCCTGCATTCCCGGATTTATGGAACCGTTGCCGTCGTTGCAGTCGTCTCCGGTAGGGCAGCTATAAGGGTGATAGCCGAAGTAGCTGTCCTCGTCGTTGTCTTTGCAATCTATGCAGGTGCAGGAAACACTTAAGGAGTAATCGGCATAGTCGTATTCATCCACTCCATCAACGACTATGTAATAACGTGTTCCGGCTTCGACCTGCAATTCTATGGATTCGTCAATGATATCTACGGAAAAATCTATGCAGCTATCAGTCGAACAGTCCGAGAGAACAAGCAGGTCCAGATCTACGTCAGTTGACGAAAGATTGATCCAGACAGTTCCATCGCACAGACTGTCGAAGTGGTAAAGATCTTCCTTGCCGTTTAACTCGTAATCCTGCGGTAGACAGGAATAAATATTCCATTCCGAAGGCGAATTCTCATTGTTGCCGTCTATGCTCTCTCCGCATGAGATTTGATCTGTAGCTTTAGCACAGACTTGAGGCCATTCAGATTCACTTTCGACCTCCAGCTCTTCTTCCGCTTCGATTTCTGGGTCTTCCTCGACAAGGTCGCTATCCTCATCGCCGTCGGCGTCAGGCTCCACTTCGCCATCCTCATCGCCGTCGGCGTCAGGTTCCGTGTCGCCGTCCACATCGCCATCGGCGTCTGGCTCTACGTCGCCATCCTCATCGCCATCGGCGTCAGGCTCCGCGTCGCCATCCTCATCGCCATCGGTGTCAGACTCCCCGTCGCCGTCCATGTCGCCATCGGCGTCGTCGTCGGTGTCGGGATCTTCATCTTTGTCGCCGTCTGCATTTTCATCTTCATCTTCGGCGAGATCGCCATCGGCATTCTGATCTTCATCTGCACCGGGCTGGTCTCCGTCGCTTGAGATTTCATCATTGCCCCCACTGCCACCGCAGGCGCTTAACATCAGGACTGAGATAAACAGCGACAATACCAGAATTCGGGGTGTTGTTACGATCTTCATTTTAACCTCTTAGGGTTGGAAGTCATCGAACACTCAGGATACTTCTAAGATAGCCAGACAAAGAATTTTCCTTTGTCCACTAGTTATTTTATAAATAATCTACAACCACTCACTACTTGGTCAGAAGTATACAGAAATCAATTTGTCGCTTCAAGTAATTCCGTAACAAAAGAATTGTTCTTGTGTTTTGAGTACAGAGACTTGCTTTCCGTTCTCTAATCCTTTAGTCATAAAAGGGTGGAATTATTTATATGTCGGAGAGGTTCATGCATTTGATAGAGGATCTGGTACATGGTTTCAGGCAACCGTTCACGGGTTTCAAGCTGGTTTTCAACGAGCCCAAGATGCGGCGTTATGTTGCAATACCCCTGCTGATAAACGCCCTGCTTTTCATTATCGGTTTTTATTTTCTCATCAACTATAGGGTTGATCTGGTCGAATTGATCTGGGAGTATCCCGAGGGCAGAGTTCTGGCCGAAACCATGTGGTATATTCTGGCCATCTTCATTTTTCTGTTTATGGCTGTGCTGGCGTATTTGCTGTTCACTCCAATAGGTTGCCTGATAGCTTCGCCTTTCAACGAGGTACTCTCGGAGCGAACCGAGAGACTGCTTGATC
>CAYTHG010000347.1:0-4533 GCA_964437525.1 uncultured Myxococcales bacterium | reverse complement strand
GGGATGTAGTTTATTGCTTGTAATGATGCAGTATGTTTCCTCGAAAGAGCCGTCCACAGGTGTATAGAAATTTATTACGCCCGGTATGCTTTCGCTTGCCTCTATTATCAGCGGCAGATCCAAGGGACTCGCCGGAGAGAATCCTCCGCCTGCAACATGTGCTTTGATCTGTATCAGTTCGTTCTTTTCATTCTGAATGGTGAAGTCTGTGCTGTTGTTGGTGCTAATTGCAGGGCTTGAGAATATCAAGGGGTTGGGTGAAATGGAAACCTCTGTCGGGGCTCCCGGGCAGTTGAGATTTTCGAGGGATGAATCCATTGCGGACAAGTTTGGATATGGATTGTCGGTATTGATTACTGCTGACTCGTCCCATTTTTGCCAGTAGTCCTGATCGGCATTATCTTTTTGGCAACGGTCCCACCATGCGGAAACATAGTATTCTCCGTATTTAAGAGATGATAGCTGGCCGGAGATCGGATTCATGTTTGCCATAAGAGGTTCTATATCGACCATATTTTCCAAGGCATCTTTTAAGTTGTCTACCGGTTCTTTATTAGCTATCAGATAGACTCTGGCGTCTGTGTAGTCATAAGGCAGGCTGACTTCCGTTTGCAGGGACGCTACGATACCAGTCGATGGTTCAGGCATCAACCCCGCCCATATATTGGCATCAACGGTTTTATTGGGGTTTATGTCCAGCGGGCCTTCCAGCGCCCAGTGATAATTGCTTGGAAAGGAGTAGGCTCCCTGGCCGCTGTCTATCAGTGTCACGACACGGTAGCGTCCGAGTGGAACGTCTTCGGCCAGATACAGAACGTCTGCATCTTTATTGGAAGATTCGACCATGGGAAAATCTATTTCCGTTTCCCACGGCATGGTGTCGATTTTCTGAAGCCCGACTTCTCTGTCAAAGCCTGCCATATAGGTGGAGAGGTGCAAGGTTAAGGACACCTTTCCACCCTGGATCTGCTCGTTTTCCTGCTCGATTCCTTCTATTGTCTCAACGTTTTCTACCGACTCCGTTATTGTCTCTCTATCAAGATCGTCGTCTATGTCGCCGTCTATATTGTCGTCTGTGTCTTCATCGATATCCATATCGGGTTCTTCATCTCCGTCTGCTGGCTCCGCTTCGTGCATAACCTCGATGCGCCAGCTTCTGTACAAGCCCACTTCGCCGCTCTCTAGCTTCAAGGCCAGCAGGAAAACGATTTCCGAGCCTTCCTCGAAGTCTTTTAATGCCTCCGAGAAAGAGCCTTCTATCATAACGCTTGCGCCTTTGACGATTGTCTTTGTATAGCCGCTTGCTTTGCCGGAGTATTCACGGAAACCGGGGTCGCCTTCCGCTCCTAAAATCAATCCGCTGATGAGTTCGGGCTTTACAAAAGAAGTCTGCACCATTATGGAGAAGTTTTCGCCGGGCGTTGCAATAGAAGGTGCCGCGAAGCCGTCTATCTGTGGTGCGTTTTCTGAGGCTGAGCCGCGCGGTCTGCCGTCGGGTTTGTATTCGTCGTCTAAGAGACTGACAACGGCAAGTTTGCTGTCGGTTTCCATTTCTCCTTCGATTTCAATATCGAAGCTTACATATTGTCCAGTCAATCCGCTTTGTGTTTGCAGAGCGAATTTGATTTCGAAACTGTTGCCGACCAGCTTTGTGTCATCTGCCAGTATACCGAGCAGGTCGAACCTGACTGCGCTATCCTGTGCGTAAGGGATAACATCGACTAAGATGTATGAAGCAGCTCCTTCTACATAAACGATGGCCTTGTCGATTTCTTCCGCTTGGCCGAAATCGCTTACAAGCGTCATCAGGAAATCCCCGCCGATGTTCAATACCGGAGGTATGTCCTTGCCGGATATTTGAGGTGCGTTGTCTTCTTCGCTGCCTTTAGGCGGTGTGTCTTCAACAACTTCGCTGGAATCGAATTCCAGAGCGCCGGAGAGCCTGTCTTCAAGCGATTGGGCTATGTCTGAAAGATTGTCCTTTGAATCGGAACAGCTCCAGATCAGCGAAGAGAACATAAGAAGAGCGATAAAAAAGATACAAGTCCTGTGCATGACTTGACTCCGTTGATGTTGTTGATCGAATACAAAACCTTGCATTCAATAATAGCTTTTTTAAGGATTCCGGGCAACCGGCAGGGCAGTTATTAATGTTTAATGGAAAATAATGAAAAAAGCGGGTTATTTAAAGCCTGCTTGAGAGCATTGACAAAGCTTTAATTTCAGAGTTATTGAGAAATAAAAAAAGTTACCACACCCGTGCAGGCGGGAATCTAGTTGTAGGTCGGGTGATTCTTCACCCGACAATTCCCGATTCGTGTCGGGCAAGAAATTTGCCCGACCTACCCGGCTTTGTCAGCAATCTGAAGCGGGCTGTTTTAAGCTCGCTTTGAAGTTTTGCCTAATAGATTGGCCCTTATTTTATTTCCGCCTGTGCGTGCTTCAAGTCGCCGTTTGTCGAGTCGTAGTAGGAAACATGCGTCGTGCCTGTCGAAGATATCGCCAGCGAGCAATACTGGCCGACTTCGGCGCTGTCGTCTATGGTTCCGCCTGCCCAACTGCCCTGATAACCTCTTGCGTACTTGAGCGTTTTGGCCGTCGCGTCGTAATAAGCGATGAGGATGTGTCCTTGGTATCCGCTTATGGCGTTGTATTTGCCTACATTACCTGTGGAATCGACGGTAGTCTTGGACCAGCTGCCGTCGGTCTTTACTGCGTATACCAGCTTGCCCTTATCTTCTTCCAGATAAACCATATGGATTGCGCCTTGTGCATCTACATAGAGCGAATGGGCGCGTCCTACCTTGCCTTCGGTGGCTATCGCCTCTGTCTGCCAGGTATCGCCATCTTTGTACGCGTACTCCAGGTCCGATTCCTGATAGTCGTTTTTGTGATAGCTGATGTGTATTTTGTTTTCATGAAGCGCTATATCCAGATCGTCGCCGTGCGGACCTAGTCCTACGGTTTCTGATCCCCAGCTTCCGCTTTTATTTGTACAAAGGCTGGCTCCTGAGCCGCCGCTGAAATACAGCAGGTAGACATTGCCGTCGGAGTCTAAATCGAGTGCTGATTCCATGCTCATGCAGCCCATGCCTGCCACTGCTTCGCTACTCCACGAGCCTGAGACATTGTTGATATACTTGGGAACAGTCTCGCCTATGTAGCTGATATGCACTTTGCCGTCTGTGTCGGTCTTTATATCCGTACTGATACCGCCCAACTCGTCAATGCTCTCCGTTTCCCAGCCTCTGGCTTTGTCGCTGGCGTATTTTAAGTGGGAATTGTCGTTGTCGGCATAAGCTATATGGACATTGCCGTTTGAGTCTACGGCAATTGACGAGAACTTGCCGACATCGCCGCCGTCGTCCAGGGTTTCGATTGTCCATTCCAAGGGAGCGAGTTCTACCTGCTCATAATCGCCATCTACGATATCTTCATCTTCGTCGCCCGGCACCTGTTCGTCGTCGCCGTCCGCGTCGTCGCCGTCTTCGGCTTGGTCTTCCTCGGATATATCGCCGTCTTCTGCTGTATCCATGTCGCCGTCTCCGCCGCTGTCTACATCACCGTCGTTTTCGCCTGTTGCTTTATCCGTATCCGTGTCGCCATCGCTTTGATTGTCATCTGAATCATCGCCACCGCAGGCCGTCAGAATAAGTATTGCCATCAGTGCCAAAATGAAGGCTATTTTAAGACCTTTCATTTTCTTCCTCCCTGTAAATTCCATAGTGTTTCTTGCATATGATTGAATTAACTCTTAAAGTAAAGCTTGTCAAAGGTTATCTCTTCTTTGCGTTGCGCATCGGATATTTGAGGGGATGTAGTCAGGGATAAATACGAAACGCTATTTTTGTCAGCATAAACTTGACTTGTAGTTCCCGCTGATGGTAAAAGATTTCTGCTTTGCTTCTTTGAAAGTGCCGGAGTGGCGGAATTGGTAGACGCGCTAGACTCAAAATCTGGTGTACCTTGTGTATGTGTGGGTTCGAGTCCCACCTCCGGTACCATTAACTTTCCAAAGTAGATTTCTTTTCCCATAAAATTCAACTTCTGATTAGTGAGTGTATACTTGTATGAACTCAGAGCCTAGTCTGACAACTCCCCTGCTTGGCGAGAAAGCTCTTTTGGCATTTGCCCTGCTGTTGGTAGGGTTATGGGCGGCTCTGGCTTCGGCGGGAGTGCATTCCGCTGAGAATCATTCGCTCATATCTTACATGCATTCGGCGCTGTTCGATTTCGATCTGCATTTCGGAAATGAGTTTGCCTTCTGGAAAACCGCCTCGCGCTGGAATCATTTGACGGCTTCCGGTCACGTCTCAAACGGTTTTGCAGTCGGCTCGGCCATACTGTGGATGCCTTTTTATCTGCTGGGATTTCTGGGCACCTTTATACAGAACCTGATTTTAGAGACACCTTTGCAGTACGACGGGACCAACCAGATGTTCCGTTACGCGCTGGCTTTGGGGACGGGTTTTTACGCCGTAGCGGGTTTGATGCTGGCGACTCGTGTTGCTTCATACTTCACAAATGCCAGAT
>CAYTHG010000346.1:0-4568 GCA_964437525.1 uncultured Myxococcales bacterium | reverse complement strand
TGACATTGGAAGGATAAAAGCTCATAATGATCCGGAGATCTGAAATTGTCGTCAAATTAAAAAACAAGCCATATGAAGTAAAACATTTGACGAACCACCGTGAGTCCTGCTATACAGACTTTCGCTTTTGATTTCGGTTCTTTCACAAAGTGGCGCCATTAGCTCAGTTGGATAGAGCAACGGCCTTCTAAGCCGTGGGTCGCAGGTTCGAATCCTGCATGGCGTACCAGGAATATATATCATAGATGGTGGGTGTAGCTCAGGTGGTTAGAGTGCAAGGTTGTGGCCCTTGAGGCCGTGGGTTCAAATCCCATCACCCACCCCATCTTTTTAAAAAACGGTGAGTCGTTAGACTCACCGTTTTTTTTGTGTCCAAATAGTGCCGTAACTGAGCCTGTTGACAAAGCATAGTTTTCATAATCCGAGTAAAAAGACAGCAATTGTGTCATTCCCGCGAAAGCAGTAATCCATCAAGTAAATCAGTCACTTGGATCCACGCCTGCGCGGTGTGACGGAAGTTTATCCTTCACCTTCTTGAAAGAGTTGACTTTGTCGGTAATCTGAACTGCATGTTTCTCAACTTGATTGTTCCTACAAATTAGTTTTTCCTAGCGCCTGAAGATCACCGACAGGAAAAACAGCAGGGACTGGACCAGGATAATGGTCGCGCCGCTGGGAACGTCGAAGTGGTAGGAGGCGAACAGCCCGATGACGGTGGCTGACACCCCGATGAGGACGGCCAGGATGCTCATGGCGAAGAAGCTTTTGGATACCATGCGCGCGGTGGCGGCGGGAATCACTAAAAAAGCGGTAATCAGCACTATTCCCAAGACCTTGACCGCACAGACCACCGTCACGGCTATCATGGCAGCAAGTATGTAATCGTCGCGTCTGACGGGCAACCTGTAGGCCATGGCCAGCTCTCTGTCAAAAGTCGCATAGGCCCAGCGTCCCCATATTCTGAGTGTGAACAGCGATACGACAAGCACTGCTGCGGTGACCCAGATATCGGCGCTGGATACCGACAGGATAGAACCGAACAGATAAGCGAAGGCTTCCGTGCTGTATTCATCACGCATGGATAAAAATACTATTCCAAGCGCCATTGCGATGGAGAAGAATATGCCTATGGCTGTGTCCGAGCCC
Organism: uncultured Myxococcales bacterium; assembly: GCA_964437525.1. Classification (GTDB taxonomy): domain Bacteria; phylum Myxococcota_A; class SURF-8; order SURF-8; family SURF-8; genus JAKQSH01. The sequence continues at coordinate 3,422 of CAYTHG010000346.1, read as the reverse complement.
AATTCTGTGTGCTCACGGACCCAGGTTATGGCTAGAGCGATGGCAAGTGTGAAGGGTGCTGCAACGACTATTGGTTCGCCGCCTATCAAAAGCCCCAAGGCCACACCGCCGAAAGCGGCGTGAGCCAGTCCGCTTCCCAAAAAACTCAAGCCGCGCTGAACGACGAAAGCGCCGTAATATCCAGACAGAATCGCCACCAGTATTCCGGCGATAAGGGCGCGCTGCATGAATGGCAGTGAGAGTACTTCAAGCATGTTTTCCCATCCTGAAAAGCATCATATCGTGATCGTGCCCCACATGTCCGAAGGCCCGCCGCAGGTTGTCTTCGCTCAAGGCTTCATATGGTTTGCCGAAACCGACTTGCTTCTGGTTTATCAAAAGCGCGTGTGAACACAGGTGACAAACGGCGTTTAGGTCGTGCGTGATTATCAAAACCGTCGCGCCGGTCTTCTTTTGATGCTTCTCAAGCATCATGTACATGTCTTCCTCACCGACCGAATCTATGCCGGTGGCCGGCTCATCAAGCACTATTATTTCCGGGTCGCCCATCAAGGCCCGCGCCAGGTAAGCTCTTTGCAATTCACCGCCCGAAAGCTTGCCTACACGCCTTTCGGCCAAGTGCAGCGCTCCCATGCGCTTTAGAACTTTCAAGGCTTTTTCGCGATCTTTTTGCCTGATAATGGCAGGCCATTTGTGGTTTAAACCGCTTACTACAAGGTCTACTGTTTTGGCTGGGAATGTGCGATCCAGCATTTTTACCTGCGGCACGTAGCCTATCACTCCGGGGGCGATGCTTGCAGGCATCTGGCCTTTGACCGAGACGCTGCCGGATGTTGGTTTTATCAGACCCAGGACAGTCTTTAGGAGCGTCGTCTTGCCGGCACCGTTGGGGCCGATGATGGACAGAAAACCGCCCTTGGGCAGTTCGAAAGAAATCCCGTCCAGCGCTCGATGATCGCCGAAGCGGACGCTTAGATCTTTTGCCTCAACCGCCAAATCGCTCATTTGAGGCCTTTCAATAACAACTCGGCGTTGTAACGCAGCAAATCAATATAATTCCTGCGGCCTTCCACTCCGCCGAGCGGGTCCATTGTAACTACCTTGAGTTTGCCGGACTCGGCCAATAACTCCGCCGGGCGGCGGCTCAATTGCTGCAAGGTAAAGACCGACTTCAAATCGTGTCTGGCTATGCTTTTAAGCACGGCTTTTATTTCTTTGGGGGTCGGGTCTTTGCCGGGAACCTTGACCAGTATTTCCAGAGCTTCGAGTTTGTAACGCTTCAGAAAGTAATTAAAAAACGGGTAGGCGAATAAAACCTTTTTGCCTGCGTATTGCTTGAACTTACTCTGCAATTCTGCATCCAGGGTGTTCAGTTTCTCGGAAAACTTTTCGGCATTGACTTTATAGGTGACGCAGTTGTCTTTGTCGAGCTTGCACAACTCGACCGCCAGTCCCGGCAGAATGGCCTTGACCGCCATGGGATCGCTCCAGAAGTGGGCGTCTATACCGGCTTTGTTTTTGCCTTCGGCATCGTGTCTTTTTTTATGGGTATCGTGGCCGTGATGATGACGCGATTTGAGGTGCAGCAGCAATTTCTCGGGCAGCATCTCTATGACGCGATATTTCTTTTTTACATCGAAACGCGCCGCCCAGCCGTCAAAGGAATTGGAGACATACACCAGCGCCAGCGCTTTTTCTACCTTGAGCATGTCGTGCGGTTTGGGGGCGTAGGTATGCGGTGATGCGCCTGCCGGAAGCAAGCGGTGAATCTCCATTTTGTCGCCTGCAAGTTTCGTTAAAATGCTTTCCAGCGGCGCGATGGTGGTGACAACCAGCGGTTTGTCCGCCGCCGACAACTCCAAAGGGATAAAAGCGGCAAAAGCGCACAAAAAAAACAACAATAAGAGTCTGCTCATATTTTTCTCCGACACATTTGTTTCGCTGGGTAATGTTTTTGTTTTCTCTGCTAGAAAATATTAACACGAAATGAACATTTGCAAGCAATTATTAAAACTCGCCTCCGTTCATACCGTGTGCGCGAAGCGCGTATCTCCGATCATCCCGAGTGCCGAAGCGTGTATCTCCACTCATCCCGAGTGCCGAAGCGTGTATCTCCACTCATCCCGAGTGCCGACCGCAGGGAGGTGTATCGAGGGAGGGATGCTTCGATACAATTTCGCTATGCGAAGTCACTCAGCATGAGCGGTTTTTTATATGCATTATATGAAATGTAATCTACCTGAAAGCAGGGAGTGCCCAGTAAATTTAAGAGCAGCATTTTCAATTTTTATCCTAGCCATCGGGGAAATAGTGTTTATCATTATCTAAGGGCAAAAAACTGAAAAGAGAATCAAACTTAATTACTCATATGGAGGGAAAAATGGATATCCTCGATCAGGCAATTGAATTTGAATACCTTGGACACAAAATGTATACCGATTTCGCGGCAGCCGCCAAAAGCGAGGCTGCAAAAAACATTTTCGAGGGGCTGGCCGCTGACGAATTGACGCATGTAGATTACATTCGTTCTTTAAAAGAAGGCTCGACAGAAGATCCCAAGCCAACGGAAACCATGTACAGAATCAAGCAGATTCTGATTGATGCCTCTAAAACGAACGAAAAGTTCCTTGCTGAAGAAACCGATATTCAGGCCGTGCTGGATAAGGCTCTCGATTTTGAATTGAAATCCAAGCTGCATTACGAAAGAGAACTTGAAAAGGCGGTAGAAACCGGCCAGAAGAAAATATTGAGCTTGATGGTAAAAGAAGAAGATCGCCACCACGACTTGATTAAAAGTCTGATCACCTATCTGGATTCTCCCAAGACTATCCTTGAAACTTCCGAGTTCCATTGGTACGAGGATTGAGGATCTAAGGTCTGTATAGTTTGATGGCGGAGGCTGTCTTTTGACTCTTTCATTATAAAAAAAGTCCCCGCCCAGTGGCGGGAACTTCGTCAACAATCCAAACTGGCCGCGCCCTTACAGGGCGCGGCCTTCTTTGTGCCTTATTTTCTTTATGTATCAAGTGCGCAGGTTGAATAAATTATTTATCCGGCATTAATCAGGAAATATCGTGTAATAAGTTTCCCGTCTTACCTCCTGAACTCGTGCCTAGCTCATTTCCCGAGTCAATCCGGGATACAAAGTCCTTCAACACCATAGGCTGGATAATAGCAATGGAAACCGTAGCAGCAAGGCGGCATCAGCAGCCCGCATACAAAAGGGTTCTCGCAGATGCAGGCGTAGCAGTTCGGGGCCGAGTCCGCATCGCAGCACTGATTTTCGGGGCAGGACGGGCAGTTTAAGACACACTGATTGTAAGCAGGATCGCAAATGTATCCTGAAGGACAAGAGCCGCCGCAGTCTGCGGGAAAACCGGAAACGCACAGACCTTCGTGATTGCAACTCAACCCTAAAGAGC
>CAYTHG010000345.1:0-4573 GCA_964437525.1 uncultured Myxococcales bacterium | reverse complement strand
AGACGTTATTGAAAAACGACTCGCCGCCCAGCTTGCGCGCCAGGGACTTGAGCAATCCGCCCTTGCCGCCTATGGCCTTGGTGGAGGTTTCCACGCTCAGATTCGAAGACATGCTGACCATTGCGCCGTTTTCTCCGACAAACTGTTCGCCGGATTCGAGCTTTATTGTAGCGACCGGGAAAGCCGGTCTGTAATCTATTTTGATATCCATAATCTCATTCTCCTTTCAAAGTCCCGCTACAAAGGCAGCAGAGGTGTAACCCAGCCGACCAGCGAGCCGAGATTATGGGTTTGTATATACAGCCTGCCCTTGCCGGAAAAGTGCGTCACCAGACCTTCTCCCGACATCAGCGTGCTTTTCAATCCGCCGACGGCCTTGACCTTGAAATCCAGGCTGTCCTCAAAAGCGACGATATGCCCGGTATCGACGATGTAGTCGCCGTCAATCTCCATTTCCTTGATCGCGCCGTAGCAGTTGAACCACAGATCGCCTGTGCCTTCGGTCTGCAAAAGGAAAAGCCCTTCGCCTCCGAAAAGCGACTTCAGGCCCATCCATTTGGTTTTGACGCTCAATTCAGGGCTTGAGGCCAGATATGCCGAACCCTGCACATAAAAGGTGCCACCCTCGACTTTTTTGTGGATGATATCTCCGGCCAAGGAGGGTGAAACCAAGAGCTTTCCGGGTCCGCTTTGCGGCGTGTAGGTGTTCAAGAATATGGATTCGCCGCCGAAGACCTTGCGTATCAGAGCCGCCAGAAAAGCGAAAATGCGACCGAAAAAGCCTCGTCCGGTGCCGCCTACGGACGTTTTGATGTCCATGTTATCGGACATGCCCACCATGGAGCCGCTCTCGACCACCACCGATTCGCCTTCTTGAAGCTCTATCTCCGCCATTGAAAAGGCAGGCGAATATAGAATTTTCTGCTGCATGTGTCCCTCCGAATTAAGTTGCCGGAATTCGTCTTTAAAACGATGAAAATAGAAAAGCACAAGCTTAGATTAAAAGCAAATGGCGGGGATTATTTCGATCAGGCGGGGGCAGGGCCAGCTTGAGCAACACTTGATATAAGAGGATCCAGTTGGTTCAGATCTCCCGACCATAGCTGTCCGGCAGGCGCTTGTCCTGACTCTTGCCATCGGTGATTAAAACGAAGGTGGGAATCCACCCGCCCGGCGACATTTGCCTGCCGATTATGTTTCTAGACTGGAGACTGCTCAGGGGCGTTTATTGACATAATCCAATTAGTTATGGAAAAATTGCCCGGTTTCTATTAAAATAGCACAGATATTCCTGTGAGCTTTCCAAGGAGGATTAAATGTCTCGCGAAGCAGTATATGCTCTTTCCGTTATCTTGTTGATATCATTAGTAACATGGGGCTGTTCGTCTGATGACGAAGAAGCAGACGATGGTGGTCCTGTATTTACACCGGGTGATTACAACAGCAACAACGATGGCGATGTCGATGATGACAGCAGTAGTGAACCGCTGTCCGACTGCCGATTGATCTGCAACAATTACTGTAATGCCTTGAAAACCTGTGTAAACAACCTTGATATGGAAGAGTTTGCGACCTGCAAAGACGACTGTCGCAATATTCAGACCAATCAGAGCTGGCCCAAATGGGTTTCCTGCGGAGAAAAGGCCGACAGTTGCGTGCCTTTTTTGGCATGTCGTGACAAAGGCGGGGATTCGAGTTGGCAATGCGATCCGGGTGAACCGCTGCTGGACGGCGATGTGGATCAGGATAGCGATCTGCCTGTAGACGGAGATGGCGAAGATGTAGAGCAGGAAATGGATGACCCGCTGCCTACCTGCATTCACGATTACGATTGCGCCGACGATGAGCGCTGCGACACCATCACTCACCACTGCGCCAAATCATGCGATCCATTCGCCCCTGTCTGCCCGGAAGGTCAACTTTGCCGTATATTGACCATCGGTGAAATGGCAGGTAAGGGTGCCGGAGTCTGCGCTTTAGAGCCTGGAACAGGAAAGCTCGAAGGCGAAGTCTGCAATTCATATACTCCCTGCCGCGTAGATCTGGTTTGTGACTCAACCGAGCGCTGCTCAAAAGTTTGCGACGATGCAAATGGCGACGATGATTGCGATTCTGGGCTGCGCTGCATAGATTATCCCACATCAGGTACCGGAGTCTGTCGTTTCTGTAATACCAACTTCCCCTGCGATTACCCCGCCGAATGCGTAAGCGGTTATTGCCGTGAAGGAGAGGTTTGTGCAAGCTTCGATGACTGCGCGCATCCCGACACCTGTTTCATGGGTTACTGCGAAGACGGCTGCTGGAATTCCGGCTGTCAGCAGGGCGAATGCGATCAGACTACCGGTTATTGCACCACGGATTACTGTCCCGACGGTTGCGGAGCAAACGAATGCTGCAACCGCAGCACATGCGGACCCTGTTGCAGCGAAGATTGCGGCAGCGGCACGACCTGCGCCTATGACCCGGCTTGCGCTCCTGACTCCAATTACTGCTGTGTGCAGCGCCCGGATTGTCGCGCCAAGGCCAACGGCTGGTGCGATCCTTATCCCTGTAACGAATATACCGGCGAATGCATAGGGCTCTGCCCCGAGTTTTGCCCGTTCGGAATGCATTGCGATGAAACCACGTTCTATAAGTGCAAGCCCGATGCTACTGAAAGCTGTGAATACAATCCGATGATAGACGATTGCCTGGAAGTCAATCCCTGTATGAAGTGCGATTCGGCAGGATTCCCGCCTACCAACGGCAAATGCGTTGGCACTACTGCTTGTGCCGGAACATTCTGCCTCGATCGCGGTGTACCCTGTACAACGCTGGGTGGTACATTCCTCGGCTGTTGCAGCGGTATGCAATGTCTGACCAGCACAGGCGGAGGGCAGGTCTGCTGTCCGCCCGAGGCCTTCGACCCGATCAAGGGTTGTCAGGATGAAGAAGCCACCAAGCCGCCCATCGATTGCTCCGAGTGCGAAGCGCTTGAAGGCAACTACTGCCTGCCTGCCTCGCCGGGTAGCTGTATGCAGGGCTCAGCCGATCTGCACGATAAATTGAGATTCGAAAAATACTATGGAGACGACTCCTGCTACATGCAGGTATTTGCCGGATCGAGCCTGCTTGTCGGATTCCTTGGCTGCGACAGTCAGCTAATAGAACTCTACGATCACAGCGGCAACGAATGCGCTCTGTTCTGGGACAAGGTCAATGAGGAATTCATTTACAACTGTGTAGGTTCAAGCTCCTGCCAGCTTCACTTGACGCAGGCCAATTGCTCTAAATAATCTATCTTTGCACTTCCTGTCTCGTGGTGACATATACTCGGGCAGGAAGTCATTTTTTTCCGATCAATGATTTAGGGGGAGCAGTGGAACGAATACTGATAGTCGATAACGATTCTCAGTCCAGGCTGATTATGGAAACCAGCTTGAAAAAGGCTGGATATGAAGTAGTGCCTGCCGAGACGGTAGCTCAGGCCTGGGATATTTTGGAAACGCAATCCTTTATTCAACTGATAATCTCCGAGGTTGATCTGCCCGGAGAAGACGGTTTCACTCTGGCCCATCGTATCAAGCAGAACGACAAATACAAGGATGTGGGTTTTATCTTTGTGACGCGCCGTTCCGAAGTGGCCGACAAAATAACCGGTCTTGAGATCGGCGTGGACGACTACATTACCCGACCCATATACCTGCGCGAATTCACCACGCGGGTACGTTCTTTGCTTCGAAAAAAAGAATTGGAGCGCGTCGGGCGCGGCAGCCTGCGCGAGCGATATCAAGGCGAGCTTTCGCCTCATTTGGTGCATGACATGCTGCTGTCGGTAGAGGAAAACAGACGTAGCGGTAGAATGACGCTGGATCGCAACGACGAAAGCGGCGAGATACTGTTCGATACCGGCCGCGTAGTCTCGGCTCGCATCGGCGATCTGCACGGTCTTGAGGCTATCTACCGGTTTTACATGTGGGATCGCGGTGCCTTTGTAATTTATCACGGCGAATCTCAGGAGAAAGGCGATATCGACAGGTATCCCTCAGACCTGTATTCTGACCTGCTGCAATTCCAGGTAGCCTGGGAAAACATGCGTCAGGGGCTTTTGTCCTTCCAGTCTCAGAGCCTTTTAGAAGCTCTGGAAACGGCCGACAAGCATCCTTCGCCGCCGAAGGAACTGCAAAGCCTGATAAACCACATGCGCGGTATCGAGGAGACTCAGGAGATGGAGAAAACCGACGTAGTGGTTACACCGCAGCCTGAACCCGAGCCGGAGCCGGAGCCCGAGCCAGAGCCTGAACCTGAACCAGAGCCGGAACCAGAGCCTGAGCCAGAACCTGAACCTGAACCCGAACCAGAACCAGAACCAGAGCCCGAGCCAGAGCCAGAGCCGGAACCAGAGCCCGAGCCAGAGCCAGAGCCGGAACCAGAGCCAGAGCCGGAACCAGAACCAGAGCCCGAGCCAGAGCCAGAGCCAGAGCCAGAGCCTGAGCCTGAGCCAGAACCTGAGCCAGAACCAGAGCCAGAACCCGAGCCTGAGCCGGAGCCAGAGCCTGAAGGGGCAGAGGACACAATCGTGGAAGAGCCTCTA
>CAYTHG010000344.1:0-4574 GCA_964437525.1 uncultured Myxococcales bacterium | reverse complement strand
CGGCCCCATAAGCGTAGAAGTCACCGCACTCGACGCCAAAGGCATGATCGCTCAGGCTCGAGAATACGCCGAGATGCACGACAACTTCGTCATCAAGATCCCCATGACCCTTGAAGGCATGATCGCCGTTCGCACATTAAGCGCCGAAAACATCAAAACCAACGTCACGCTAGTGTTCTCGGCTACACAGGCCTTGATCGCCGCTAAAGCCGGTGCCTCTTATGTCTCGCCCTTCGTAGGCAGACTGGATGACATCTCCGCTCCGGGCATGGAATTGATCGAGCAGATCGTGACCATCTTCAGCAACTACGGTTTCTCAACCGAAGTTCTGGTTGCATCCGTCCGCAACCCGATTCACGTTCTCGATTCCGCCATGATGGGCGCAGACGTTGCGACCATCCCCTTGAAAGTCATCGAACAGCTTGCCAAGCATCCGCTGACGGACAAGGGCATAGACCAGTTCATGAAAGACTGGGCAAAAGTTCCTAAATAATTCACAATCGGCGGCCCGCGCCAGCGGGCCGCCTTCCCTGCCATTGTTTACGGACATTGCCACACGAAGTCCTTGCCTTGTCCAGTGGAAAGATGGAGAGCGCTTTATATGAAAGCTATTCTGCAACTTGCATTGATTCTGCTTCTTTCGGCATCGGCTGTCGCCTCGGCTCAGGAACAGGAATATCAAGCCAGCGACACCAATGTCCGTAGCGTTACCATCTGCATAGCCGAAGAGCAATCGGCGGTGACAATCGAAGGCAAGGCTCTGCATTTCTTCAAAGAGCCGTCTGAAGAACTGATACCTAAAGCCAAGAACAAAAACCGCTACACTGTCATGGCCGCAGACAAAGGGCTACTGGTCGATGGAGTTCAGACCGGCAGCAAGCGCCTGCGCGTGCGTTCGACCATGGGCTACATCATCTACAAGGGCAAATCCTTCCGCGAAGACATGATTATCGTCATCGACGAAGAACAACCCAACCGCCTGATTCTGGTCAACGAAATCGGCATGGAAAGCTACCTGTACGGACTGATAAACAAGGAGTGCCTGCCAAGCTGGAGCCTTGAGGCTAAAAAGGCCCAGGCGGTCGCAGCTAGAACTTACGCCATGTACCGCAAACTGGAGCGCCCTTCCCTTTACTGCGATCTTGGACATACGGCTGTCGATCAGGTATATGGCGGCCTTGACGCAGAAGACGCCAAATCCAGAAAAGCTGTCAGGGAAACCCACGGCGAAGTGCTGACATACGCCAGCCATATCGTCAAGTCCTACTATCACTCAAATTGCGGAGGACGCACCGCCAGCGCAGCCGAAGTATGGGGAACCGAAGAACCGTACCTGCCCGGCGTCAAATGCGACTACTGCAAGAACACCACAAGCTATCGCTGGGATTACAAAATAAGCGTCGCCAAGCTAGCCCAAAAGCTCAATGTTCCCTCCAAACTGGGCAAACGCTTTTTTCTGGATATTGCAAAACGCAGCAAAAGCGGACGCGCGCAAACCATCAGGCTCAAATATGCCGGACATTCCGAGACCATGACAGGCGAGGAATTCCGCTCCACACTCGGTTACGGAAATATCCGCAGCACGCTTTTCACCTTCAGCAAAACAGGCTCGACTTACATCTTTAAAGGACGCGGATCCGGCCACGGTGTAGGCATGTGTCAATGGGGGTCTTCGGTAATGGCCAAGCAGGGCCACGATTACCGGGAAATACTGTACTACTTCTATCCGGGAACAATCATCAGGCGGGTTTACTGAACGCGCTTTTTTCCATCTTCCGACAAGTACGCATAAGCGACTTTCAACTGCCAATCATCATCGGGCACATTCTCGTTTTTATTGTCCAACTTCAACAAGCGCATACCTTCGTCATCGATAATATCCGCAGGAAGATCCGGCAGAGCGCCCTCTGAGGCAGTCTGCATTTCCAGCATATCTTCAGGCTGCGGCACCAGAATATCTGGCCGTATGCCACCTTTATCGATATTGCGCTTGTTGGGCGTGTAGTAATGCGCCACGGTCAGCTTCAAACCGCTGCCATCGTCCAGCTCGATTATATTCTGGACCGAGCCCTTGCCGAATGACTGGCCTCCTATAAGGCTGGCGCGGCGATGATCCTGCAACGCCCCGGCGACGATTTCGGAGGCGGAAGCGGAATAGCCGTTAATCAAAATTACCATTTCGCCGTTGAGAAACGAACCGCGCTCATGCGCCATTTCGTCTTCGACATGACTGCCGTTGCGCCCGACTGTGCTGGTGATGAGACCTTTGCTTAAGAATTCGTCTCCCAAACGCACAGCCTGCTCCAGTAAGCCGCCGGGATTATCGCGCAGATCCAGAATCAAAGACTGAAGTTCGCCCCCGGATTGAACCCGCAGTTTCTGCAATTCATGCACGAACTGGTCGGTGGTCTGCTCCTGAAAGGACTTGATCTTGGCATAACCGGTGCGCTTGTCGAGCAATTTGGAATGCACGCTGACAACCTTGATTCTATCGCGCACCAGCTTAAAATCTAACGGATCTTTTGTGCTGGGACGACTGATGGTAAGCACGACACTAGTGCCTATCGGACCGCGCATCATATCCACAGTATCGTAAAGGGACTTGCCGTCTACGCTTTTGCCATCTATCTTCAAGACGATATCGCCGCTTTTCACTCCGGCATCATAAGCAGGCGAACCCTCTATGGGATTGACCACCGCCAGGATGCCTTCGCGGGCTTCGATAACCAGACCGACGCCCTCAAACTCGCCGGTGGTATCGACTTTCATTTCCTTGAAAACATCGGGCGGCATGAACATCGTATGTGGGTCAAGCGTGTCGAGCATTCCCTTTATGGCGCCATACACCAACTGCTCCTGCTCCACCTCTTCGACATAGCTGGTCTCCACGTAATGCAACACCTTGGAAAAGACATCGAGCTTAGCAAAGATATCGTCTGAATTCTGGGCGACTGCTCCCGAGACACCGCCGCTTAACCTTCCAAGTACAAAAGCCAGCAAAAACGCGAATAACAACAGTGTTTTCTTTTTCCGATTCATGCCGGAATCCCTTCGAATTGGAGATACTTTGTTCTGGTGCTAAAATAGCACAGCTTAGACGGCTAGTAAAGGAGGCGAGAGTATGGGAAAAGCCTTTGTAACAGGTGTGATGGGTGGAAGCACTTGCACAGACAAGCAATGGAATATAGCCGAAAAGGTCGGCAGGTTGATTGCAAAATCGGGCGCTGTGCTTTTGTGCGGCGGCGGCAAAGGCGTTATGGAAGCAAGCGCCAAGGGCGCATATGAAGCAGGCGGACTGACCATAGGCATATTGCCCGGTCCCAGCAGCAAAGCTGCAAACCCCTACATATCCATACCTATCGTCACAAACCTGGGAGATGCCAGAAATCCCATCAATATTCTAAGCAGCAAACTGATAGTGGCCATAGGCGGTGCGGGCGGAACGCTATCGGAAATAGCTCTGGCCGTCAAAAACAACAGGCCGGTAATCGGTATAGACACCTGTTCTTTCCAATTTTCCGACGGTTTGGACAGTGATCTTTTTGAAGAATTCAACGATTTCGAATCGGCGCAATCTCGCTTGCAACAATTTATAAATGAACTTATGGAGCAAGACAGACAATGAATAAATACACGATATTTGCAAGCTGCCTGATGCTATCCCTACTTATGTTTTCCTGCGGCGACAGCAGTGAGTGCGAGCCCTGCAACGACGAGGGGCAGACAGGCTGCTTTGGAAACATTTCAATGGGCTGCGACGGTTCCTGCTGGCAACCTGTCACTGATTGCGGGAATCTTACCTGTATGGGAGGTAGCTGTGTCGCCGTCTGCAACGACAACAGCACGCTGGCCTGCCCGGTCTATAATGTGGAATGTGCCACCTATGAAACAAGCGGTTTCAAAGCCACAGGCTGCTGCGAAGGCCGTTGCTGCTCACTGGACGAACTGAGAGCGGCCTGCCCCGAACTATAGCAGGAGCTAAACCCAAAGGAGCAAAATTTCCAATCAATACACAAATTAATTAACTGCGCTCACATTTTGATAAGAATCAAGAATATAACTGCTAAAAACACAAGGAAGCAGACCTTAGATACAGACATAAAACTTCTTCTCTCATCTTGATCATAAACAGAACTATGCCGAATTGACTCCATAAGACAACCAATACTAACCAACAACAGCACAACCATTACATTTACACCAGTAGTCTCAGCACCCAAAGACATAGTAACGAACTGATAATCCACAACATTTCCCAAAATGGCAAAAGTCGACATATCTACCCCCCAATTTATAGATATAGCCTTCCGAACCAATACTCAAAGCTCTCAAAAGCCAACGAGAATAAGCATTTCTTTTTATATCTTTTTGGTATCCCCAGAGAGAATACTACTATTATTCAAGCGAAATGTAAAGAAAAAGGGCGGAGGTTCTACAACCTCCGCCCTTTGTTTTAGGTTACGGCCTTAGGCCGTCCACATTTTAGTGGAACGGTGAAGGAGCCGCGCAACGGAATCCGATATCCACGTAACCGTAGCTCGGGTCTTCGACGCCACGGTAGTAGACGCGAGTCT
>CAYTHG010000343.1:0-4575 GCA_964437525.1 uncultured Myxococcales bacterium | reverse complement strand
GTGTTGCCTATCTCATATCCCAAGGAGATTCTGACGGCTTTCAATGTTCACGCCGTTGAGCTTTGGGGACCGCCGGGAGAGGCCAGAAGTGCTGAAGTCGGCAGGATACAGACGTATGTCTGCCCTCTGGTCAGGAACGCTCTGGCGTTCATAGCAGGCGGTTTTGCTTCCCAAGCCGATGCAGTTTTGTTCCCGCATACTTGCGACTCTATTCAAGGACTGGCATCGCTCCTGCCCGATTTCGGAGGCTGGAGTGGTGCGGTTCTGAGATTCACTCACCCGAAAGGCGAGCGCCGAAAAAGCTCCGAGGTTTATCTTAGAAACGAATTCAAAGATTTCATCGGGCAGTTGGAAGACTTTACAGGACACAAGCTGGACGAAGAAAAGCTATTATGGGCTGTTTCTCTGCATTGTGAGATTGATGCCTTGCTACTTGAGCTTTTAGATAAGCGCGCCTATATCGACGCTTCCGATAAGGAGTTCTACGCTTCTGTCAGGCGAGGTGAATGGCTGTGGCCGGAAGAGTATTTCGATGAGCTTAAAAGCCTTAAGGAAAGAATCGAAAACAAACCTGTGCAGACAGGAACGCCTGTCATGCTATCAGGTATCGTCCCCGAGCCCATGAACCTTTTGGACAACCTTAACGAATCGGGCGCTTATGTGGTCATGGACGATTATGCAGCCATTAACAGGCGTGTGGCTCGCCTGAATAAATTCTGCGGAGGCGATGTGCTGGACTTTTTAGTCGAGCGCTATTTCTCGATTCCTCCATGCTCTACACGCTCATCAAGTTTGCCGGAACGCACCGCGCATGTCTCGGAGTTGTACGAGAAATCCGGCGCTCAAGGCTTGATCCTGCACAACATGACCTTCTGCGAGCCGGAAATGTACGATGTCCCGGCAATCAAAAAAAAGTTCAAAGCGATGGAAGCGCCGTTGCTATATATGGAAACTGCTCTTGAAAAAGAGTTGTCAGGCCAGGTGGTGACGCGGCTTGAAGCCTTTGTCGAGATGGCTTCGGCCAAGAAGGGGGCGGTGGCATGATTACTCGCAGGATACAGTATGAAACTGCAAAACATGTTGTCGGTCCTTTTTTGATGGCGCTTGATAAATGGCAGGCGAATATCAAAAAGAGAAACCGCAAGCCGCGCGAGAATCCCTTCGGGCCGCCTTTGGAATCGGTGCGCAAACTCAAGGACATTATGACTCGCAACTACTTCGAGGGCCGTTATGCCGATGGCGCGGTCCCTGTGGTGTGGGTTACAAGCGGCTTTCCTGCGGAGATCTTTTTCGCGATGGGCTTTCATGTGGTTTATCCGGAAAACCACGCCGCCTTGTGTTCTACGCGCCACATGGTGCCGGAGCTGGCGGAGGTGGCCGAGAAAGACGGTTTCTCCCGCGACATTTGCAGCTATGCCCGTACAGATATTGGCAGCGTAATTTCGGGAAAGACTCCCGTCGGGCGCTTGCCGAAACCAGACTTTATCGCCTGTTGCACAAACATCTGCCAGACCGTGCTTTACTGGTACAGAAACCTTGCAGAGTATCTTAACGTCCCGCTGGTGCTGGTGGATACGCCTTTCATTTATGGCGACACAAAAGAGCATCATCTTGCGTACGTTAAGGAGCAGTTAGGCGAAGCGATAGAAGTTGCCGAGAAAATCAGCGGTCGAAAGATGCACCCTGAAAAATTGGCCGAAGTTGTCAAAAACGCCCGTGACGGCTCCGTGCTGTGGGGCGAGTGCCTGTCGATCAGTCGCGCCAAACCCGCGCCGTGGACGGGTATCGACACCTTCTTCCATATCGCGCCTATCGTTACCATTCGCGGCACAAAGCAATGCAACGAGTATTACCGCAGCTTAAAAGACGAATTGACCGACAGAGTTTCCAAAGGTATCGGCGGCATCAAAAACGAGCAGCACCGGCTTCTGTGGGACAACCTGCCGATCTGGTTCAAGGTGCGCGAGCATTCCACCATGACGGCGGAACGCGGTTTCAATTTTGTCTGCGCTACATACTCAAACGCCTGGGCCGAGGCGGGCGGATTGATAGATCCACAAAAACCACTTGAATCGGCGGCAAAGACTTATTCCTATGTGTACCTCAACCGTGACTTGGACAACCGTTTGAAAACCACCGTAGAGCTTGCAAAAGACTTCGATGTCGATGGCGCGGTTCTGCATTCGGATAGAAGCTGCAAGCCGTATTCTGTGGGGCAGGTGGATGTGAAAGAGCGTCTGCAAAAAGATATGGGAATCAAGGTTCTGCTTTTGGAAGCGGACCACGCCGATGAACGCCAGCTCTCTACCGAGCAGGCCGAAACACGCTTGCTGGCGTTTATGGAGAGTTTCGATGGCTGAATGTGTGGCAATAGGTGTGGATATCGGTTCGACGACCTGGAAGGCTGTAGCTATCGACGCTAAAGGCGGTGTCGTTGCCTCCAAGGTCGAGAACGCCGAACCTTTGATCGACAAGCAGACCGAGCGCGTGTTGTCCGAGATGAGGGCGGCGCATTCAATTTCTGCGAACGTGCCTGTCGGTGCTACGGGCTATGGCCGCAAGCGAATCAAGGCCGATCGCATTCTGACCGAAATTACCTGTCATGCCAAAGGCGCTTTCTTTTTGACAAAGAAGCCCGGTGTGCTTGTGGACATCGGTGGACAGGATACAAAAATCATCCACGTCGGCGATAAGGGCGAGGTCTTGGATTTTGCCATGAACGACAAGTGCGCCGCTGGCACCGGGCGATTTCTGGAAGTTATTTTGGGGCGTTTGCATGTGCCTTTTGGCGACATAGGCCAGTTCTATAAGAGTGCCGACAAAGCTATTCCTATCTCGAACACTTGCACGGTTTTTGCCGAGAGCGAAGTGATTTCGCTGGTGGCGCAGGGGGAAGAAATAGGCGAGATCGTCAGGGGGCTGCACGTCTCTCTGGCTTCGCGAGTATCTGCTATGGCAGGCAGGTTGCAAAGCGCCAACGGTATTTATATGAGCGGCGGCGTGGCATTGAACGATTCCATGGTGTCGGCATTGTCCGATGCTTTTGGGAAAAAGATTCAGGTTTTGGACAATCCACAGTTGGTTGGGGCGCTAGGGGCTGCGCTTTCTGTTGCATAGCTAGAAGTTCATTCTGTTAATCAGCGGACCGTATCAGGCGGTCCATCCGTTCTAATAAACTAAAATCCAGCACTAAAAGAAGTATTTACAGTGCGCTCTTAATGGGAGTTGTAATGGAAGTACATCCGCTTGAAAAACTAATAAACCCGAAGTCTGTCATCGTAGCCGGTGCCAGCAACAATGTTTCTAAAATGGGCTCCATTCAGGCTTTGAACCTGATGAACTCCGGCTTTGAAGGCAAAATTGTTTTTTATCATCCGAGAGAGAAAACAATACTCGGTAAGCCCGCTTACTCAAAGCCCGAGGATCTGCCTTTCGTGCCGGATCTCGCCATGTTGGTTACACCTACCAAGGTCACGCCGCGAGTGCTTGATGAATTGGGCCAGGCGGGAGTGAGACGGGCCGTGGTCGTGACCGCCGGATTCCGGGAGGTGGGCGAAGAGGGCAGGGTGCTTGAAGAAGAATTGAAAGCGGTCGCCGACAAACACGGGATACGCTTTGTGGGACCGAACTGCATAGGCATTATCAACACTCACAAAAAGCTTAATCTGACAGTCTTTCCCCATCGCGACAATCCCGGCGGTCTGGCACTTGTCAGTCAAAGCGGCACCTATATCACGCAGACCTTGCCATACTTGAGAGACAGAGGCATCAGGCTTTCAAAAGCCGTCAGCGTCGGCAACTCAAGCAACGTGGATCTGGTGGATTGGATCGATTATCTTGAACATGATCCCGATACAAAAGCTATAGCGCTATACATAGAAGGCTTGCAACGCGGCAAGGAGTTCATTGCCAGTGCTAAAAGAGTAGCTGCTAAAAAGCCTATTGTGGCTTTATATATTGGCGGGACGGAACTCGGGGCGCGTTCGGGCATGTCGCATACAGGCTCAATGGGCGGTCCGGATGTGCTTTATGATGGAGTATTCGAACAGGCCGGAGTGATCCGCGCTTCGACCATAGACGAGCTTTACGGCTGGGGTCACGCCTTGGCTTGCATGGACATCCCCAAGGGCCGCAGGATGGCGATATTGACGCATTCGGGCGGGCCGGCATCCAGCATGGCCGATCAATGCGAGCGCACGGGACTTTTGTTGCCTGAGTTGAGCGCTGAATTGCAGGGCAAAATCAAGCCGTATATAGAACCGACGGCATCCAGCAGGAATCCTGTCGATCTGACATTCTCGATTTCTTACGAAAGTTTCTCCACGCATCTTCCAAAAATCTTGATGGAAAGCGACGAAATCGACGGACTGTTGATTCACGGCTTGATGGGAACCGGCTTTATGCATGAGCTATACGAGAATCAGTTCAAGTACAAAGATCGCGGGGAATTCTAGTTCTTATTCCTGTTTCTGAGATTGGATATGGTTCGTGAGATGGCTGACTCGTTCTTGATGGGTGTCCCCTGTGTCTTGGGGACGCTTTTCAGTTCGATCAACTGGTATAATGTTAACAAAC
>CAYTHG010000342.1:0-4591 GCA_964437525.1 uncultured Myxococcales bacterium | reverse complement strand
TAATAAGACATGGGGCAGATGGCGCCATTGTCTGCCACCTGCGAACGAACCGCGCCTTTCAATCCTTCGATAAGATCATTGACGCGCCTGTCCGCGCTATGCACATGCAGGCCGCTATCGTGCCACAAGCGCCACCACTGCCGGGTTTCCTCCAGCAGTTTTCCCCAGCCTTCATTGATTACATCTTGAGTAGCCTCGCCCAACTCGTCACCTGCCACCGCAAATTCATAAACGACGACAAACTGCTTTTCCTCTCCGGCAGCAAGCGAAAGCTCACCGGAAATAAAGGCCGGATATTTCTCCAAAGGCGATTCAGCGACAACAAAAGCGCTGTCAAGAGAAGTCACGCGCATCTGTCTTTCCTCGCGTACCTGCTCCAGATAAGAACCTTCGTCGGCGCTGGCTGTAGAATAAGACTGCAAAAGCAGCTTGATACCGCTGACTGCTTCGGCAGAAGGATTGGAGACGTTTATCACCTGCACTATAGTGCGTTCGCTGTCCTTGCCTTCACTGGAGTTCGGCGCGAATGTCAGAGTGTGCAATTCGACCTGTGAACCCTTGACCTGCATACGTGTCAAAGGAATCTGCGCTTTCAAGGGTTTCCAGATTACCTCGCGCTTCCAGGGCAAAGGATTCTCACCCTTCAGCAGCATAGCCGAGAAATCAGAGAAAAAGCCGCTGCTGCCGTACTTCTGGTAGTAGGGGCCGATCATGCCGTGCAAAGTGTTACGAGGATAAAAACTGCCGACAAAGCCGAAGCTCTGCCCGTTGCCTACCGCATAATATCCAAGCCTGCTGGATTCGCCGGGCACTTCGCCCGCTTCCTCGTGAGTGATATCCTCAAACCAACTCGAACGCTCATCCACCAGCCAGGAGCGCTCTGCAAAAAACGAACTGCTTTCCAATAACTCCACAACACCGACATCATCGGGAGCATCCCAGAACGGGGAATATACATCTTCTGAGTCACCTTCCGAATCCGAAGCTTCGCCCCCCTCTTCGACATCCCCATCGATATTCCCATCGATATCCTCTTCCAGATCGCGGTCCGCTTCGCCATCGCCATCAGGCAGATTCACCTGACCGTCATCGGATGATGAGCTGCAGGATAAGCAGAAGATCAGCATAGAAAGCAGCATCAAAACAGCAAGAATCCAAGAGAGTCTTTTCATCACAGTCTCCATTTGTACTTTCATTTGATTCAAATTATATTTGAAAGCGGCAACAAACCCAATAAAAAGACATTCGTCTTTTGTGAATTATGCAAAATCCATGGATTCGATATTTTTTCAAAGCCAATCAAATATACACAATATAGCGTAACGCCCTGATATCACAAAACATTTTCTTGACCAAAACGAACTTAGGCATATACTGAAATGCAAAAGGGAAAAAAGAAGAGTGAAATGAATACTCACTTGGAAAGGGGCTTCACCAATGGAACGTACATTCGCTAAAATCGATTATGAGTCTTTCATGAACGCACTTGACGACGCCACAGAAAAAGGCGAGCGCATCAGAATGGTAGACTTCCTGGCGGTTGACGAGTTTGTCAGCGAAAACAGTATAGATACCACCAGAGTGCATGACTTCAGCAGAGTCTTGGAAGATCCGCACGCCACCATCATCAAAACGGGAATGATGAAAGGCTTTTATGTCTATTCGCTGGACAAGAAGAAAGCCTACCTTTACAAGCACAAATAAATCCCGGCTACAATACCGAACACATATCTACGGCAGAGCGAGTCGAATGTGGCGCTCCACCCAAGAATATTTATTATAACTTGATTTTTAAAAGCAGATATCGGAAACCTTAAGGATATCGGTTTAGGAATTCAGGTATAGACACAGGTGCATTCGAATATCTGGGAGGAGAAGCAGATGTATTTCAAATGTTTGAAACTCAGTATCGTATTGATCGCCATATTGCTTGCAATACAGATTGGCGGCTGTTCATCAAGCAGCGACGACAACACAGGCTCGGACGGCGATTTGTCAACGGACGGCGATAATATTGAGGGGGATGGCGACACAGACCAAACCGACGGCGATGCCGATCAAGCTGAAACCCCAAAAGTCCGTGTCGAATTCGACAGCGAGGCACTCGACTTAACTTTGGTCAACAGCGACAAAAAACTGATGGTTTTCCATGCCGATTCCATACAACTGGGAATCGTCGAGGAAGTCACGGACGAGGCCAACTACGATCCTTTCCCTTTGATAGAAGACGTGCCGCTTACCAGCCTGCCCGACGGACTGGAATTTTTGAACGTCACCGCTGCTGAACTGAACTTGGAAGACGGCAAACAGGTTTTGGCGCTGACTTTTGAAAAAGACTACAAGGCGACTTTGACACTTGAGGAGAACGCCTCCGGCAGCATCAAGGCCATGCTCGTTCCCGCAGCAGACAGCAAAAACGTCGCCTATTTCCGCCTGCGCCCGAGAGTAGATTCGGAAGAAGGCTTTTACGGACTGGGCGAGTACTTCGACCATGTAAACCATCGCGGAAAAATACGCGCCATGCAGATCGAGGTATTCGGAGGCATGGAAAGCGGTTACAACGAAGCGCACGTCCCGGTGCCTTTCATAATCGGCAGCACCGGCTGGGGATTGTTCGTAGAATGCCCCTACCCCGGAGTGTTCGGAGTTGCCAACGAAGAAGACGATTTGATAGATGTAGTCTTCGGACTGGGAAGATTTTCCGACGAAGGCTTGACCTTCCACCTGTTCGCCGAAGACCATCCGCTGGATTTGACCAAACATTATTACGACATCACCGGCTACCCCAACCTGCCCGCAAAATGGGCGCTCGGCCCCTGGATCTGGCGGGATGAAAACGACAACAAGGAACAGGTATTAAGCGACCTCAGCACCATCCGCGACCTGGATCTGGCAACCACCGGCTACTGGATCGACCGCCCTTACGCCAGCGGCGTCAACAGCTTTGACTTCCATGCCGAGAAATTCCCCGAGCCCCAGGAAATGATAGACACCGCCCACGACTTGGGAATGCGCATGGCACTCTGGCATACACCCTACATGACAAGCGACCACGAAAGCTCGGACGCGACCGTAGGCTATTACGATTACGCCAAGGAGAACGATTATTTCCCCCCGAAAAACGGACTGCTTTTGAACAAATGGAGCAAGCCCATAGACTACACCAACCCGGACGCTTACGACTGGTGGCAGAGCCTGATTTCCAACTACACCTCTATGGGTATAGAAGGCTTCAAGCTGGACTATGCCGAAGACATCGTACCGGGAGTCTTTGGAGCCCGCAACGTCTGGGGCTTCTTCGATGGCAGCGACGAGCGCACCATGCATTCCATTTACCAGCTTTACTATCACCGCGTTTACGCCGAGATGCTCCCTGAAGACGGCGGCTTCCTGATCTGTCGCGGCGGTACCTACGGCGACCAGAAAAACGTCAACGTCATCTGGCCCGGCGACTTGGATGCCAGCTTGACTTATTACGGCGAAGAAGGCACTGAACGCGACGGTGAAACCTACATCGGGGTTGGCGGATTGCCTTCGGCTATGGTGGCCAGTCAGACACTCGGACCGTCGGGTTTCCCCTTCTTCGGCTCCGACACCGGCGGTTATCGCCACTCGCCGCCCGACAAGGAAACTTTCACTCGCTGGTTCCAGCACACCGCGCTGTCATCGGTAATGCAGGTCGGAACTTCTTCCAACGACGTACCCTGGGAAGGCGACGACGAGAATCTGTTCGACGATGAAATGCTGGGCTGGTATCGCACCTACGCCCGCCTGCATCTGCGCCTGTGGCCCTATGAGTGGACCTACACACAAAACATCCTCACAACCGGCCGCCCGATACAACGTTCTTTAGGACTGGCTTATCCCGAGCTTGGCGAGCATCCCTTCGACACCTACATGTTCGGAGACGATCTCCTAGTCGCCCCCGCCTATCGCCGCGACATGCGCGAACGCGACATCATCCTGCCATCCGGCAAATGGGCCGATTGGTGGAACGGCGATGTTTTTGAAGGCGACCAGACCCTTTCCAAGTTCCCGGCACCGCTTGAGAAACTACCGCTCTTCATTCGAGAGGGAGGAATAGTGCCGCTCTTCAGACCGACAATCGATGCCATCGCCCCAACAACGGAACCCGAACGTGTGGATTCTTACTCCACCGACCCGGGCATCCTTTACCCGAGAGTCTTCGCCGGTCCCGCCTCGACCTTCACGCTTTTCGACGGCTGCGAACTCGGCCAGGAAAAGCAGGACGGCAAGATCCTCTTAAGCTACAAGGACGGCTCCGAATTCACCAAAGGCGCAGTCTTCGAGCTTATGTCGCTTGGAGGCAAACCCCCGACCGTAAGCGACGGCGACAATGCACTAGATGAATACGCAAGCATGGAAGAGCTGGAAGCAGCCGAGGACGGCTGGTTCTACAATGATGCTAACGGCGGCTCTTTGTTCGTAAAAGTCGCAGGCGGTGAACACAAGGTGGAAGTAACTCTTTAAAAGCAGCTCTATTTCAAAGCAAGCGGTGGGGGGGGGGGGGGGGGGGCGCCCCAGATAGTTATATTGAAAAAAATAAAAAAAAAAAAAAAAAAAAACAAAA
>CAYTHG010000341.1:0-4614 GCA_964437525.1 uncultured Myxococcales bacterium | reverse complement strand
AGTGGTAAACGAGATCGCTTTCCGCTATCAACGGGACGACATCTTCCAACTTGGTTACGTCGCCATCTACACGCTTCAGATTTTCGTTGGACGAATATTCGTCCAGCCTGTCCTGTCGGCGGGTATCGAGCACCGTTACCGAGTCGCCGAGTTCAAGGTGTTTGATAGCCAGATTCGCTCCTAAAAAACCTTCTCCACCTGTAATAAGTATTCTCTGCACTGCAATTGCTCCGATTAAGTTCTATCAATTAAGAATATCCATTAAGAATATCCACGTGTGGGGGCAAACGGTCAAGAAAAGAATCGATCAGTCAGGATTTCAACGGGCCAAAAGAATCCGGGCCGCATGAAGCAGGCTTCTGGGTCTGCCCGAGGCCAGCAGGTTGTATTCTAGGTAATCGCTTCCAAGGCAGCTATATTTGCAGACTTTAGACGAATCTCTCAAGCGGGTGAAAGCTTCTTTTGCTCCAAGTTCGAAGACATTGAAGGACTCCCCGACTTCCTCGGTGCAGGTGTACAAGTCGCCTTTTGAATTTATGTGGGCGAAGAGCTTGCCGCCGCTGCATTCGGGCAGTTTGATTCTTTCGGCAGAATATTCATCGAGGCGCGGCTTTGAGTAATCCGGCCAACTGAGCATGGTTTCAAGTGAAGGCAGGCTGTTTAATATAGGTTCGCCGTGTCTTTTGGCAGCAATGATTTTTGCAAGGGCAAGTTTCAAATCATCGTTACCGGGCAGCATGTCGCTGGTATCGCCGGAGATATGCGGATCGTGGTACAAAGGTTGAAAGTGAATTTTGCCACCCAGCGCTTTTGCCAGACGCAGAATGTCTTCCACCTGGTCGATGTTGTCTTTTGCCAGAACGCAGGTAAACCAGATCGGGATGTCGGCACTGGCGGCGGCTTTGCAGGCTTCGGTAACAGCCTTGTACATGCCCTTGCCCCGGTGGGTGTCGTGGGTTTCGGGCATTCCGTCTAAGGGGAGAATCAGTGAATCGAGATTGCCTGCCAGTTCGTCTATCTTCTCTGGTACAAGCACCCCGTTGGAGCCGAGAGTTACCATTGAAAAATTCTTGCGGGCCGATTTTAATACTGCGCCCAGATCGTCGTATAGCAAGGGCTCGTCCTGCGTGAATCCGATTCGCATGGTGCCTAGGCTTTTGAGTTCATCGAGTAGGGCGAGAGTTTTATCAAGAGGCATGGGGGCAGGTGTAAGCTCGCGTATCTTGCAATACAGGCACTTGCCGTTGCAGGCTCCGCACAGGGCTACTGTCACCGAAAGCGGCGCTTTGGCGAAAATCGGCGTTATGCGATCAAGCAAGTTCATCGCAAGCCTTCTTTACAGCCTTGGCGACGCATTCCATGTCGCGTTCGTTCAAAGACGGATAGATGGGCAGATACAGCAACTCTCGTTCGAGCTTGGCGGCAATCGGGCAATCCGATTTGTATTCCGGGAAATAGCGCGAATCGGCGCAGTTGGCCAGATAGCCCTTGGTTGTATCTACTCCGTAGCGACGCAGAAGTTTAACTAGCTGATCTGCCTGGGCGTGTCTTACTGCAAAATTTAAATGAATTCCGACACATTCCTGCTGGAATTGCGGCAGGCCCAGTCCCGTTGTGCCAACCAGCAGCGCACGCAGATAAAAGGCATTTTCGCGTCTGCGTTTGTTTTTGTCTTCCAGTTTGTCAAGCTGTAGCTTGCCCCAGGCAGCCTGAACTGGCGAGAACTTTTTCAGCATGGATTCGGGGATGTCTTTTAATGATAACTCGTCCGGTTTTTCATCGAACATTCTGTCGGCTAAGTCGCTGCCGCTTATATCTAAGAGTCTCAGAGTCGGATAGGTCGCTAGCGGAAACACCGGCCAGGATGTCGCGATATTGACGGCGGCAGCAAGCGAAAGCCTTTTGGCTAAGCTGGTAAATTTCGTGTCGGCGAATCCCGAGCGGAACCGGTGCAACTCGTCTGCAAGTCTCTCATCATCGCAGACGATCATTCCGCCGCCCAGTGTGGTCAGGTTCTTGACCAGTCCAAAGCTTAACAGGCTAGCCTTTCCGAAAGATCCGACGGGCTTTTCGTCGCAGTGAGAACCCAAGGCCTGAGCCGCGTCTTCAAGCAATATCAGCCCGCGCTTTCGTGCAAGCTCGTCGAATGCGAAAGCGTCGCAGGGCTGGCCGAACAAGTGGGTCATCAGCACCGCGCCTGTATCCGAGCTTATTTTGTCTTCCACCTCAAAAGGCTGCACGTTGTAAAGCTTTTCGTGCGCGTCTGCAAAAATCGGCTTCCAGCCTGCGGCCCTGATCATCGTGATGACTTCCGGCACAGTGAAAGCCGGAATCACGATTTCGCGTTTGTCGCTTTCTTTACTAAGAGCTTTCAGCAAAGCATACAAGGCTATCCTGCCGGAAGGAAAACTGATGGCGAATTTGCGCTGGACCTTGGCAGCAATGAGTCGCTCGAATTCTTCCACCTCGGAACTTTTGCCTGTTTCGGTAAGCTTTCCGAACCATGCAAGAAGTTCAGGTATGGACATGCCTATTTTAAATCTTGGTACGGCCATGAATCTCTCGCTTAAATGTTTTCATCAACAAGATAACGCATTTTACCCGAACGGCTCAATTCTATTGTCGGTACGAAGGACACGCTTACTTTGTATCCCGAATCCAATTCCGCCGAAAACTGTTTTTCCAATTTCTTTTCAAGTTGTTTATCGCGGCGGTAGGGTGAGATTTCGAGGCGGATGTTTTTCTTCGCGCGCCTGACCATGCGCGCTCTGTTTTCGAGATCGAATTCCGAAAGCATCTCCATCATGCGCATGGGCGTAAAATATCCTTTGTCGGTCTTTATGCTGTCCATCAGGCGGCCTTCGATATGGCCGACAAGCGGCAAACCCCTACGGCACGAACACTTGCCGCTGCCCGCGCGTATCATGTCGCCGGTTCTGTAACGCACCAGAGGTTGCAGGCGGTTGTCCAGATCGGTTAAGACAAGCTCGCCGATTTCACCTTCGGGGGTCTTGGAGGCGTCGCTGTTCAAGACTTCAAGGTAGTATGACTCGCTCGACAGATGCAGCCCCGAATGCTCGGAGCATTCCAGTCCGACGCCTTCGGTTTCGCGTGGCCCGTAATCGTCCAGTACCTGACAGCCGAAGACGTTTTCCATTTTCTTTCGAGCTTCAAGCGCACTGGGGCAGGTGGCGAGCCTGACAGTCTTCAGATCGCCCGGTGCTGCAATATCTTCCCGTTGCATCGCTTCAGCTATACGCCCGAGGTAATTGCCGTCGCCTTCTATCAAGGTGGGTTTCATGTTCGCCAGTTGTTGCGCAACCTCCTGCGCCGCCTCTTCCCACAGCCCCTCTTGAGGCATGGGCGGTAGATAGCGCTTATGATGAAAGACAGTCTCGGCGGCGCTTCTGATGGGCGAAAACGCGCCGGGTTGATAAGCTTCGTGGGCCAGGTTCCATAAGGCGCAGATGGCGTCTCCGGCTTGCCAGCCCATGTTGGAGTAGTTGCGCAAAAGGAGCGCGTATTTTTGCAGGAGCGCTTTTCTGTCAATACGCAGTGAAAGCCGTTTTTGGCCGCCAGTGCCGGAAGTCCTTACCGTGACTGCTCCGAATGGCGACACATTGCGGGCGTTGCGCTCGTCTTCGGAGGCATCGAATAGTTCGTCTCTGTTGACCGGGAAGATCTGCTGCAATGCTTTTACCGGGTCGCGTTCTAAGGTTTTAAGCAGCTCCCGGCTCGTTCTGCTGCGGTATATCTGTACGTTGTGGAGAGCGTGATTCAGGATGGATGAAAGACGCTCGCGTTGAAGCTCTAAAAGGTGTTCGGCGCTCCACCACTGGCTTTGCATCAGGCTTTGCCAAGGACCGTAGACATCGAAAGGCGGCAGAGTCCCGGCCAGCCTGTATAAAATATTTGCTGTCAGGTTGCGTGCTTTCATTGTTTCTTTTCCCCGGCTCGGTACCAGAGTCTGGACTTTCTGTCAGGTATTGGGTTCTCAAAGCCCGAAACTCTTTCGTGTGCAGGATATTCGCCAATCAGTTTCAGGTTTTCGATGTGCTTCAACTGTTCGCATTTTTCCCACATGGGCGCAACCCATTCCGGCCTTTCGTCGTTTGCCAGCTTGGTGTCGCGCGGTATGTCGCAGATGGGAGCCTCCCATATGTAATAGCAGCCGCCCTCGTTTTCTTCAGGTAGCCCTTTGATAGTTTCTATTTTGCTGTCCACCAGCCAGGGTAGCCATGACGGGGCAGAAAGCGCACCGAAAAACCCGTCCGATTCGAGAAAATGAATCGGGCAGTTTTCATCCAGTTGCGGTATCGCTTTTTCCAGCGCCTTCAACTCGTCCTGAGTGCTCATTCTGTATGGATACCCATGTATGCTCAGCAGGAAAATCAGCAGCACGAGTGCATATGGCAGGGCTTGCGCGTATCTTTTAAAGTGTGCGTTTCTTATTGTGCGGGATATGAATGTCGAAAAATCCGCGATTCCGAACGAGATGAAGTATGCGAAGAAGGGTAGGGACGGAATGAAATAGCGGTATGCCATTCTGTCGCGCATTGTCATGGGGGACCAGATCATGGATGAATAAGCTACGACGACGCCAGTGCATAATGC
>CAYTHG010000340.1:0-4636 GCA_964437525.1 uncultured Myxococcales bacterium | reverse complement strand
GTAGGTTCGGTGTTCAGGAAATGATAAAAGGAAGCTACGCTTTCTACTTCTATCGGGGCGATGTTCAGCGCGTCGGCGATCTCCTGCATAGCAATGTCGGAGATGTAGCCTTTTTCTGCCTGTACCGCTTGCAGCAACGGGATAAGGCTGGAACGCTTAGCGCCATACTTTTCTGCAGCCTCTTTTACTTTTGCCTGCAGGCTTTCACGTTCTAGTGTAAGCATAGACATACCATCCTTTCAGTTAGCGAGGTGTTTCTTGACAAGAGACTTGAGAGATTCCGGGTCGATCGGCTTTTCGACGAATTCGTTTACCGGAGCCATTTCAGAGTCTTTGTCGAAGTCCATTCCGAAAACCTTAGAGACGTTGGTCAACATGATAATCGGAGTGTTGACTCCATTGCGTCTCAGATCCTGAGCCATGATGAAACCGTCGTCTTCGCGTTCCATCATAACGTCCAACAAGATCAGATTCGGTTTCTCGCTTTCGACGGCAGCCATGCCATCTTCACGGTTGTTGGCCGAGACAACTTCATAACCTTCGCCCTGCAAAATAATTTTGCCGACTTCGATTACATCTTTGTCGTCGTCAACGATCAAGATCTTTACCATTTGATTTCCTCCTGATATGAGTATTTACCCTACTCGCCTGAGACCCAATAGCAGGATCTCTCGAAAAATGAGATTATCCATCGCCAAATGAATAATGGTTCATTTCTTATAAGGGAGTGAATATACTTTTTTCAACCACTGTCAGTCAAGGAAAATCAGGACCGAAACCAATTAAGTTAGGGGCGTGGTTTCTAGGCAGCATATCATCTTGATATTATTGACAATTATACCCGGTCAACAAAATTTGCAAGTCGTGTCTAGTGAATAAGTTCACAGCTTAAAATAAAGTCTTTGACTATTGCGTTAACATGCTCATATTTAAATGCGTAATCTATGTACTGTTTTTTGTAAGCTTAGTTGAGGAATCACCGGTATGCAAAAAGAACCCAAAGGTCTCAGGCCACATATAGTGCTGCTTGGAAGACGCAATGTAGGAAAATCTTCCCTGATAAATTCTTTGACGGATCAACCGCTTTCGCTGGTATCCAGCGTGCCCGGAACGACAACAGACCCGGTCCAGAAAGCTTTCGAGCTTTTGCCGTTCGGTCCTGTCATTTTTATCGACACCGGAGGTGTCGATGATATCGGCGAACTCGGCGAGATGAGAGTCAAGCGAGCCATGCAGGAATTCAAGTCGGCAGACTTTGCCTTGCTGGTGGTCGAAGCCGAAGAGTGGGGCGAAGTCGAAGACGACCTGATGGCAGAGATAAAAGAGAAAAACACGCGCCACTTCGTCATTGTCAACAAAACCGATACCGCGCCAGACTGGAAAGCTCCTGTGGAAGGTGCTCATTACATAAGCGCTAAAAGTGGAGAAGGCGTGCGCGAGCTCAAATTCGCCATGGCCGAGCAATTGGAAAAAATCGCCAGCTTGAAACACAGCGTACTGGGCGATCTTGTCAGCGGTGGCGATTTGGTGGTTCTGGTAGTACCGATAGACCTTGAGGCTCCGCGTGGGCGTCTGATTTTGCCGCAGGTTATGACCATACGAGATATTCTTGACAACGACGCAACAGCTTTAGTCGTCAAAGACCGTGAGTTGTTCGCCACTGTAAGGAGCCTCGGCATCAAGCCCAAGCTTGTAATCTGCGACAGCCAGGTGGTTCTCAAAGTTGCCGGAGACCTGCCGCCCGATATCAAAATGACGACTTTCTCGACTCTGTTCGCTCGTCAAAAAGGAGACCTTGGAACCTTCGTGCGCGGCGTCAAGACTATCGACGAACTCAAAGACGGCGACCGTGTGCTGATCGCCGAGGCTTGCTCGCACCATGCTGTAGCCGACGACATAGGCAAGGTTAAAATTCCTCGCTGGGTTCGTCAGTACACAGGCAGAGATATTATCTTCGACAACGTGCAGGGCCGCGACTACCCGGAAGATTTAAGCAAATACAAACTGGTAATTCATTGCGCCGCCTGTATGATTACGCCCAAGGGAATGCACACCAGAATGGATGAATCTCTGGGCGAGGGCGTTCCGATAACGAACTACGGCGTTACCATCTCTT
The DNA here is from genome assembly GCA_964437525.1 of uncultured Myxococcales bacterium. GTDB lineage: Bacteria > Myxococcota_A > SURF-8 > SURF-8 > SURF-8 > JAKQSH01. The sequence goes on along the minus strand of CAYTHG010000340.1, from coordinate 2,520 downwards.
ACGTGCAGGGCGTTCTTGAAAGAGCCCTCGAACCTTTCGGCGGAATAGACATGTTTTTAGAATAGTCAGAAGCGAGAGTGAAGCAGCTTATGCAACTTAACGAGATAATTGATTTTATAGAAGACCCACAAACCACTGAGGAGTTATGCCGACGGGCCAACGAACTCAGACATGAAATACATGGCAACGAAGTCCATTTGCGCGGCATAGTCGAGTTTTCCAACTACTGCGACGCCTCCTGTCGCTACTGCGGACTGAATAAACACCGTAAGGACTTGCACAGATACATGCTTTCCTGGGATGAGTTGATTTCAAGAGCAGTCGAAGTCGCGGATATGGGCTTTAAAACTCTTGTGCTTCAGTCCGGGCAACATCGAGGACTTGAGGTGCAAGGGCTGGCAGATGCTGTCACGCAAATTAAAAAACAGAGAGATGTAAAGATAACGCTGTCATGCGGCGAATGGCCGACGGATGTTTACAAGCTCTGGAAAGACGCCGGAGCGGACCGTTACCTTTTGAAGCTCGAGACCGCCGATGCGGATCTTTATCAAACCCTGCACCCGCATATGAGCCACGCCAACCGCCGCCGCTGCTTAGAAGACATGTTCAAGCTCGGCTATCAAGTAGGCTCGGGAAATCTGGTCGGCTTACCGGGCCAGACATCCAAGCATTTAGCACTTGATATACTTGATTTTGCGGAATACCCCTACGACATGATTTCAGTCGGCCCCTTGATTCCATCGGAACACACGGACCTCGCCGACATGCAGCCGCCGCCGATAGACTTGGCACTTAGAGTTATCGCCCTTGCAAGACTTCATGCCGCCGAAGCTCACATGCCGACCACTACCGCGCTTTGCTCCATAAGCAAAGAGGCAAGAGTCCAGGCTTTGCTCTCCGGGGCTAACGTCGTCATGATAAGCTTCACGCCCAAATCGGTTGTCGGAGACTACAACATCTACGAAAAATCGGCCTGCGGCTCTACGGAAAATTGTCTGAGTTGCACAAAAAAGGTTTTCGAGAATCTTGGACTTAAAGTTGCCAAGGGACACGGCGAAGGTATCAGAAACAAGAGGGAAGGGCAGAATGCCTAGAATAGAACACGATATTATCGACAACATTGAAGTTCCCGACGAAGCGTTGTGGGGCGCTCACACGCAACGCGCAATAAAAAACTTTCCAGCTACCGGAAGAAGCAATCACAAATCTTTTATACGCGCCTTTGCATTTGTCAAACATGCCGCTGCTTCTGCAAATGCCGAAATCGGCAAACTTGATTCCAAAATCTCCGATGCAGTAATTGCAGCCTGTAAAGAGTTGGCCGAAGGCAAGCTTGACGAGCATATCGTCGTCGATCCTTTAGCTGGTGGAGCGGGCACTTCTTTCAACATGAATGTCAACGAAGTAATCGCCAACAGGGCCAACGAAATTCTGGGCGGCAAAAGGGGAGAGTACAAGCCCGTGCATCCCCTCGATACAGTCAATATGCACCAGTCTACAAACGACACTTTTCCGACTGCTTTGAGGGTGGCCGCATTGTGGCAACTTGAGAGCCTGGAGCAGGCGACCATACGCCTGCAAAGTCTGTTGCAGGATAAAGAACAGGAATTCGCCGATATCGTCATGGTAGGTAGAACTCAGTTACAGGACGCCGTTCCCATGACCGCCGGGCAGCTTCTCGGCACTTACGCCGAAGCCATCGCCCGTGATCGCTGGCGGATATTCAAATGCATCGAGCGCATAAAAATAATCAACATCGGCGGAACAGCCATAGGAACAGGAATCGGCGCACCGAAAAAATATATCTTCAAGGTAATCGAAAAACTCAGACTGTTGACAAACCTGCCGCTGGGACGTGCTGAAAACCCATTGGAAGCCACAGCCAATCAGGATGCAGTTGTCGAGATTGACGGCATATTGGTAGCATATGCGACAAATCTGATTAAGCTTTCAAACGACCTGCGCATCTTGTCAACGCCTTCCATCGGAGAATTTTCCCTGCCTGACATGCAGGCCGGTTCTTCCATTATGCCCGGCAAAATCAACCCGGTCATTCCCGAGTACGTCACTCAAATGGCTATGGAAGCCATCGCCGGTCACGGAGCCATCATATCTTCGATCTCCGCCGGGAACCTGCAACTGTCGCAGTTTTTCCCTCTGGCGGCCTGGCATCTACTGGATAATCTGCGACTGCTGGAAAATGCGGTTTCCTCCCTTGGCAAGCGGTGCATCTCCGGGCTTACCGTAAACCAGCAAGTTTGCAAATCCCACCTTGAGCATTCGCTTTCGGTTGCCGCAGCATTGATACCAGCCATCGGATACGAAAAAGCTCAAAAGGCTGTTCTGCTTGCTCGTGAAAAAGACATCCCTTTGAGAGAAGCGTTGATAGAAGAAGGCGTTTCGGCTGAAGAGGTGGACGAAGCCTTGTCACCTGCCAGACTACGCAAGCTTGGCGACTGATTGTAAGTTCTCAATAAGTCCAGGTAGCTTGTCATCCTGAGCGTAGCGAAGGATCTCCAA
>CAYTHG010000339.1:0-4646 GCA_964437525.1 uncultured Myxococcales bacterium | reverse complement strand
TATGCTCTTGTTTTCCTGTGGGGGCGATAAGGTCGGAACTGAAGAGTGCAAGTCATTCTGTGATATTGCCCGTAGTTGCGAGACCCAGGGAATGTGGAGTGTGGGAATGCTGGAGGATTGCTATCAGGGTTGTGCCGATGGTTCTGTGAATGTAAGTGAAGAGTATTTAGTCTGTTTAGAGTATACTGCCTGCGAAGACTTCAGGTTGTGCCTGTCTCAAGTCGATGAGGGTCTTCTTGACGAAAACGATACTGCTGAATAACTGAGTTTAGGTATTTGGGGATTTTTTGGTGGAGATGGAAAGCAATGAAGTCTGAATTTTATAGTTTAATGATAATTGCCTGCTTGCTTGTAGTGTTGTCTAGTGCTTGTGGAGGAGATGACCTCACAACCGAAGATTGCAAGCTTTACTGCGACAGGTACTACGAATGCGACGAAACCACTCAGGTTACCGATAACTGGCTTGAGGGTTGCTATGATCGTTGCACCTATACCGATGAAGAAGCAAATATGCTCAGCATCAATAAAGATGTTATCGCCTGCATCGAAATAGAAGACTGCAAGGAGTTCAGGATCTGCGTCAAGTCCGGTGGCGAAGGTTGGAATGCCTTTGCTGAGAAGTGAGCTGTTTGGACTTCTAACTGATTTCATTAACTATTTCCTTCCCAAATTTTGGCCAATTCCAGCACTTATCATTTGACCTAGGCACCCTTTTTGAGATAGTGTTTAACCAAATTTTAGTTGTTCTCTCTAAATGAAGAGGAATTAGGACGAAAAAGCGCTTTGCGCGATAGACACAATGAGAAGCGAAGGGATTTGAAATGGCGAAGAAATTCGAGATCAGCGACAAAAGAGTTGTAGGATTTGCAGGTCATTCAGGTTGCGGTAAAACCACTATTTGCGAGTCTATCTTATATCTCACCAAAACAGTGGAACGTCTCGGGCGAGTCGAGTCCGGTCAGTCTGTGATGGACTTCGAGCCGGAAGAACACAAGCGCCTGTATACCGTTACCGCTTCTTTCCACGATGTGGTCTACAAAAACAATCATATCTTCCTGGCAGACACTCCCGGAGTATCCGACTTCATCGGTGATTCTATGAGCGTCTGTTCTCAGATGGGTGCCATAATTCTTCCCATCGATTCTGTCGACGGAGTCAAGTTCAACACTGAGCGCATCAACGAATTGCTCGCCGAACGCAATATTCCGCAGGTGCTGTTTATCAACAAGCTCGATGAAGAGCAGGCCAACTTTGACAAAGCTTTGCAGTCTGTCAAGGATTCCCTGGGAATGGACCCGGTTTTGATGCAGCTTCCTATAGGCTTGGGGCTTGATTTCAAGGGTGTCGTGGACATTCTTGAGAACAAAGCTTATATATATTCCGACGAATCCGGCAAGCCCACTGTGGGTGAAGTTCCTGCCGATATGGCAGATCAGGTCACCGAGTTGCGCGACTCCGCTATTGAGCGTCTGGTTGAAGGCGACGACGAGATTATGATGAAATATCTCGACGGTGAAGAAATATCTGACGAAGAGGTTAAGTCTTGTTTGTCTGTAGGAACCGCATCCGGTACTTTTGTGCCCTTGTATTGTGGTGCCGGATACAAGAATATCGGAATCGACAGATTGCTTGACGCCATTTTGGCGGCTTTGCCTTCTCCTGATAAAGAGCCTGTACGCACACTCAATAGCACAAAGGGTGAAGAAACAAAAGAACTGGTAATCGGCGAAGACGGACACTTCATGGCTCAGGTCATCAAGACCATCTCCGATCCCTTTGCCGGCAAGATCTCCGTACTGCGTGTATTGTCCGGTTCGGTGAAGTACGATGACACCGTGCTGTGTATGCGCACCGGAAATAAAGAGCGCATGAGTAAACCCTTCCTTCTGAAGGGTAAGGATCACCCGGAAATCGAAGAAGGATTTGCTGGCGATGTCATCGGCGTTGCCAAGCTCAAAGATGTTGATACAGGTGACACACTGTCCAGCAACATTAAAGAAGAAGAATTCGCGTTGCCGATCATCAAGTTCCCAGCTCCCATGGTCACTTATGCCGTTTATACCAAGGGCAAGGGCGAAGAAGACAAGATCGGTACCGCGTTCCGTCGCGTTACCGAAGAAGATCCCACCATACACTTCTATCGTGAAGACCAGACTAAAGAATTCCTGTTCGATGGTGTCGGTCAGGCTCAGATTGATGTTTCCATGGAAAAGATCAAGCGCAAATTCAAACTCGAAGTTGAGTTGCGCCAGCCGCTGATTCCTTATCGTGAAACCATCAAGAGCAAAGCTGAAGTTCAGGGTAAATATAAAAAACAGTCCGGTGGACGTGGACAATACGGCGACTGCCATATCCGCATCGCTCCTAAATCTCGCGGCGAAGGCTTCGAGTTCGTCAACTCCATTGTCGGTGGTGTTATTCCCAAGCAGTTCATCCCTGCCGTTGAAAAGGGCGTTTTGGAAGCCATGGTTCGCGGTGAGTTGACCGGCAACCCGGTTCAGGACGTTCAGGTAGAATGCTACTTCGGAAGTTACCACGCAGTAGACTCTTCGGAGATGGCCTTCAAAATGGCCGGTTCGATGGCATGGAAAAAAGCCATGGTTACTGCTCAGCCCATTCTGTTGGAGCCTGTATGTAAAGTAAAGATCACCGTTCCCTCCGACTTCGTTGGCGGCATCTACGGTAATGTTTCTTCCAGGCGCGGCAGAGTTCTGGGTAGCGGCAACGTCGGTCGTTTCGAAGTCGTCAATGCCGAGATTCCCTTGGTAGAGATGCACGGCCTTTCTCCCGACCTGCGCGCCATGACAGGCGACCGCGCATTCTTCGAGACTGCTTTCGAGCGCTTCGATGAAGTTCCCGGACAGATCGCAGAGAAGATCATAGAGGAATACCGCAAAGAAAGAGAAGAAGGTTAATCCTTCTTGGATATAAAAAAAGGCCGGGCGCGAAAGCGCCCGGCCTTTTTTGTTGCTGTGATCTTGTTCTAGATCTTACCTCTTACAAAGAAATAAGCTCTGGTGGGGATGGCTTGTCCGCCTGAGACTTCACCGAAGAGCATCTGGCGCGGATACTGTATGTAGCGCGAAGACGTGCCGCGAGCCGTTCTGTACGGAATCGAAGTGCCGTTGCTGTCGTAGGATTTTTTGTTGAGCAGGAAACCGTTGTTGCTGACATCTTTCCAGAGGCTTGTGAACTGCAGCAGGTCGAACATAGCCAGACCTACTTCCATTTTGCCATCCCAGAATTTATAGGAGACATTGGCGTTCAAGATGACATATTCGCTGATCTTGGTCAGGCCATATACGGTCGTGCGGGTGCTGGTGTCGCTGGTGCTCTCCTTGGTATAAACCGCGACCGGCCCCGAGCCTTGGTAGCGGACCCAGCCGCCGACCCTGTTCTTGTCGTAAGAAAACGTCAGGAACTCTGCGTGGGCCAGATTGGTCATAAAGTTTTTACGTTGGGTCTTTGATACGAAGTGTCCGAACAGATTGAATGAAAATCCTTTGTAGGATGTGTTTACACCCAGATTGGCTTTGTGTTCGGGGTTTTCCTTGTGAACGGTAGTTATGTCGTCGAGATCCACATCACCGCTGTCTACCTTGAAAATCTCTGCGGGATCTTGGTCGAACAACTCATTTGGGATTTGCGCCCCGGCTATCTCGAAGTTGGCGCTTTTCGGCAGGCGCGAGTAGAACTCGTTTTTGTCGTCAACATAGGCGTCTATCAATTCCTGCTCGTTATCGACCCAGATCTTCTGGAAGCTGTAGTTGGCAAAAAGCTTCAGCCAGCTTGTGGCATGGTAGTTGACTGCCACTTCAAATCCTAAGCTGGAGGCATCCACGTTATTATTGAAGTTGAATGGGTTATTGTCGTTGTCGTCAAGCCAGTCGTTGGGGCTGAAGGGATTCAGCGCCCAGTACATTTTGTCTGTATCTCCGTTGAAGAGTATCAGGTCGCGCAGCATGTTGTAATAGACATCCACGTTCAATTCCACGCGCTTTGCAAAGCGTCCCGAATATCCCAACTCCGCGCTGTAGATTTTTTCGGGGTCCAGTCCCGGATTGCCCTGGAAAACCAGATCGGTTTCTTTCGAGACATCGGGTAGCTGTATCAGGCTGTCGAGATTGGACGTGGAAGCGTTGACGTTCATGTCCGCCATACGCATTTTCATGTGAGACTCGAAATAAGCGGGGTTGCGGAAGGCCGCGCCGCCTGAGAGTCTGATGGCATGATCCTTTGTGGGGAAGAACATAAGGGCGCCGCGCGGTGCAAGGTTGTGTATGTCGGAGACGCCCGGCTCCTGAACGTTAAGCATATCCCAGCGTATCCCGGCGTTGAAATGGAACCAGTCCCACGGGTAGAGGTCGTTTTGCAAAAACAACGATACATTGTTGGTCTGGCTGGATTTGTCCACCAGGTCGGGAGAGTCGAGTGTCACTATGCGCAGGTTTCCACCGGCGTAGATTCTATCAAGCCTGGCGAATTCGTGATTGTAGCTCAATTCGAGATCGGCTGTGTGACCCGTGGAGTGTATCGCCTGAGTACTTGGCATGTCTACGCCCAGTTGGAGGACATTCTGCTCGCGCCACAATTCCCAGTTGTTGTCTTGTCCCTGATGATTGGGGTCGAACCAGACCGGGTCGGCT
>CAYTHG010000338.1:0-4651 GCA_964437525.1 uncultured Myxococcales bacterium | reverse complement strand
CTTCTGCAAACTGATTCGCCGCTTTCTGCACATCAGCATTCTCGCACTCAATAGCGGTGTCCTCGCCAAGCGCCATAGCAAGCCAGAACTGGATGCCGTCGCGCACGCGACCATAGTGTCTGTAATAACGCCATGCACGTGGAGCGTCTTCATCGAAGTTACCGGTCGGTCCGCTTTCGATATCGCGCCCGGAGGGAATAGGGCTGAAGCCGTTCGAGAGCAATATACTGTTTGCTTCAGCGTTTTTGATTGCAGGCTTAACCGATTGGGAGTAACCGGGTAGAGCGCCGTGCATCCTGCGCTTCATGCGAATTGCCGGAGATCTATGTTTCATCAATAACTCCCTTTAAACGATTGCACGTTGCACGGTGCGACGGCTTCAACAGCACCGATCTCGGGTGAATCCGTGATCTTCCATTTAGCCAGAGCTGCACAGCGGATAGCGTCGTTGATGTGATCGTTGCCTTTGGAGTAGACGATTCTGTTGCCGGTCACCGTCGCAGTTTGGGAGACCATGTGATCCATCATGTCGGTGTCTGTCTCGGATAAGCGCAGACGATGATCGCGTAGCCAGTTGTTTATGATGTCAGTGGCGTGCACCTTGGCAAACTGCTTGATCTCTTTTCGCTCTTTCTCGTCGTAACCGATCACCAGAGATGAGCCGAAGTCGAATGCGTGCAGCACTTGGCCGATGCCGGTCTTTGTGAATTTATCCAAGCCGGTCAAGTCTTGATAGACGGCAATGCCGTTTGACCCACGGTCAATACCGATTCCGACCGGATCGTATTTCAGATAGATCAATGCGATGATCTCTTCGACAAGCGGATAAGTGACGTGGTCGCAATGAACATGCAGACGTGCCACCAGATTGCCTTCCGGCGTTTCCTCAAACAACACAAGGTCAACCGGGTCGCGCGTGTAGCCAAGGTCGCCGCCGAGATAGAAAGCGCCGCGCAGTTCCGGGAAATCGAGTTGCTCGATAAGCCTGTCTCTGATGGCATCCTCTGATTGAAGGGTGCCGACGAGATCCGTATAGTCTTCGCCGGATACACTGCGCAGCGCATAGTTTTCAACAGGAACGAACGATGCCAGGAGATACTCGGTATCGAACGCTGGGAATGCAGGAGCGCCATGCTCTCCGGCAACTTCGTGCTGCCAGCCCGGTGTATTTTTGCCGCCATAAAACTCTATCAGATCGCGCTCTTTCTCCGGCGTCCAGAATGGATTCAACCACGACGGCCATTGATGGACCTCATATCCTGAGTCACCGCGTGTCAGCCTGTAAAATGTGGTATTGCGGCGACCGTCAGGACTGGATGTCAGATCCATAAGCTCGTCGCCATCAGCACGCAGGCAGCCCAGTAAAGCCTTCCATGCTGCTTCAGACATAAACGCGACCTCGTCTCCCAAAATCATGTCGATATCGAGAGAACGAAATGCTTCACCTGTCGGGTGTCCTTGACGGAAATACATGACGGAGCCGGTATGCTTGAATCTTAATTCAAGCTGGTCCGCTTCGTCTGTCGCCCACTCGATGTAGTTGGTCAGCGATGGATTGAAGCGCAGTTGTTTACGAATGACCGAGACGATCTTTGCGTAATGCGCCTTTTTAGGAGTGGCGACTAAGATGTTTTTATCGCGCTTTGTAAAGCCATAGTGTAAACCGCGTGCGGTCTGCACCGTAGTTTTGCCGGTGTCACGTCCTGATTTGGATGCTTTCTTTTTGCGCTTGGATCTCAGATACTTTTTCTGGAAGTCCCAGAATCTAAGAGGATTACCGTGGCGGTCGAACATGACAGCCTCAGCCCATTTAACCGGATCCGACTCTGTGAACAATTTCGGATGCTCTTCAAACATATCCGGCCCGGACAGCATATCGCTTGCGATCTCACACAACTCTTTTTCCAACTGCTTGGGCGTCATGCGCGAGGTGCTCAGATCGATGTTATCTATCGGCTTGTATTTCATCTGAAGTCCTCCTTGGATCCCTTGGAGAACTCCTCAAACCAGCCGATCATAAATTTAACGAGCAGCTCTGAAACCGTCGCACGTAACTCGACAGGCACAACATTATTGATTGTGCGCTTGACGTAGTCGCGGAAAGACGCTGCGAGCTGGATTGCGATCGGTCCCTTATCGACTTGATTGGTAGAAAGCCTGTTTCTTGTAGCGGCGATCTTGTAGCACATCTCGATTGATTTGCGCCGCTGATCGTCGTCGGGAGATTTTAAGCCGCGTTCTTCCATCGCCAGCGCGACGAGAAATGAATGGTCGAGGCGCAGGGGAGTTGTGCGAACGCGCTCGCGTTCGGTATCCCAATCGTCATCTCTGGCCCAGCGCCTCAGCGTCCTGATCGCGGGACCGAGTTCGCTGGAGATCTGCTCCAGTGATTTGCCCTCGCAATACATATCGCAGGCTGCTGATTTTACGTCTCTGGGATATTCGGCCATAAATCACCCTCGTCTGATGCCCTGTAACCACGGGCTTTCTCGACAACGGGTGTATTATCGCTTCAATAGATTTTGTTCGCGACCGGGTTTGCGGCCGTTTGCGGTCGTTTAAGGAGCTTATTTTTCGGGGAAGCCGGGAAAAGTCATAGATTCAGGCTCGCGGTGGTCTTTTCTGCGGGATTGTTTGGGGAGCTTTTGAGTAGTGACAAGTTCATAGATAGCAATCAAGCATTCTTTGGATATACGATAATGACCGCCGGAGTACTGCCCCAGCAGGTCGGAAATAGACACGAACACACCGAGCTTGTTGTAACGGTAGAACGTATCTGTGTCAATTGCGAGCCACTCACATGCGCGTTTCAGCGTGATATTGCCGCGCTTGCGGAACATCGTATTCAAGTCGGACATCTGTGAAGGCGTCAAATTCAATGTGGCAACCTCTCCCTGCGCGGTGCATCGGGATCGTGATCGACGCCATGATACTCGCGGTACATTGCCTGCGCCGCCGGGATCGCCAGACGCGCTTGATCTTTGTCGAGCTGATCGAGATTGAATATCTTCTCGCCATTGGAATAACGCCGCGCCCAGCAAGCGGCTTTAGACCCTGTCATTCCGCACTGAGCAAGGATGTCAGTTAGCATTGCGAGCTGTGCTCCGGTAATGCGGTCAGCGACATGTTTACGCGGTGTATTGCCTTCCAAGTATTCGATCAGACGTATGGCCTGATACTTCGTCAAGTCTTTTGTGGAATCGACATTGAATCTGCTATCAAGCAAACCGCGATAGGCATCCTCGTCGAGACCGGGAACATGCCTGCGCACGGTGTGGATTTTGCGAATCTGCGCAGGTGTAATCGGTGGATATCCGTTAGGCATGGTTGTTCTCGCTCCGTCTTTTAGCATAAGCACGGCGCAGGGCAGATAAGACCATCTCGGCCTCTGCACCGGTCAGATCGTCAAGACAACGCGGGGCGGGGTGCCCCACATGGCGCTTGACGAATTCCATCATCTGCGTTGCGCTCATGCGCATGTGTGTGAAGCATGAGCCTTCGATGCGTTCGACCTGCTGCGGTGCGACCATGTCGGCCAGTTCTGGATCCAGTTTATGCAGGCGCAGGCAGCGGGCCGCTTGTTGCGGTGTCAAGTCGCGTTCGATATCTGTGATGCACTTACCGAGGCAGCGTGAGCACCAGGCGCAACCATCAATGTCACGGCAGCCCGTCATGCTCAACTCGTTGAACAGATCCTGCAAGGTCTGCTGGCCGATAGAAAAAGGCGAGCGTTTGGACTCGGTGGGTTTGTTTGGCTGCTGGCTCATTAATTGTTCTTTGCTAATAATGCGCGGGCGATTGGCGAGAGGCCTTTACCCTTCAGGCCTGCAACCTTACGGGCGTTGCCTGCATCACGTTCGTATTCGCGCATCATACGACGCACTTTGACGCGTTCGCGCCAGACTAGCCATTTCTCGCGCACCCAGTAAACGAGACGCCATGCGGGGGCAAGGATGCCGACGCGGCGGCGGTACTCGCAGCGGGCGATGGAGTAGGCGAGGTCAAATAACTCCGGCGGAGCTGCAAAATTAAGGTTATTAAAGCACTGGCAGAGGATGTACGCAGACATGGAATCATTTGCATTGCGAGACCAATACACTTCATTGAGTTCGACGGCCACACCATCTTCATTTATATGTGTATCCAAAAACATACCGCACTTACAGCAACACTCCAAGCCGTCAGAATCGCCCTCATCGTCACAAGCTGCATATGCCTCGCCCTCGGGTTCGCTTCCTTCCCAACAATACCCGTAAGCATATGTCAAGTCATCAAGTGACTTGCCGCCATTTAATGCGTCAGCAACTTTCTCTGCACAATTTCTGCAAAAATACCACGCATAGCCGCCATACTCACCCAATACCGCATACGTGCTACCGATGTCGGCATCTTCAGCATCGGCGGCGAGCAGCTTTCCCACTCTTTGAATTAACTCATATCGCTCATCTTTGCTTTTCATCGCTTATCCCTTTTATTTGTCGGGTGAGGAATCACCCGAGGTGCTTGTTTGTTACCTTTGGTTTGCGGCTATCCCAGATTCCACAATATGGACAAATGAGCCAGCCCAGAAATAGCGGCCATAAGCTCATCGGCTGCGTGTCAGGCAGGCGGCTATGCGGACGCTGCCAGTATTTAAGCTGAGCCCGTGACA
>CAYTHG010000337.1:0-4675 GCA_964437525.1 uncultured Myxococcales bacterium | reverse complement strand
CGAGAACATAAACGAGTCCGACCAGTGCGAGATCGGCTATTTTTTGATGGAAGACCCCGATGACCGTGAAATCCTGCACCTTGCCAGACGCGAGCAAAAGCGCATAGACGAAGAGCCCGGCTGGGGCGGACAAGTCGAGATTCTGGCAGACGATGTGGTCGATTTTCAGGTTCAGGTCTGGAACTTCGAGGAAGAAGAGTGGGTAGACGAATGGGACACAACCCAGATCGAGCAGTTCGAGAAAATACCCAAGGTAATATCTTTTACCCTGACAGTAGAAGATGAAAACGGACAAGAGATAAAATTTTACACAAAAACCAAGATAGTCATGGACAAGATACTCGATTTGAACTCCATTTAAAAGAGGAACAATTGGACGAAAGACGCTACAGACCGGACGCAATCAAGGGCACTAAAGGAGTCGCCCTAATTATGGTATTGACCGTCATCACGATCCTTACGGTCGTGACTGTCGAGTTCCAATACGAATCCCGTGTGTACCTGCGGATGGCCTCCAACGCTCGCGACGAAATGCGGGCTCATTATCTGGCGAACTCGGCGCTGTCCTTCACTCAGTTGATTCTCTATTTCCAGAGCACCGTTGACAGCATGATCTCCAAGTTCTGGAAAAAGAACCCTCCCAACATCCAGCTATGGCAATTGATACCCATCGACTCGGATCTGGCGCGTGCTGTGGCTGGCGGAATGTTCTCGATGTCAGAACAGGAAGACATGTTCGACAACACCACTTTGGGCGGCATGGATGAAGACAAAAAAGAAGATGCCATGAAAGACTCCCAGGGTGTTCAGTTCGGCAAGGCCGAGGGCTTCGGTTCTTTCAAAGGACACTTTGTAGCTACAGTCGAGGACGAGGAGCGAAAAATTAATCTCAACATTCGCCCCAACAGCAAGAGCGAAAAAGCGGCCATGAAGACTTCGCTTCTATCGCTTTTCCAGCCGGAAAAATACAACCCGCTGTTTGAGAACCCGGACCAGTACGGGGATTACCACGACAGAATGGAAATCATCTCGGCGCTGATCGACTGGATAGACCCCGATAACATCATGGAAGGCTTCGATTCCGGCGACGAGTCCAGCCGCTACGAACAACTTGAAGACACCTATCCCAGCCGCAATCATTTCTTCGATTCTCTAGCCGAGATACAAATGGTAGCCGGAATAGACGACCGCTTCTGGGATCTGTTCGGCGACTCACTCACAGTTTACAGAACCAAGAAAATCAACGTCAACACCTGCAACCCCGAGGTAATGCGGGCGCTGCTCTACCAATACATGGAAGAGCCGCTGCCGCAGGAACCGGAAATGCGGGCGATCATAGACAAGATAATGGCCTTTCGTCTGGAGTCCGGCGGGTTCTGGAACGAAGACGGCTTTATCAATTTCGTCACTTTAGGACCGGAAGTGATACTCGAACTCAAGGGCGGAACAAAAGGCAAGCGAGCCTTGCGCAGCGCCGTTACGGTCAAATCGGAAATGTTTACAATAAAAGCGGAAGGAGACGTCAACGGCGTGTTCAAACGCCTGTACGTCGTCCTCAAAAAAGACGGTACATTACTCTACTACCGGGAGGAGTAGGGATGGCTCAAAAAATAGTTGGTCTCGACATTGGTAGTTATTCCATCAAGGCGGCGGTGCTCGAAACGAGCATCCGGGGCTGGGAACTGGTGGGCTTCGAAAGTATGCGCATAGCGCCGAGCGAGTATGTTCAGGCTGAAAAGCTGATCGAAGACATACAGATGGTGGATGCGCAGGAAGAGCTTGAAGAAGCAACATCTGCGGAAGAACAAACCGGAGAAGAAGTCGAGCAGGAATCCGAAGAAAAAGCAGAAGGGGCAAGCAGTCAAAGGCTTTCCGGCTTGCAGGAATCTATCCGCAAGATGCTCGGTCGATACGGCCAGTAGTGGGAAAACCTTTATACCGCTTTCGATGGCGACGCCATCTCCTTGAAAATGATCGAGGTACCCTTCAGCGATCATCGCATGATCGAATCTACCTTGGCACATACGCTCGAAGACCACCTACCCTTCTCTCTTGAGAAGAAAGTCTTCGACTACGGCGTATTGAGCCATGAGGAAGACGCCACTCGATTGCTTGTGGGAATCCTCGATCACGACATCATGGCCAGTTACTTAAACGCCTTCAAAGCTTCGGGCAAAGAGCCCAAAGGCGTTACTGTCGATGGTGCGGCTTTGGGTCACTTATACGAACAGTTGATAGACGAAGAAGCCGGCGGCGTTCATGCTCTTCTGGATATCGGACATCGCAAAACGACAGTCTGTATTCTCCACAACAAGCGGGTTGACTTTGTAAGAACGATTCCCATCGGAGGTCAAAACCTTACACGAGCTTTGAAAGAAGATCTCGGCGTATCCTTCGACGAAGCCGAGCGCTTAAAGCACTACAAAGGCTTCCTGCCTTGTTCCGGCACCGAAGACTCCACCGGTGACGAGGCGCGCATCAGCAACAGCCTGGCCGAAGGCATACAACCGCTCTTGAAAGAGCTGCGCCTTACTTTCCAGGCTTATGTCGCCAGCACCAAAAGAAAATGCGAAGTCTTAAAGCTGATAGGCGGCACTTCCAAGCTCGGCAATATCTGTGAATTCCTGACGGAAGAATTCGACGTTCCCGCCGAACGCTTCCGTTACCTGAAATCAGATTTCTCTCAGCTTGCCGATGGCGACAGCGTAGAGCCTGTAATGGCTTCGTCTCTCGGTCTGGCGTTGGCCAGTATCTCGGGTAACAGAAAAGACCAGATGAACTTCCGCAAAGGCGAATTTGCCTTCAAGGGAGACTTCGAATTCTGGAAAGGCCGTCTGATACACGTCGCCTTATCCATTCTGGTGATTCTTTTATTCTTCACTGTAAACATCTGGTCTCAGTTCCTGGTCATGGGATCGGAACGGGACTTTATAGAGCAGCAGATACAGACAGCCTGCAAAGAAACGCTTAAAGCCGATGTGTCCGACGCCAAGATATGCATTTCACGCATGATGGAAACCGTCAGCAAGAGCGGCACCGGCGGCGGGTTGATGCCGTCCACATCCATGCTGACCATCTATGACGAACTGGTTGCAAGAATCGGCATGATAGAATCAGGCGTGGATCTTAAAGATCTTTCCATCTCGCAGAAAAAAATCAAACTGAAAGGCGAAGTGGATTCCATTCCCACAGTAGGTATTCTGGTCGAGAACCTGAAGACCTTCGACGAATGCTTCCGTTCGGTGAACCAGGGACCGACCCGCGCCAACGTCAGAGGCGACAAAATCGAATTCTCTATCAATATTGTTGTTGACTGCGAAGAAGGCGCTAAGGCCGCTTCGAAAAAGAAAAAGAAGAAAGCAGCCGAAGCACCTAAAGCAGGACAAGAAGCTCCCGCCGCCGCAGACGCGAACACGCCTGCCGCAAAAGAGGAGGCTGGCAAATGATGCACAAAATCTCCGGGATGATCGACCTCGTCACCATGACCTTCGAACGGCTCTCCAGCCGCGAAAGAACTCTGGTGGCCTTTGGTGGCTTGGCTTTGCTGTTGTTTGTCACCGTAATGATCATGGCAAGCGTCAATTCCAGTCTCGGTAACCTTGAGGAAAATATAGAAATCCTCAACGACAACTACGTAATGATAGACAAGCTGCGCTCACGTTACGACGAAGCTAAAAAACAAGTGGAAAACGCCAACAGCAAAATAGCCAACAACAAGACTAACCTGACGGCCTCTATAGGCGGTCTTGCCACCGAGCAGGCGATTGAAATCGCGCAGATCAATCAGGCCGGAGGAAAAACGGACAAAAAGACAGGCATACTCGAAGAGTCGGTCAAAGTTGAAATCCGACGGGTGACACTGCCTTCGCTGATTGTTTTTCTGGAGACACTGGAAAAACGCAACGACCTGTTTTACGTGGGAGACCTGAGTATGCGCAGGCGCTATGACAACAAGGAACAGTTGGATGTCTCCTTCAAGGTGACGACATTCAAACTGGCCAATGAAAGCTGATAGCTCATGTTTAGCGATAGACAGCGTAAAATAATGAAGTGGATTGGCTACCCGAGCTTTGCGGTAGTCTGCTTCCTGTTCTTCTTCATCACCACCCTGCCCTACGACAAATTGCAGGACAAGCTTATCTCCTATGCTCACGACAACATGGAGATGGAAATAGAGATAGAAGAGCTGGGCGGCGCTTTCCCCCTCGGGATGACGGCTAAAAATGTAACGCTCTCAGCCAGTGGCAACAAACCGCAAGCCGGTTTGCCAATGGAAATTCCTTATCTCAAAATAAAGGCAGGGCTTTTAAGCGCGCTGACCGGCAGCACATCGCTCGATCTGTACGCCGAAGTATTCGATGGAGAAATAGAGGGTTCGCTGGATATAAATTCAGAGGCGACCAACTTCGATATCAAGCTTGAGGCAAAAGATCTCAACCTCGAAAAGCTCTCCTATTTCAAGAATGCATTCGGCGAACTGCCTGTTAAGGGAAAAATTTCCAGCGATATAAACTTGCTGTGGAATACCAAACAGGTCAAAGAATCCGCCGGAACCATAGATATCAACGTCAGCGATGGAGTTATCGGTCCTGGCAAGTGGCAGGTCGAACTGCCGATGATACGCACAGGCGACCTGCAAGCCAAGTTCGTTGTCGCCGACGGCAAACTCAAGGTG
>CAYTHG010000336.1:0-4752 GCA_964437525.1 uncultured Myxococcales bacterium | reverse complement strand
AAAGAGCAATCCTCATCGTTTACGCACTTGTCAACACAGAGACCTTGAGTATCGCCCATGTGGATATAGCACCACTGCGTGTCCTCGCAGTCCTCGTCAAAGCTGCAATGTATATCCTGAAGCGTATCCTCTTCCTGCTCGTTCTCCGATTCTTCGCTGTCTGCATTTTCCATGTCGTCACCGTCTGCAGCTTCAGCTTCGTTGCTATCCTGCTCCATATCCAAGTCTACACTCTCGCCGTCACCGTCGGAGTCGTCTGCATTTTCCATATTGTCACCATCTGTAGCTTCAGCTTCGTTGCTATCCTGCTCCATATCCAGGTCTGCACTCTCGCCATCACCGTCTGCAGCTTCAGCTTCGTTGCTATCCTGCTCCATATCCAGGTCTGCACTCTCGCCGTCACCGTCGGAGTCGTCTGCGGCTTCTTTGTCGCCGTCTATAAACTCTCCGGCAAGCACACACCGCCCGTTTTCGCATTCCTCATAATCTTTGCAGTCGGAGTCGTTGCGGCATTCTCCAGTCGTGGAGTCCGAAGAAAGATCGTCCTCCATGCAGGCAAAAAGCGACAGCGCCACGATGATGCATAGCAATATAGTGTATCTACAGTTCATTCTCTACCTCACCTACACACAGACTCCATATACACCGTATATCCACTCGAACACGTCACACGATTGCGGCGGGCAGCAGACCGGCAGGCCGAAGCCGCAGATTCCCGCGGTTGGAGGAACGCAATATTCCACGCAGTTAGGGGCCGAATCGGCGTTGCAGTACCAGCCATCGTCGCAGGGCGGGCAGTTGAGTACGCAGGCGTTGTACATGGGATCGCAGACATATCCCTTTGCGCAACCGGCCGGGCCGCAGTCGGGAACGGGAACTCCCGTCTGACATTTACCGTCTTTGCAGACCAGCGAACTGGTGCAGTCGTCGTCGCTCATGCACATGTCCTGACAGAAGCCTTCGGTCCAGCCTATGGGTATATAGCACCAGCGATTGTAGCCGCACTCGCCGTCGGTGGAGCAGTAGTCCACATCACCGTTATAGACGCACTTGCCGTAGTTCAAGGACTGCGGATCGGCGTCGCACTCGGTATGGTTGGGGCACTGCTGGCCCGGCACGTTGCAATAAGCTATACACATGCCGTCACTGGCTGTCGGGCGGATATCGCAAAATTCATGTATGCCGCACTGAGCGTCGGAAATACAGTAACCGGAAATTGGATGGCAGGTTCCTTCGCCGCAGTAAAATCCGGCGGGGCAGTGTACGCCGGTTATGTAGCAGTAGGGTTGGCAGTGTCCGGTTTCCTGCACAAAATCGTCTATCAGGCAGTAGTGGTTATCCTCGTAGCAATCCTCGTTATCCTCGCAGATATCTCCCAAGGGAGGTTCTTCCATATCGTCATCGTCGTCACCGTCTACCGTGCTTTGGCAAGCACCATCGAGACAAATATCACCGGCCTCGCAAGTCCGGTAAAACGACCAGTCGGAGCCGTCTATCATACAGCGCTCGACTTCTCGTGCGCCGTGACAACGAAATGATTCGGGAATGCAGACACATCCGACGCATTCTCCATCGCCGTCGGCCAATACACAATTGCCCTCGAAGCAAATGCTTTCGGAACCGCATTCCCTGTAGAAGGCCCAGCTTTGGCCGTCGGAACTGCATTTTTCAAGGGTTTTATCGTCCTTGCAGGCAATTTCACCCGGCTCGCAGACTGTTTCAGCGCTGTCGCCGTCGGAGTCGTCGCCATCGGAGTCGTCGCCATCGGAGTCGTCTGCGGCTTCTTTGTCGCCGTCTATAAACTCTCCGGCAAGTACGCACCGCCCGTTTTCGCATTCCTCATAATCTTTGCAGTCGGAGTCTAAGGAGCATTCGCCAGCCGTGGAATCTGAAGTGGAGTTGTCCTCGCTACAGGCAAAGAGCAGCAACGACACTGCGATGCATGACAATATAATCTGTCTGTGATTCATGACTCACCTCTACAAGATTTGTTCGTTTTTACAACGCTTCAACTGCCCGAGTAACGATCTCCACCATAGAATAATAGTAGAATACAATCAAGCTTGTGTGTCAAGTCGTAATGGAACGGAGGTACAGGTCGGCTGAATTATTTATCCGACAATGCTTTGTTTAGGTTACACAGCCTCCCGACCTTTGGTCGTGAGACTGTGGTCCCATCTTACATTGGAGTATGGCTTCCCGCTACGCGCTTGCCTCAATCTATAAACACATCAGAATGTGAGGGGATGACGCCGAGGCCGTCGGCGTGGATGACGGCGCGGTGTATGGCCTGCTCTAAAAGCTCTGCGCCTACAGAACCCGTCTGGCCGGGCGATGTGTCTTTCTCGCCTGTGGACACAACGAATACCACGTCGCCGTCGGTGGGCGAAAATGCCGGGCGTATGGCGCGGGCGATTCCTGCCGAGGCCATCTGTGCCGCCTTGATACAGGCGTTTTTGTCCAGCCTGCCGTTGGTGACGATGACCGCCAGCGTGGTATTGGTAAAGCTCTGACCGCTTAAGTAACCGCACTTGCGTATTAACTCTTCGGAGCCTTCAAGCTCCAGCGAAGTTTCGCTTTTGCGCACACCGGCGAGCGTTTTGCCTCGTGCTGAGTCGTATACCTCGCCGTAGGCATTGACCACCGCCAGCGCCATGATATGCAGGTCGCCTTCGGAATGTATGGCCATGCCCTGACCGCCCTTCATGCCGTAAGGCAGGCCGCGCAGCTTGGCGACCGTTGCGCCGTAGCCTGCGCCGATGGAACCGCATTCCATCTTTCCGGCACGGGCGGACTCACATGCCAGATATGCGTCTTCGGCGCTCGGAGCTGCCGGATTGCCCTTGAAACCTATATCGAAAATCACGGCGCTGGGGCAGGAGGGGACGACTCCGTAGGGGGTCTGCATTCCTTTGCCCTGCTCGCGCAGGTAATTTAGGACGCCGCCGGTAGCATCGAGTCCGAAACTCGAACCGCCCGTCAATAGCAAAGCGTGGATTTGCTGCACGACGTGACCGCTTTTAAGGCCGTCTGTCTGGCGTGTGCCTGCAGCCGACGAACAGATGTGCATTCCAGCAGGAGACGGCTCGTCGAATAAAAGCACGCTCAAGCCGCTTCCGGCCTCGCTGATTTCGCGCGTGCCTATCTTCAGCTTCAGTTCGGGCGGTATCTCTACGAATCTGCCTTCCATGTGAATATCCTTATAAATTGAGTTGCAGTTTGGAGTCTCAGCCTGCTTCTTTTTTCAGTGTTACCACAGTAGCGCCCCACGAACCTGCGGCGGAGTCGCCTATCTCGAAGGATTCCACAGCCGGGTGTTTTTCGAGCGCCGATTGCACAGTGCGCCGCAGAACACCCTTGCCCTTGCCGTGGACTATGCGCAACTCGAAGATGCCTTTCTCCTGGCAGGCTTCGATGTAATCCGCCAGCAGTCCCTTGACTTCTTTCGGGCTGAAGGTGTGCAGATCCAGCGTGCCGTCAATGGGGATTTCAATTTCTTCGGGCATGAAATCGTCTTCGAAATCCGTATCGGCTTTATATTTTTTATCGCTCAATTGCGCTCCTTGTCCATCGGTCTTGCGGGTTCTTCCGGTTTGCGCTTGTGTGCTTTTGTTTGTTTTTTAATTGTAACCGTTTTTACTTTTCACAAAAGATGTTTCCCGATTATCTTGAAAAACAACTGCTACCCAACTCCCCGGTTCAATCTGCTGCCTAGCTTACAGGTTTGCACCGTGCCGATGTCACCCCTGCGCAGGCAGGGGTCCATTCAGTTGATATCAATCTGGATTCCCGCATTCGCGGGAATGACGGACTTTACGCTTTTACTCACTAATAATAAAAACTGCGATTCTCATTGCTGGAGCAGGCTGGGAAGCACTGCTCCAACCTCCTCTACACGGCAAAGTCACTGTTAATCGACCATTAATGAGCAGGAACACACTTAAACCACTTTGAGACTTGAACGTTTTTATTGAAAATTATTGCTTAAAATATTCAATCTGCTAAGTTTATCAAACTGGCTGATTTGCAATTAGAGAGGGACGAAGTGTTTAGTTTTAAAGGGAAATCCTTTGTTTTGGCCTTGGCCTTGATGTTTTTGTTCGGGCTGTTTTCATGCTCGAGTAAATCATATAAAAACGGTGTTTTCTCAGATGACGAAAACTCCTACAGAATTTTGCCGCCGAGTGCCAACTGGAAGCAGTTGAACGCCGAGGGTGCCGATATCGCATTCTTCAACGAAAAGCTCAATGCTGTCATCATGTTGAACTCGACCTGCGAAAAGTACAAAGACGCTCCGGCGTCGGCTTTGTCCGGGCATCTTGTCATCGGTATAGAAGACAAAAAAGTGATCGAGCAGGAGAAAATAGAGGTCGATGGCCGCGAGGCAGTCTATACCGTGCTTGAAGGCATGTTGGACGGCGCTTCGGTAAAGCTGGTCACCTTGGTGCTGGTAAAAAACTATTGCATCTACGACATGGCCTATTCCGCTTCTCCTCGCAATTTCAAAAAGGGTCTGCCCGCTTTCAAGAAGATCATGGCGAAATTCAAAGTGCTGAGCAGAAAGGGCCAGTGACGTGAGCAGTCAGAATCCGCTTAGCGCATCTTTGAGCATCGAGACGGTACTGCTGTGGATGGGCAGTATCTCCCAGATGGCATGGCAGGCCATGAAACGCACCTTTGTGCCCGGTGTGGAGATCAAAGAAACCATCGCCCAGATGAAAGTTCTGGGCATAAAATCCATTACCATCGTCA
>CAYTHG010000335.1:0-4758 GCA_964437525.1 uncultured Myxococcales bacterium | reverse complement strand
CAGAAAGTACTGCTCTGAAAGACAGTTACGCCGTTTGAATTATGATTTGGTAAGTAAACACATGTCACACTTTCCATTAAAAAGGGAATGTCGATTTCGCTCAACTCCTGGTGCGGAGCGCGATGTTCGTATTCGTTCTCGATAACAAGGGGGTTGTTTTTGGAACTGCAGATCGGGTAGTACGGGCAGGGTCGATGGTAGTTGAAACAGAATCCCGTGTTCTGATACCAAGCATCGCGACGGCGGGCATCGAGATATTGCTGAGTCAGCTCCCACAACTCCGATTGTAGGGTGTTGTAGTCATCCACGTCGAAGAGCAGTTCCACACGCAGGAAGGCATCCTTCTCAGAAAACCAGGTGGCGAGCCGATTCTGGAAGGCTTCATCGGACTCAGGCAATTTGCGCTTAGCGCTGGATTTGCCGGATTTATTCTTGGCCGCTAGTGCTGTATAACGCCCGCTAAATTCAGCTTCAGTCTCACCCACGGACTGTACGAGCTTTGGTTTTTGCAGGACATTGTAAATGACGCCGGTGACCGGAATGCCGAGGGCTTCACGAACGTAGTAGCTATAGAGGATGACCTGAAAGTCGGTCCACAAACGACTGACGTAATCGCCACCGATGCTGGCCGCCGTCTTGTGCTCCAATAGCCAATAGCTGCCGTCTTCCTTTTTGACGATGCCGTCCACTTTCCCGGAGAGCACGAAGGACTTGGACTTGGCGCAGGTGGCCGGGTTGATGATCTCGCCGGTGAACTCCTTTTCCAGATTGATAACGGTGAAGCCCTCGGTCAGATATTCCGATGCGTAGGCTGTCATTATGGCGCGAGCGTTATGCCAGTCGCGTTTTACATCCGGATCTGAATCACGAGCGATACAGGATTTGTCGATGTGATCGAGAACCGCATCCAGTGAACCGCTCCCATGCCAAATCTCAAGACAATCATGGATCAGCGAGCCAAAGTATAAGGCCGCTTCTTTACGCTGGATCGGAACCAACTGCTTGACATAGCGCCAGAAGCAGGCACGACGACAATTGCGAAACAGCGACCACATGGAATAAGTGGTGGTGAGGCGATTAGATGACATAATGCCCTCTCCGTTTTCCACTCTCAGATTCTAAAAGCTTTGCTGCTTGAAGTAGGTAATGCGCGCTTTCGCGCAACTCCTCAGCCAAGTCCCCCTTATTAACGCCAACAAGTTTAATCATCCCGTCACATAGCTTCACGACGCGCGAGAGTTTGCCAATGGCAAAGGACACAGCAAAGACTGGCATGACCCAAGGTAAGTCAGCGGCAGCCTCTCTGGTCTGACGGCGAGGGTCGGTTGAGGAGGCAAGCATTTTCTCGATTTGCCGCTTCATACCGATGCCTCCAGAGAGTCCATGCGCTGCATGTAGCGCCGTACAACACTTCGCGCCTGTTCGAAAATCTGACGCACACGTTCACGACCGATCTCGAATTCTGCGCCAACTTCATCGAGAGTTTGTTCCTCCAGAATGTACATACGCATGATGCGTTTCATACGCGTGGCCTTTTTCGGTTTGTCTTTGCCGAAGCACTCGTCGATGGCGCGATCGGCGATACGGAAGGCGTCCTCGGCCAGCAGACTTTGCTCTGGGTCTATTCCAATGGATTCCAGTCGGTCACATTCATGTATGCGCCAAGCTTCGGCGCAAGCGGGATCGTCGGTGGGAAAATATGTCATGATCATTGCTCCTTTTCGGCTGTTCGGACACACGAGGTGTCGGAAGATACCTGCCTATAAAGCAACGCCCGTGCCATGTTGGTAAGCAATTGGAATTGCAGATGTATCTTGAGATTTCAGGGGATACCAAAGACACCAGACGAATTTAGCGCGCCAGAAGGCTGCGGATCCTTAAAAAGTGCTCTATTAAGTGCTCTATTTCTCGGAAAAGTACTCTATTTCCAGTTCGGCAATATCACGAAACACGGCCTAACCTTATGAATTCTGGACACTACTGGCGTTTTCTACGATTTCAGAAAGTGCTCTATTAAGTGCTCTATTTACTGAATATGTGCGCAATTCGAAGTTATTCTGGGTGGGAATGCTTGGGTTCGCGCAGTTGTAGTTGTAATTCTTGATAGTTTTTCGTTTCGTGCTATACTCGCTGCATCGTAATAATTAGACCCTTATCGACTCAAGATGCGTGAGGTTGGAGATATGAAGGTAAACAATCTAATCATTCTGGCGTTGCTGGTATTTTCATCTGTGTTTATAATCACTTGCAGTTCGGAGGATTCCGGCGATGGGACGGTGGACGGCGACGGAGCGGTGGACGGCGACGGGACGGTCGATGGCTGTATTCGAATTGACCGTGCCGACAGCCCGACCATCATTCCTCCTGCCGGTGTTCGCGTTTCTTTTAGAGTTCTTAACTGTGCTGGCAGTCCTGTAAGGCGGTTAACAAGCAGTGATGTAACTATCATTAATGACGAGAAAGAAGAACCTTTCGGTGCAGGTATGGAGGGCAGTGGCGTGTCGGACGTTGGCAACCCTTCCAATTTTGCGCTTTACTCGGTGCTGGCGTTGGATATGTCTGATTCAATTTTCAACGCCGGGGCGGTGGATGATGTTATCGATGGCGCACTGACCTTCGTAGAGCAACTTGTCACACAGCCTGAAACCGGTTTGAAGCACGAGGTTGCGCTAATCGCTTTTGGACGACCGGACACGGTGGAAAAAATTCTGGACTTCACCTCGGATTCCGCCGTTCTTGTAGGCAAACTGGAGGAATTGCGAGGCAGCCAGAGTCGGGGAAGTACGGATTTGTACGGGGCATATAAGCTGATGTTGGATGAAGTGGAAAACCAAGGGCAGGGAATGGATTTAGTTGAACGCTTCGCCGTCATCCTAACGGATGGTACGCACGAGTCTGGTGATGAGAAAAACCGTCGTAGTCGAGCTATGAGTGCCAAAACCAATTCTTCCGCCGCGATTTACAGCATCGGTATTCAGGGTAACTATGACGAATCCAAGTTGATCGAATTGGCATCCCGAGAGGATAATTTTGTTCGAGTTGAGAATGCGTCTGAATTGAACTCCGCTTTTTCCGACGTGGCTGACCAAGTGGAGGCTGTGGCCAAGAGCAACTATGTTGTAGGCGTTTGCACGCCAGTATCCCTTGGTAATCCGACGCTAACCATTGAAGTGGATGTAGATGATGCACATGGAAGTAAAACGATTTCCTATGATGTAAGGGAATTGAACGGCGACGTAGCTAGTTGTGAGCCTGAAGCTATTGCCGATCCGTGTAAAACGCGTCAGTGTGGTCCCAGCGGTGTAAAGGGAGTAAATTGTGGGACGTGTCCTAAAGACAAAGTTTGCAACCAGACCGGAGCCTGTGTGGATGACCCTTGCGATCCGGATCCGTGCAACGACCACGGAACTTGTAGCCCAAGCGATGGATCTTGCACTTGTGATAATGAGCATATGACGGCAGATTGCAGAGATTGTGAGGACGGTTACACCGGGTATCCTAACTGTTCCCCGCTGCCTTGGTACGACTCATCCTCCGGCCTGACCTGGCAAAACCCTCCCGCCGACAGCACAATGGAATGGCAGGAAGCGATTGATTACTGTGACAACCTAAGCCTGGATGGCCACAGCGACTGGCGTTTGCCAACGATATCTGAGCTTCGTTCTCTGATTCGTGGATGTCCGGGTACTGTTACGGGCGGTGCCTGTGGCGTAACGGATAGCTGTACGGATAGTTCATGCAATGATAGTGGTGGCTGTTCTGATTGCTTGAATGATAATGGTCCTGCCGATGGTTGCTACTGGCCGAATGAGATGGAAGGTCCGTGTAGCTATTATTGGTCGTCGTCGCCCGTCGAGGACTTGCGTAACTTCGCGTCGCGCGTCTACTTCTACTACGGCAGTGTGTACTTCGCCGACGGCGACAGCAGCGCCAATATCCGGTGTTTGAGGTAGGTGTGGTGTTAAGAGACCGTGTTGGTGATTTGAGGCTTAGGTTATTTAATTATTTTCTTTCCCTCGCTAAGCGCGGTCGCGATTATTTTTCGAGTAGTGGAGCCATAATGTGAGATGGCGAAGTATGAGCATCTTCCAATTTACAAGCAGGCGATGGAACTTGTGGTGTTTATCGAGAACGCAGTTAAGGGCTTCTCCCGATATCACAAGTATTCCATCGGTGAATGCCTGAGACAGGCTTCCTGGGACGTGGTGACGTTGGTCGTGAAGGCCCAATAACACGCCTCTCAAGCAGAGGCGAGGTTCGCTGGCGGCCCTTAGAGACAGAATAGAGGAAGTGAATATCGTACTGAACGTGGCCGCCGAGGCTTTGTCATCTTTCCAGATATCGTTCCGCCCGATCACGATTCTTGACGACCGCTCCCAGAAAATACTCACCACGTTTGCAGATCAGAATCGACTCGTGCAAATGCTCCCAGAGCCGTTCTTTGAGTTTGGAGAACACCGAACTCAGATGGCTGTCCTCCCCTTTCGCACCCACGCCGAAATCGTTGTAGGAAACCTTGGCCAGATAGCAGTCTTTTTTCTTTCCGGTCCAGGCCTTCTGAGCATCTCCGAAAACAGCCAGCGCGTTCAGCATCTGCTGGGTGATTTCCACCGGCTTGTCGTTAACGTGAATCCGGTAACGCCGATGGCCACCAGCTTCGCAAACAAGGTCAATCACATCTTTACCGGTGGGGTCAGGCTTCTTCACCCTCTTTGGCTTGCGCTTGGTTCCTTCAGCCGCTCGCAGTTCACGGTCTTC
>CAYTHG010000334.1:0-4764 GCA_964437525.1 uncultured Myxococcales bacterium | reverse complement strand
GGTTTCATCGTCTATTGCAGCTTGAATGATGTCTTTGGCTTCGTCCGCCATATCATCGGTAATGACGATATGCCATTCTTCGATAGCCGCCTCAGAATCACTCGATCCACCATCGGCAGAAATCCTAATGGAAGATTCAATATCGTTCTCGCCAAGAAGACTCTTTATCAAGTCAGCCTCTTCACGATCAGACACGGCAAAGAAATTCAAGATATCACCTTCGCCATCAAGCTGAAAATCCTCTTCATTCTCATTTACCAGCGGGACTTCACAGTCAGGGCAACGAGTGACTCCTTCCCTGAATTCGCTGTTGCATACCGGACAATAAGGCACGGTTACCTCCTAAGTTGAAAACCTAACTTACACGACAAGAATGTACGCAAGCTGAAATGCTACGTCAACAGCTTTTCCACTAGAGAATTAAAAAAAATTAAGCGAGAAACACATGCATATTCTTGGCCAAATATTCATGGAAGCCCGCAGAAATTTTTACGACCCTTAATAGACGGTCATTTTCGATGCTAATTTTTAGGGAAGCACATCTCCTATATGTTAGAATGTTTCCATATTTGAGCATTGGATTTAAAAAGTTTATGGGGGAATATTCATGAGTTTTGCCTATCTGGGGAAGAAAAACATGAAAAAAAGCCAAAGAATTATCTTTGTCGTTTTATTGCTGCTCTTTTTTGCCATTGCATTGAGTTCCTGCAAAGGGGACAGCGGCATGGTCGGATTCGGTCTGACCGGAGACGAAGATGGCGATTCTGTCTTGTGCAAAAACGATGACGACTGCTTGGAAGGCCAGGAGTGCATCAACGGCAGGTGCTTCGACGAAGGCACGGTACGCCAGTGCAACATCAACGACGACTGCAATGACGACGAGGTCTGCCTCGAAGGTATCTGCGTCCCATCCGGGCAGCTTATCCCCTGTGAAGAAGACAACGACTGCCCTCCCGAAAGCGAGTGCATAGACGGCTACTGCCGTATTCCCTCGGACGGCGATGAAGAAACGGAAGACGACACCGACCAGGACATTGAAGACACGGACGGTGACGACGAAATAGATGATGACGAAGAGGACGATCTCGATCTGGACGATTTCGGACCGGCCCTGTCTGCTCCCGAAGAAATAGACTTCGGCCCGGTGGTCTTGGGTGCAAGCGAAACTAAAACGCTGACCATCACATCCAGCGGCACCGAGACACTCAGCATCACTTCCATCAGCATAGCAGACGACGCCAGTGCGAGCTTCGCCATTTTAGATGCACCCACGGCAACCATGGAGCTTGAACCGGGCGAAACGCTGGAGGTAACGCTTGAAGTTACGCCATCCGTTCCCGGAGAGCTGACGGCCCTATGCCGGATAGAATCCAACGACAGCCAGTCTGCCATCACTTCGGTAGCACTGCTTACTCAATATACCGGACAGGCAAACATCATCATTACCCCCGATGAAGCCGATTTCGGCCAGGTAGCACTCGACAGCCTGCCGGAAGAAATCCAAATCAGCATATCCAATATTCCCTCCAACCCGGACTGGAACAAGGTTCTGTATGTCAACGACATACACTTCGAGTCCACAGACAACCCCAACTACGAACTCGACCTAAGCGCCTTGAGCTTCCCACTTATCATCGCTCCCGGAGAAAGCAACGCGGTCAGCTTCGGTTTGAGATACCTGCCATTGACAGCGGAAGAGCATAACGAAACCATCGTGATAGAAATCGGCGAGTCCGACCCCGAAGGCGCTGTCAAGCTGGTACCGGTCACAGGTGAGGGTGTCATTCCTCAACTGGAAATATCTCCCACAGGAGACATTCACTTCGGTCTTGTAAGCGTCAATGATTTCACCGAGAGGTTCATCAGCCTCACCAATATCGGCGGAGCCAACCTGAGCATAGACACGGTGGAGTTTGTCGCGCCTCTGGATTCGGCCTTCGAGTTGGACACCACCAATGCCATCGGAGCGGAGTTGGGACAGGGCGGCCAAGCAATCATCAAAGTGACTTATCGCCCCTTGAGCGCCGGCAGCAGTGAAGTGACGCTAAGAATCGTCACCAACGATTATGATGAACAGGAACGCCTGATTAAAATCGACGGAGCATCTATAGAATCGGACCTGCGCGTCCTTCCGCCTTATCTGGAGTTCGGCGACGTAAAGATCGGAGAAACTCTGGAGCTTTCAGTGCAGGTCAGAAACGAAGGAGAAACGGCCTTGACGGTCAACACCGTAGATTTCTCACTGGGAACCGAAGACTTCGCCTTGACCACTACCGATGTACTACCCATAGAACTGGGCGTACTGCAATCCATTAACTTGACATTCTCGTACACGCCAACAGAAGTCGGCCCTGATGCAGGCTATGCGTTTATCCGCGTTCTGGGTGTGACTGGCGACTACCCGCTATCGCTGACAGGCCGTGGCGTGCGTCCCGAGGTCATCTGGGAGCCTGCCGACGACCCGATAGACTTCGGCGCAGTCAGAGTCGGCAACTCGGAGACAGTGGAATTCACCGTCACCAATGGCGGCATAGCCCCCCTGAATATCAGCGATATAGATTTCGATGAAATGCAATCGCCTTATTTCTTCGCCTTCCCTCTTGAAGATTTCGTGCTGGGAGGCGGCGAAAGCGAGATCATCGAATTGACTTTCGCACCACCTGTGGATGCAGCATTGGGCGCACACACACAAACTCTGAGTTTTGCCACCAACGACAGTAACTTCGAAACCGTCAACATCAACCTGTCAGCCAGCGCCTTCGATCCGATCCTGACACTTGATCCGGTGGACAATCCCTTCGACTTCGGCGACGTTGACTTGAACCAGACGGACACGCAGGTCTTCAGCATCTCCAACGACGGCACAGGCGTCATGGAAATAAGCTGGATCAGGCTGAGTCCGGCCAGCGAGATCAACGGCTACGAGCTTGATCTCTCAGGCGTAGAATTTCCCTTCTCGGTAGAAGGCCGCGCCGATCTGGCGATGATAGTCGGCTTCAATCCACCCGGCGAGGCACAATTTGCAGGTGAGTTGACTATCTACAGCAACGACTACCGCTATCCCGACGGCTACACGCTTGGGATGCTGGGCACAGGACAGGTCTGCCCGGACGGAGAACATTTCTGCGCCGGAATGGGCTGCGTCACGGATAACGATGTGGATCACTGCGGAACAAGCTGCCAGTCCTGCCCGAGTGTCACCAATGCGACAGCAACCTGCGAATACGAAAGCTTCTCCCAAAGCTATTACTGCGATTTCGATTGCGACCCGGACTATGTAAAACTCAACGGCGAATGCGTCGAGCCAGGCACTCCTGATGATTGCGGACCCGAGCACATCGTCTGCCCTGCCCCTCCCGAAAACGGAATCGCGGCCTGCATAAACGACGAATGCGCAGTATTGTGTGTGGACGATTTCCACAACTGCGACGACTTATGCTATGCAGACGACGACGCGATGCACTGCGGAGACGCCTGCACAAGCTGCCCCGACCCAGCAAACGGAACGGCTTACTGCGTGCAGGGAGAATGCGCCCTTGAATGCAACTCCGGCCTGCACGCCTGCCCAGACGGACAATGTTATCTTGACAACGATCCAAATCATTGCGGCGATTCCTGCACTGTCTGCGAAGCTCCCGGCGGCGGCGGCGTGAGCTGCATAGACGGTCAATGCATACCGGGCTGTCCGGAAGGCACGCACGCCTGCGGCGGAATCTGCGTCGATGACGACAGTCCTCAGCATTGCGGCGATAACTGCTATCCCTGCCCGACACCCCCGCATTCTGATGCATTGTGCCTGTTGGATAACGAGTCCGGCCTGCATTACTGCGATTTCGACTGCAACCTCGGTTACGTAAAATTCAACGGCGAATGCAAGCTTGAAGGCGATGCCGACTGCTGCGGCACAGGCTGCGAAGTCTGCCCCGATCCACTCGCAAACGGCGAAGGCGCGTGTATAGACGATCAATGCGTGGCTCTGTGCGTCTCCAGCTATCACGCCTGCGGCGATGGTCAGTGCTACCAAGACAACGACATTTCGGCCTGCGGCCTCGACTGCATCTCATGCCAGAGCGACCCGGACGGACAGCCTTACTGCGTCGGCGGTTCCTGCATCCTGCAATGCAACCAAAACTTCCATGACTGCGGCGACTACCTGTGCTATTCGGATTCGGATACCGAAAACTGCGGGCCTTTGTGTCAGCAATGCGCGCCCCCTGAAGGCGGCACGGCGCAATGTATAGACGATGATTGCCAGCAGTTCTGTTCCGCTGGTCAGCATATCTGCGATAACGAATGCTTTGCCAACGACAGCCCGGCCACCTGCGGCGAGACCTGCTCGCCCTGCTTCGCGCCGCCGCATTCTACAGAATTGTGCCTGTATGCTGCAGGCATTGACGAATACTACTGCGACTTCGAATGCGACGAAGACTATGTCAGAGTCAACGACGAATGCCTTGCTACAGGCGATACAAACTGCTGCGGTCCACTGTGTGTAAGCTGCCCTGCTCCTCCCGAGCACGGCATAGCTGCCTGCGTCAACGACGAATGCATCACCAGTTGCGAGAGCGGCTGGCACGACTGCGAAGGCATTTGCTATGCCGACCAGGATGCAAGCCATTGCGGATCGAGTTGCGCCGTCTGTGAAGATCCGTCAAACGGTCAGGCATATTGTCTGGGCGGAGCTTGCGCCAACGACTGCGACCAGGATTACCACCTGTGCGGCGACGAGTGCTTCCCGGATAACGATGCCGACCATTGCGGCAT
>CAYTHG010000333.1:0-4807 GCA_964437525.1 uncultured Myxococcales bacterium | reverse complement strand
CTTCCATTGTCACCTTAAATGTTTTTTAGGACATAGTAATTTAATGTTTACCCGTTTAATTATTCCTGAATAATTGCATAGATATGTACGTAAGGTTTGCAATTTGCCTTGCAGTTGTGGTAGATGGAAGTTGTCTATATTTTAGAAAAGTGCCATTTTTTTAGGATTGTATCGGGATTGGGATGAAATACAGTAGTAAACACCTTATTACGCTTTCCGTTATTGTGTGCTTGTTTTTACTTGCACCCCAGCTAGCTGCTGTTGACGGACAAGTGCAGGCCGTGACAGGCGAAGCCGCAAAGCCTCCCGTCATTGAGAAGTCCGACAGCGAAGCAGGGGCTGACGACTGGGATTCCGACGACTGGGGCGACCAGGAAAAAACCGAAGTCCGCACCGATGTGCCTGCCGAGCAGATATATTCTCTGGAAACATGCATCAAGCTGGTCTTGAACGACAGTTTCTTCATCAAGGAAGCCAACTGGAATGCCATGCAGGCCGAGGCCCGTGCCGACGAAGCGTGGTGGGCCTGGTGGCCGGAGATAAAAGTCCAGAGCGCTTTCACACTTGCCCCCGACTACGATCCGCCGGATGCCCAGAACGATCCGCTCGGGTTCGTGCGCTACAACAACGAAAGCGATCCGACCAATACCGGTATTTCCGGTATCATCTGGGGAGCGGATGTCTCTTTGACACAGCCTCTCTTCACATTCGGCAAAATCAAAGCCTACCGCGAGATGGGGCCGCTTTCTTCGGCTTACGGAAAAGAGCAGCGCCGCGCCACACGCGCAGAATTGATTTACAACGTCGAGCAGCTTTATTACACCACACTCCTTCTGGACGAGATGGGCCGCGTATTAAAAGAGGGACAGAAATATCTGAACGATGCCAACCAACAGCTTGATGAGATGCTTAGCGAGGGTTCGGACTCCGCTACCCCCGAAGATCGTTACAAGCTGGAGTTGGTTCAGTCCGATGTCGATGCACGCGCCGAGGAATTGCGCGAGAATAAACGTGTCGCCCACGAAACCATGCTGGCTCTCTTGAATCTCCCCAGGGACACGCCTTTTTATCTCGATCGCACCAAGTTGCCCAAAACGCCTGAAGAAAGCGACGATTACAAGGACAATCTGGCCCGGATGATTTCGGAACGTCCCGAGTTCAAAATACTGGAACTCGGCTCCAAGCTGGCCCGGAAAGAAGAAAACATAGAATTCGGTAAGTTCTTCCCGGACTTCTTCCTGCGACTCGTCTACAACTATCGTGTCGCACCCTCGATTCCAGACATACAGAATCCCTTCTTCGAAGATTCCTACAATCAGAATTCTCTGGCCGGTTATCTCGGTATGCAGTACAAATTCGACCTGCCGTTGCAGCTTGCAAGACACAAGCAATCCAAATACAAGCGTCATGCATTTGAGGAAAAACGCAAAAGCATGGCCGAGATGATGAAGATAGAGTTGCTGCAGGCTTCGGAGAAATTCACCACTTACACAAGACAGGTGAAGATCAGAAAGCGCAGCTTCAAGACCGGCAAAAAGTGGGTTACGGCGGCGCTGATGAACTACAGCCTCGGTATTCACGACGTAGACAACCTGTTGGATGCACTGACAACTTACTTCGAGACCCAGCTTTCATATTTCTCGTCTGTGCATAAAGCCTTGATTGCTCGCTCGAAACTGGATAAGATTGCAGCAGAGAAGATTTCCGGCCTGATAGCAGAAGAAAAGGCCGCAACCCCGAAGGATTGAACCCATGAAGCGTAGCTTGCTTTTGTTTTTTATAGTAGCCCTGTTTGTGTCTTTTGCATCGTCTTTCGCTTATGCCGGGACTGCATTGCAGCTTGCCAAGCAGAAGGAAAAGGTGGTCCGCAAAATCATCTCGGTTAAAACCGAGAAGGGTACGCCTGCACATACAGCCAAAGAAGATAAACTCAGAGTCGAAATAAACCAGCTTTTCGATTTTAAAGAGTTGACCCGCCGCGCACTGGCTCGGCATTGGGAAGGCGAAAGCGAAGCCGACCTGAAGGAATTCACCGATACCTTGCAGGCTTTGATTGAAAAGAACTATCTTTTAAAGGCCGCAGGCAAAGCCGATTATCAGGTCAAATGGTTCCCGCAGGTCAAAGATGCCGATCACGTGGTGGTGCGTCACAAACTCAAATCCGGCACTCACGTGACCAAGATCATGTATAAGATGATGCAGAAAGAAGGCCGCTGGGTCGTTTTCGATATGGTGATAGACGATGTTTCGCTCCTTGAAAATTACAAGGCGCAGTTCAATCGCATCATCAATAAAAAGGGTTTCGCCAAATTGCTTGAGAAAATGAAGAAAAAACTCAAGAAAAAAGGCGAGGGGCAAAAAAAGGATCTGGACAAGGACGAGCAACAGGCCGCCTCAAAATGATGCAGGCCGAATAAGAAGTTCAAGCTCTGCCGCGTCCGCACGAAAAGACGCGAAAATCATGAAGATCGAAGGCTACACCATAGGCAAAAAGATTGCCAAAGGTGGGATGGCTGAGGTATTTCTGGCAAGTCCCGATGGCTCGCCGGAGGCGCAGGTTGTAGTCAAGCGCATCCACCAACACCTTTCATACCATAGCGAATACACTACGCTGTTCAGGCGCGAATACGAGCTTCTAGTCAAAATCGACCACCCGAACATTCCCAAGGTGCACGCCTATGTTTTTGATGGCGAGACCCCGGCGCTTATCAGCGAATATATCGAAGGCCAAACCCTGAGCCGTATCATCAAGGATCACCGTCAGCGCCAGCGGCACATACCCTTTCGGGATATCTGTCATGTGCTGGAAGAACTGCTGGAAACTCTGGCGTATCTGCACGAACTGAAAGACGAAAACGGCCACAGCCTGCATTTTGTACACCGTGACATCTGTCCTCAGAACATCATGGTGACAAAAGACGGCTCCATCAAGCTGATAGACTTCGGTTCGGCCTTGACCGACGAAGGTATGCCCGAGGGATTGGACGGTGCGCTTTTGGGTCGCGTGTCCTATATCTCGCCCGAACAGGCTCAAGACCCGAGCCACATCGACCGCCGCGTGGATCTTTTCTCCACAGGCGTTCTGGCCTTCGAGCTTGCCACAGGCCACCATCCCTTTATGGCCGAAGATCAGAACCGCTATTTCAAAGACCCTCAGCATTGCAGACTGCCCAAGCTTTCGCAACTGCGCCCGGACCTGCCCGATGGCTTCGCCTCGTTTGTCAAAAAGCTTTTAGCCCACAACCCGGCAAAACGCTACGCCAAAGCCGAAGAAGTCTTAGATGACCTGGCGCTCCTGCAGATTCTGGGGCGCGGGTAATAAGGCACAACAACGTCGCGACCCCTGCCATAGTATGACAAATACACCTTCGCACTGAATTACATTTACAACATATCTGCCGAATGGTATATATAATTAAAGTACCAGCTACACGCCCGGACAACATAACTGCATACGAGGTCAGCTAATATGTAGGTCGGATAAAAAATTTATCCGACAATTTCTATAACTCAACTGGCAATTAAAACGTAGCGGAATTGTCGGGCAAGGAATTTGCCCGACCTACATTCTGCATTTTGCATACGAGGTCTAAATGACTTGGCGTGAGAAAACAAAAAGATTCTATACGTGGGTTTGGGAGGAAAACTTGTGGAATAGAGAAAAGCTCTGGCAGATCCGCCCGTTATTGTCAATGATAGCAATGGCAGTGTTTGGAGTCTTTCTTACGGTATTTGTCTTTGGGCTGTTTTGGACTTGGAGCCCATTCCCTGACACTTGGATAAAACTCATCAGTTCCCACCCGTGGACGCTCATTACCGGCCTTGCCGCCGCGCCTTCACTGCTTTTAATGTGGTACTGGCGCGACAAGAACCGCCGACAGGACATAGCCAATCATAAAGAAGATCAACGCATCGAAAAATGCCGGCAGTATTCCGAACGCTACGCCAGGGCAATCGAATTGCTAGATTCAAAGAAAATGAGTACACGCTTGGGAGCGATTTACTCTCTGGAAGCTATTGCAAATGAGTCGGTTGATCACCACTGGATGGTGATGGAGACATTGATGGCATTCGTGACTAGAGAATCTAAACCACAACCCCCTCATGGGGAGGGATATGTAATTGGAATATCTGAACAGACTTCAGATGTACTTTCTGCCTTAAAGGTAATACGCAGAAGAAAACATTTTAGATCAGAAAAACAGGATCAATACTTTGATCTTAGTTGGTCGCACTTGAAAAGAGCTATTTTCAACAACGGTCATTTTCGTAACGCCAATTTCAACTTAGCTGATCTTGAGGTAGCGGACTTTGAAAATGCAGATTTACGTGGTGCCCAATTTCAAAATGCAAAATTAGAAAGTGTGAACTTCAGAGGAGCCAAACTGGACAACGCATTATTTATCAACGCATTCTACAATTCTCAGAAGACAAATTACTTCCCGCCAACCTGTTGGCCAGAAGGTTTCGATCCCGAAGATCACGGTATGATAAACGTAAGCAAAGAAACCCTGGACACCGAAGGAGGCGGCCAGAGCTAATATAAATTGTCGGATAAAAAATTTATCCGACCTACATTCGATTCGGTGAGTAAAAATTTACGATAACTCGATCCGGTGAGAAAGCGGACGATGGCGCATAGACTATCCGGCGCAGAAGTATGGCGCGGTATTGCTTGACATTTACAGGGCAGCGGGACAGACGAACAGGCAAACAGAGGGAGGAAGAAATGAAGCATTGCACGCATATTTATCTGGCCAACAAGGCAATCGAGCTTTTGCGGGAATCGACGGCCAACACGCTCGAT
>CAYTHG010000332.1:0-4808 GCA_964437525.1 uncultured Myxococcales bacterium | reverse complement strand
GATCTAGGACATCAAGGTCTATTGTCAGGTAGACGGGTCTGTCCTGGATGATCTTTAGAACGCTTTTGACAGACTCGGGACTTGCCGGATGGACAGTTTGGTTATCGCGCATGTACTGCCATTCTTCGCGGGTACCGGATCTGATGCCAAATTGGTGCAGACTGCCCTGCCCCAGAATCTCAAGCGCCCTTCTCATTACACATGCGTGCGACCATTTTTCACCCAGATAGTCTTCACGAAGATCGGCATGAGCGTCAAACTGCAAAACCACCAGGTCGGGATGGTTTTTGTGCAGGAAATCTATCATGGGAAAACTTACGGAATGTTCGCCGCCAAACATCAATGGCTTGCACTTATTCGGCAATGAATCCAAGATAGTAGCGCCAAAATGCTCAAGTGTTTCCGAAGGTGAACAATTCGGGTCAGGCAGGATATTTCCCATGTCGTGAAAGTCGATATCTTCCAATGATTTATCGAGTATCGGACAATAGGACTCCACCGCGTCCGATGCTTCACGGATAGCCTCGGGCCCGAGCCTTGCGCCCTTCTGATAGCTGGCTGTGCCATCATAGGGTAAACCTATCAGATGCCAGCAATTCTTGCCTTTGGCGGCTTCTTTGGAGTCCATAAAGGCAATCTTGGGAGGCTGTATCATTGGAATCTCCGCAGGATTCAGGATTTAAGCGTATTCTTGATGAAACCGGGCAAATTGAACGCCCCTTTGTGAATCTCAGGCGTGTAGTACTTCAATTCTCCAAGCTTTTCTATACGTTCAAGCGAGGGACTCAAGATATCAAGCTTGCTTGCACCGTTCTGGCAGAAACAATAAGTCCAGTAGCCCGAAGGATATGTGGGAGTCGGCCCGACATAAGGTGTCGAAGCCTTAAAAACCTGCCTGATGTTCTGGTAGGCTTCCTTAAAATGTTCCGGATAATACAGAGCCGAACCAGTCTGCTGGGCGAAGATGCCATTGGGCTTGAGTGCCGAACGGCCAAGTTCGAAGAACTCAGGTGTAAACAAAACCATACCCGGACCTATGGGATCGGTACCGTCCACAAGGATCACATCGAATTCCTGAGGATGCTCTTTGACAAATTTGAAGCCGTCTTCAGAGATGATGCGCGCCTTGGGGTTGTCGAATTCGCAGCTTGTATATTTCAGGTGTTCTCGTGCAAGCTCGATGACCTGCTCGTCGATTTCGCACATAACGACTTCTTCGACTTCAGGATGCTTTACAGCTTCACGCAGAGAACCGCCGTCGCCGCCGCCGATTATCAAAACCTTTTTAGGATTGGGATGCGAAATCAAAGGAACGTGAACCAGCATCTCGTGGTAGAAAAACTCATCGCGCTGGGTACACATGACACAGTCGTCAAGAACGAAGACACGACCGAAATGCTCGTTGTCGAAGATCAGGATTTTCTGGTATTTGCTTTCGCCTTCATAAACCAGATTGTCAACTCTGAACTTTATCCCGAAAATGCCCCTGTCGATTTCCTCGAACCACCGTCTGTTCATTTGTAATCCGTCCGCTTTATATTGTGCCACAATGCGACACCGGCAAAGGCAGCACCGAAACGTTTAACTTTGTGCTCGACCGCATACGACAGGACTTCTTTTACTTCCTGTCCTCTGTAAAGAATCGCTTCTTCGGCCATGTTGCGCACAATGTGTTCGACTTCTTCCTTATGGCCGCGAGCGGAATATTCCATGATAACACCGTTTTGGGTTTCATCTTTGGGAATACCTATGGATACGGCGGCTGATATGATCTCGTCCGGGATGGCCGAGGTGATCTCTGCATAGGCGGTTGGCACAAAGTCGCCCAACTCGAAAGAGATTTCTTCGGAGCGTGGGACTCCGGGAGGAAGAATCGAGCTTATTCGGATAAGGTTTGCGTTACCCAGCCCGGAAGCGAGCAAGCATTTATCGAAAGCGTTCAGAGGAGTACTGCCTTCCGATGCAGCTCCGCACATATAGAAATAATCCGGTTTTTTCAAGAACATTGTATTTGATCCTGGTAGCGTAAGAAATCCGTCAGTCAATCGTCGGTTTTGTAATTGACGTTTTCGGGTTCCTTGCCTTCTTCGAATAGAATGCCACGCTTCATTTCGTTTTGAGACGAGCGCTTGGCCTTTAGAGCTTTTCTCAAGAAGTGAAAAGCTTTCCATGGATCGACTGTGGTTCCGCATGTAAACAAGTCTGCGGCCACATAACCGTATTCCGGCCAAGTATGTATCGCCAGATGGGATTCGGCGATAACTACGGCACCGGAAACACCTTGAGGTGCGAATTTATGAAAGACATTGCCTACGATTGTGGCACCGCTTTCTTCCGCAGCGCGAAGCATTGCTTCACTGATAGCTTTCTCGTCGTCCAGGATTGCCGGATCGCAATCATAGAACTCGACAAAAACGTGGCGTCCTAATTCTTTCAATTTAACAGAATCTCCTATCAAGTGGGCTGCAATGAAATTGCAGCCTTAGCACACCAAGTAAAAGCGGTTGCAAGCTTCTTACAACCGATCCAGAGGCGCGTGACCTATATAGGTCAGAAGCAGGATAGGAATAAGCGTAAGTACAAAATATGTCAACAAAAAAACACTGTAAGCCATCAATTATTTTTGAGGCAAATAAAAGCTTCCTTGCTTTTATTAACAGAATCAATTTTACATACAAGATGATTTTCAAAGAATCTTGACCTTGAAAGCCAGCTAACGTATATATTTAGCATCACAGTAAGAGTTTGATAAAGGGGAAATGCGATGATGGTTTGTCCGAACTGCGGTGCTGAAAACGAAAATGACGCCACTTTTTGCATGAGTTGCGGGTTCGACCTTTCGCAACCGCAAACAGCAGGTGAAGGCACTTCACCCGAGAGCAACATATGCGGCAACTGCGGTGTAGTACTGCCTAGCGATGCAGTTTTTTGCAGCAAATGCGGGACGAAAGCGGAAGCTCGTGCGGATCAATCCGCAGGTGGCGGCAAGACCATGTTTTTTGGAGCCATGCAGGAAAAAGGCAAGGCCAAACTGATATTGGTAAAGGGCGGAGGTATGGAGGGGGTATCCTACAACCTTTCAAGCACAGATCATGTCACCGGACGCGAAGAAGGATTTATCCTCTTCCCCGATGACAACGCCTGTTCCCCCAAACATGCCAACTTCTTTTATTTCGGCGGCAAGCTCTTTGTAGAAGATCAAAACAGCTTGAACGGCGTGTACGTGAGAATCAAGGCCCCGGTCGAAATCGTAGACGGCATGTGGATGCCCATTGGCGAACAACTCTTCAAAGCCAATCTGGAATCCGATCTGCCTCAAATGGACGGAATTTCACTCCCGTCTTCTGACGACGACACCTTGCTGTTTGCGGGTTCCGAAATAGAAAAAACGAAATTGAAGCTTACTCATGTTCTTGAAGGCGGACACCAGGGCATGGTGGTCTTCCCTGATAAAGAAAACTTCACTGTCGGTCGTGAGTCATGCGATTTGAACTTCCCCGATGACGGCTTCATCTCCGGCAAGCACTCCAGAATAACCAAGTCGGGAGATAAATATTTCCTGGCGGACAACGGCTCCAAAAACGGAACGTTCTACCGCATAGGAACTGAGCAGGAGCTAATGCACGGAGATTATCTCTTTATCGGCGAGCAGCTTTTAAGGGTAGAGGTTACTTAATCTAGCCTTTGACCACCGGACTGAGGCTTCATACTCAATCCTTGATTCGTAGCAATCGAAAAAACTAATACCCTACAGAGAATTCATAAGCTTTTTGATGTGTCTGGCATCGGCGGCTTTGGGCGATAGCTGCAGGTACTTGTCGAAGTAGCCTTTGGCAATTTCGTTTTTACCGACATTCATGTATGCCATACCCAGCTTTTTGTATACTGGTGGAGAGTTCGGATTCAAAGTCTTCGAGCGCTTGTACCACTTAATCGCTTCCTGATTCTTCTGAGAAATCAAAAAGCGATTGCCCTTCTCATAATATTTCAATGCCGTTTTCTGGCGCTGTTCCGGAGTCATTTCGATTTTAGGTTTTTTAAAACCGCTCTTTTCCCCGCGAGACTCCATCTTTTCCATCTCGGCTTTACTGCGATTGTTTATTTCCGGTAAGTTGCTTTTCCTCATTCCCGCCATTACGAGAGGTTTCCGAGGAATGGCTTTCTTTTCCTGCTTACCCTCTTCTTCAACAACAGCTTCTTCCTTCTTTTCGGCCTGCTTGATTACCGGCGCTTCGGTCTCGACCTTACTTGCAATTTTCTGCTGACCTTCCAAGTCGCCTTCATCGCCGGAGAATATTATATAAGCAGCCCCTGCCAGCAAAAGCATAACAACAAACAAG
The DNA here is from genome assembly GCA_964437525.1 of uncultured Myxococcales bacterium. GTDB lineage: Bacteria > Myxococcota_A > SURF-8 > SURF-8 > SURF-8 > JAKQSH01. The sequence continues at coordinate 468 of CAYTHG010000332.1, read as the reverse complement.
GCACCGATGATAATTCCAGCGCCGCTGCCTGATTTAGATTCTGAAGATGCGGAATAAGCCGAAGAATTTGAAGATGCCTTGGAAGTCTGCTTCGAGAAAGCAGCAGTTTCGGCGTCTACAGATCCGTTGAGAGCGTTTTCCAAAGCATGTTTAAGATCCATAGCGGATTCATAACGATCTTCTCTGTTCTTTGCCATAGCCTTGATGCATACCTGCTCAAGGGGAGACTCGGCGGGAACGATATCCGGCTTCAACTCCGAAGGTGATACCAGATCGCCCTGTATGTGCATGGACAAAATCGCCTGATAAGTGTTGGCCTCGTAGGGAACCGAGCCAGTCAGCATTTCGTACAAAATGCAGCCTATGGAGTAAATATCGGTCCTGGGATCGAGATCTTTTCCCATTGCCTGCTCGGGAGACATATATTCAGGAGTCCCGCAGACTATACCCTGCATTGTCAAAGCCGGG
>CAYTHG010000331.1:0-4809 GCA_964437525.1 uncultured Myxococcales bacterium | reverse complement strand
CCCGATGACGATCCGGATCATTGCGGTTCGGGATGTGTGGAATGTGTAGCTCCTATCGGCGGAAATGCAGTCTGCTCCAATAATCAATGCGGACAGGAATGCCCGCCCAATTATCACCAGTGTGGGGATACCTGTTACCCGGATGAAGATCCCGATCATTGCGGACCGGGTTGTCTTGAATGTGTTGCCCCGATAGGCGGCAGTGCAGTTTGTACAAACGATGAATGTGGGCAGGAGTGTCCTTCCAATTACCACCAGTGCGGTGATACCTGCTATCCTGACGAAGACCCCGATCACTGCGGACCGGGTTGTCTTGAGTGTGAAGCTCCCATAGGGGGTAGTGCAGTCTGCACCAACGATGAATGTGATCAGGAATGCCCGCCCAATTACCACCAGTGTGGGGATACCTGTTATCCCGATGACGATGTAAATCATTGCGGGGACAGTTGCATCCAGTGTACGGCTCCGACAGGCGGCAGCGCGGTTTGCTCCAATGGTCAATGTTTGCAGGAATGTCCGACCGGTTATCACCAGTGCAACAATACCTGCTATCCCGATGACGATGCCGATCATTGCGGCGACAGTTGCACGCAGTGCGTGGCACCGACAGGCGGCAGCGCGGTTTGCTTCAACGGTCAGTGTCTTGCGCAATGTCCGGCGAACTATCACCAGTGTGGCGACACCTGTTATCCCGACGACGATGCCGATCATTGCGGCGACAGTTGCATCCAGTGTACGGCCCCGACAGGCGGCAGTGTGGTTTGTTCCAACGGTCAATGTTTGCAGGAATGTCCGACTGGTTATCACCAGTGTAACAATACCTGCTATCCCGATGACGATGCCGCGCATTGCGGTGACAGTTGCACCCAGTGTGTGCCTCCCATAGGAGGCAGTGCGGTTTGTTCCAACGGTGAATGCTTGGAGCAATGTCCTGCCAATTACCATCAGTGTGCTGACACCTGCTATCCCGATGACGATGCCGCCCATTGCGGTGCCAGTTGCACGGAGTGTGTCGTCCCCATAGGCGGTAGTGCAGTTTGTTCTAACGGGCAATGCGAGCAGGAATGTCCCGCGAACTATCATCAGTGTGACGACACCTGTTATCCCGATGATGATGCCGAACATTGCGGTGTGGCCTGTGAAAGCTGTTATGTGCCGGATCAGGGCTATGCCACATGCAGTAACGGCAGTTGTGGCAAGGGCTGTTACAGTGGAGATCATCTATGTGTCGTAGGTGTCAATGCCTTTGCCTGCAAGGACGACGACGATCCCGATTTCTGCGGTCCCACCTGTCAGCCTTGTTCCGATCCCGGTGGCAGCGGGTATGCAGCTTGTGTCAACGATTCATGCGAATACGAATGCAATTCAGGCAATCATTTATGTCAACCGGGTGGCGACACATGCTACGGCGATGCCGATCCCGATCATTGCGGTGATGATTGCACAGATTGCGTAACGCCCGATAACGGCGCACCGCTTTGCATCAACGACGAGTGTGACTGGGAATGCGATCCCTATTATCGTGTAAACTCAGGCTTGAGCGAGTGTACTGCCGGAAACTCCTCTACGTGTTGCCTGGCTAACAATGACGACTCGTGTTGCGGCATTTCGTGTTCGGTCTGTCAGTCGGTAGGTCCGGGAACCAATACCGTCGGGATTTGTATCGATACCGGCGACCCTGTCAACCCATACTCCTGCGGCTATGAGTGCGCCTCGGGCTGGGTGGATTATAACGGCAACCTTTCCGATGGCTGCGAATGTCAGTATGTCGGAGCAAACGACCCTTCGGGTGACGGTATCGACCAAAACTGTGATGGTGTCGATGGCATACTGGACGAAGCGGTTTATGTTTCCGGAAGCGGCAGCGACAGCGATGACGGAAGCTATGGCTTCCCTGTGGCAAGTATCGAACGCGGTTTGGAAGTAGCTGTTTCCGATGGCAAAGATCACGTGTTTGTCGCCTCGGATTCCACTTACCGTGAGAATGTCACGCTGATTGACGGCATCAACATTTTCGGAGGTTACGGCTCTAATTTCAATAGTCGTGATGTTGACGACAACAAAACTCTGCTTGTCGGGCAAACTCCTGAAAGTGGAGAGATCGGGGCGGTAAACGCCGTGCAGATCAATACCGTCGATACGGAGTTCTCAGGCTTCGAGATTCAGGGCAAGCGTAATTCTGCGGTTTCAGGCAGTGCTTACGTCGTGTATGTAAAGGATTGCGACAACCATCTTGTCCTTCAATACAACTTCATCGAAGGCGCTCCTGCCGGAGACGGAGGAGACCCGGGCGATCCAGGTACAAACGGTGCTGCGGGTCAGGGAGGAGAAAACGGAAATGACGCCGAGGAATCTGATGGAGGAACTCAGTCATGTTCCGGTTCCAGTGGCGGCGGAGGCGGAGGTAGCAACTCGAGTTGCTCCAGTGGTACGGGCGGCGGCGATGGTGGTTCGGCCGGGTGTCCTGTGAGCCTTGATCTTCCCACCGAAGATGGAGAAAGCGGTTCCGGTGCGACTGGTGGATCGGGAGGAGATGGCGGTTCTTCGGGTGAAATAAGCATTTGGAATTGCGGTACTTGCAATATTGCCGGTGCTGGTCATATCGAAGGATATCCGGGTGCGCAGGGAGGAGGCGGCAGCGACGGCACTGGAGGTACTGGCTGTACGGGCAGTGGTTTCGTCGATAATGGTACTGGTTTGTGGTCCGTTCCCCAGCCGACCACTGGTTCTTCCGGAAGTGCCGGGTCCGGTGGCGGTGGTGGCGGTTGTGGCGGCGGTGTGGATATCAGGAGTAGTTGCTCTATCTCACCCGATATCTTCGGTGGCACGGGCGGCGGTGGCGGCGCTGCCGGTTGTCGTGGCGAAGCCGGTGTTGCCGGTGGCTCCGGGGGCAGCAGCTTTGGAGTTATACTTGTCTTCTCGCCTGGCAATGAACCGTCTGTGGCTTCCGATTTGCCACAGGTAAACGATAATGAAATCATTCCCGGAGAGGGTGGCTTCGGTACTGCCGGTGGTGCTGGTGGTGCCGGTGGTGCTGGTGGCGACGGTGGAGACCCGGGTGCTGGCGGTATTCAGGGCGAGACCGACTGGTGCGGCAGGCCGGGTGGTAACGGAGGCAAGGGCGGCGACGGCGGCGGCGGCGGCGGCGGTGGCGCGGGTTGCGGTGGTAACTCATATGGCATCTACGTTCATAACTACGCAGCAATGGGCCTTACATATGATACTTCCAACACTTTCACTTTCGATCCGGATTCATCCAAAGCAGGGACAGGCGGTGCAGGTGGCAATGCCGGTGGCAGCAGCAATACCGGTGGTGACGGAGCCGATGGTGTGCTGGCGGATGTGAACTGGTAATTGTCTGATGTAAAGATTAAAAGGCCGGGCGCTTTCGCGCCCGGCCTTTTCAGACTGCTGACAAAGTCAACTCTTTCAAAAAGGCGAAGGATAAACTTCCGTCATCTCCGCGCAGGCGGGGAAGCAAGTTCTTGATTTACTTAATTGATTCCCGACTTCGCGGGAATGACAGTTGGTGTGTTTTTCCTCGGATGATGAGAACTATGCTTTTGTCAATAGGCTCAAGCCGCCGGGCGGCCTTTGTCGGCGCAGTATAAGCGGGCGGGCTTCACTTAGCCCATGCCACCCATTTACGACAATCTTAATAATCGGGTAGTTCATGGCTGCCAAGCAGAATTATTTCACGGGCGAACCCAAATGATTTTCAGGCTTTAGACGTTCATACCGACGCGCAGGCATTCGACCAGAGAGATTTCGCCCTTCTTGGCTTTATCGAGCGCATGATCGCGTAGAGTCACCATGCCGTGTCTCAATGCCAGCGAGCGAATCGCAACCGCCGGAGCACGCTGCATGATTCTGTCGCGGATGGCTTTGTTCATCAGCATGACTTCATAAACTCCCGTCACACCTTTATAGCCGGTGAAAGCACAGCTCTTGCAACCCTCACCCTCATAAAAGCGTATCTTATCCACGTCCATGGGACGCAGACCGGCCCGCAGCTGGTCTCTAACGCTGGGATAAACTTCCTTGCGACAACCTGGGCAAATCCTCCTGACAAGTCTCTGCGAAACCACAAGCGACATGGCGGGAGCAAGCAGGTATGGCTCTACTCCAAGATCCAGCATACGGGAAACCGCAGAGGCGGTGTCGTCTGTATGCACGGTCGAGATAATCAAATGACCCGTCAATGAAGCGCGAACCACGATCTCGGCAGTCTCCGGGTCGCGTATCTCTCCGACCAGCACGACATCGGGATTCTGTCGCAAGAGATGCCGCAAGACGCTGGCGTAGCTTATTCCGGCTTTCTCGTGAATCTGAATCTGCCCTATGCCATGAGTCAGGTATTCGACTGGATCTTCGATGGTCATGATGTTGCGTGTCAGATCGTTGATATCGTTCAGCATGGAATAGAGTGTAGTCGTCTTGCCGCTGCCGGTCGGTCCGGTAATAAGAATGACACCACGCGGGGAGTTCAACACTTTTTTGAAAGATTCTATATCCTGCTCGCCCATTCCCAGCGCTTCCAGGTCATGTTTGACGCCACCGGAGTCAAGAATTCTAACAGCCACACGCTCCCCGAAGTGGGTGGGAATACAGGCCACACGCAAATGCACGGAGCGCTTGATCTTGGGATGATCCAGCTCTATTCGTCCCTCCTGCGGCTGGCGATGCTCGGAGATGTCCATATTCGCCAGAACCTTGATGCGCGAAACCAGGGGCTTGTAGATCTTAGGGGAGATTTCCACCACGGGGTATAAAACCCCGTCTATCCTGAAGCGCACGATAACGCTGTCG
>CAYTHG010000330.1:0-4835 GCA_964437525.1 uncultured Myxococcales bacterium | reverse complement strand
CGACAGGCTTATTTATTCTGCTTGTCCGGTGTGCACTTCTGGAAGTGACCGTCACGATAGAAAAACAGCAGTGTGCCGCTGGGAGCCGGGCAGCCGGGAAATTCCGAGAATTGTTGAATTTGATAGGAATGTCTGGGATGGGTGTAAGCTGCGATGTCCCGTATCTGCTCTGAAGTATCGCCCCAGCCCATGTGGAAGGGGAATCCGTAGTAGCCGATAGTTTTAATGCTGTCTTCTTTTTCCTGTAAAATGCTTTGCTGTATGTATCGACTGACCTCTCCCTCCAGTCTCCAGCCTTTGACCGCCGGTGATTCCCAGCGGCTGTAGAGCCCGAAAGAAATCAGAGCTATCATAAAGATACCGTATATGACAGGGATCAGTTTTGAATTTCGTTTTACCTTCGACAATGGTGTGGCCAGCAGAAGAGATATTGGAATTACCATGGTAATGCTGTAGCGGGAAATGACTCCCCAATGGAAAAAAAGATATGGAAGCGGTGCTATTGCCAGCCACAAAAGAAGCAGTTTCCAGTTTTTCGGTTTGAAATACAGGGTGGCTGCAATCAATCCTGCGCCGAGTGCAAGCCCCACGCTCATGGGCAGGTGCCAGTCCACAAGGTTTGGAACCATGCCTTTTTCGGTTATGGGGAAAACTACAGCCGCCAGATATGATCCCCATAGGCTCAAGCTGTCGATAAGGGAGAATTTGATTTCTCCGATTTTATATAAACTCGATTCGAGCGCTTTTGTAAATCCAAACGAGGTGTAGATTGCGGCGGGAAAAATTACCGCAGTTAAGAATATCAAGGCTTTAGGGGGAGCTTGTTTTCTGACCAGTTTCGCGATCATGACGATGGATACCAGCAGAATGTAGGACAGCATGGATTCTTTTGTCATCAGCCCGACAAAAAGCAATACACATGCCATGCCCCACCTGAGCGCGTTGTTTTTTTCATGCTTGCTGCTGCATACCAGTCCCAAGGCCACAAGTCCCAGGGCTTCGGTCAGTGGCCCGCTCATGGCGCAGATCCAGACCGTCGTTTCATATGTAAGAGGGTGGCTTGCAACTAAAAGAGATGCAATTAAGGCTGCGAATCTTGACATGCCGATACTGATGGCGAAATGAGAGACGGACAATGTCAAGGCCAGATAGATACAGGCAGAGATCAAGCGCGCACCAAGCGGCAGACCTTCTGGCGATTCAGCGCCCAGCCAGAAAATCATATCGAATACCGGTCTGAAAAACTGAAAGTCTGCTCCCGGTATGAAAACAGGGGAAAGCACCCTGGCCAAATGAGCGTAGTCGTCTCTGATCCACCAGAATTCGAACGATGCAGCCGATACCAGAGTGGAAATCAACACCTGTATAATCAGCAAACCTTTTTTGTATTTATCGATAACTGAATTATTTGTATTGACCATTGGGTAAATCTTATTGAATGGGGCTTGTTCCAAGTCCTTTTGAACACCGAATAACAACTGAGCTTAACTGCCTGATTCAACACCATTATGCATAAGAAAGTGTCTGCGTCAAAATGAGCTTCAGCCCCGGTGAATAATCCGGTTTGGGCCGTGAAAAATCGTCCAGATATACTCATAAATGAATTTGTGAAAAAAATAGCGGAATTTTCTAGCGGGGGAGGCTTGTTGCGAATACAGTAATGAATGAGTGTTCATTCGTTAGAGGTAATCGCAATCCTTGGGCAGTATGCCAGGTGGGGTCATTCTCAAAAAATATAAAAGACTTAGTCTTTTTCTGGAAGGTCGAAGTATATACAGTATCCGTATCCAGCCGGGCATGGCTGCCCGGTGCTTTAAGAATTTAAAGGAGCTAGAAGATGCCGATTTCCGAGCCACACCGCGAGATAATGTGGAACATCGCCGAAAACGCAGACGGGCGTTTGGGCGGAGGTATTCAGCCTATCATTATGTATTTGATGGCGTTGGCGATGTTTATTGTTTTTGGCTACGGACTCTGGAAGAGAGTGCAGGCCTGGCGTAAAGGTAAACCCGAGGGGGAGCGGTTGGGTGACTGGGGCAAACGCTTTACGCTCCTTCTAAAAGAAATTATCCTTCAGCGTCGTGTCATCAAAGAGCCTTTCCCCGGCTTCTTCCACAGCTTCATTTTCTATTCTTTCATTATTCTGGCTGTTACCACAGGGATCGTGGCACTTGACTACGATCTGGGAACGACGTTCTTCAGGGGTTGGGTCTACTTGTTCCTGTCGCTGGCCGCCGATTTAGCCGGAGCTTTTGTCATTATAGGTATACTGATGGCTTTCTGGCGCAGATTCGTAAGCAAGCCCACATACCTTCCTAGTGTTTTAGGCGATACATGGGCCTTGACGCTGATACTCATCCTTGCCGTGACGGGTTTTTTGACCGAAGGTTTGCGCATTGCATTTCATCCGGCAGGTGATCCCTGGGTATGGGTCAGCCCGGTCGGGTGGTTGTTCAGCGGTATTTTCACAGGAATGAGCAAAGACGGCGGCATGATAGCCCACCGCGTGTTGTGGTGGACGCATACCGTTTTTGCTTTCATCTGGATGGCGACGCTCCCTTACACCAAGTTCTTCCATCTTCTGGCGCTGCCGACCAATGTGTTTTTCTCCAAGCTTGAGCCGCGTGGCCATCTCAAACGCGACGACCTTGAAGCCATGATGGAAGACCCCGATTTCGACGAAGATAACTTCGGCGTCGGTCTGGCTACCACTTCCAGCTTGACCTGGAAAGATCGTCTGAGCTTCGATGCATGTATAGAGTGTGGACGTTGCGAACAGAACTGCCCGGCGGTTATGGCAGGGACCAACCTCAATCCGCGCCTTTTGATTAAAAAACTCAAGGAACTGGTTGAATCCGACGATCTCAAGATGAAAGCCGTCAAGGGTGTCGGTGCCGATGCAGCGCCGGAACCCAGCCCTATAGTCGATACCGTCTTTGATGAGGAGTTCATCCAGAACTGTCGTACCTGTATGGCCTGCGTCGAAGTCTGTCCGGCCATGATTGATCATGTTGATACCATTATGGCCTTGCGCCAGAACGATGTAATCATGGAAGGTCGCGTCAATCCTGAGGCCGCGCGTTCCCTTAAGCAAATGGAGAGCCTGGGCAATCCCTTCGGCAATCCCGACGATCGCTCCGACTTTATCAAACAGTTGGGCGTTAAAGTCGTCGGTCCGGGTGAAGAAGTGGACGTGCTGTACTGGATCGGTTGTCTGACCACATACGATCCGACCAAGCAGAAAATCGCCATGGATCTTTGCAAGCTCCTTGAAAAATGCGGCGTAGATTTCGGTGTGCTGGGCGACGAAGAAGTCTGCTGTGGCGATCCGGCCCGTGTCATGGGGCAGGAATACACCTTCCAGATGACGGTCAAAACCGAGGTCGAATCTTTGAACTCGCGTAAGTTCAAAACCCTGCTGGTCTCATGCCCGCATTGCTTCAACGCATTAGCGCACGAGTACCCGCAGTTTGGCGGCAACTACAACGTCGTGCATCACAGCCAGTATCTCAATATGCTAATCAAAGAAGGTAAAATCAAGCCCTCCAAGAGCCTCAAGGGCAAGGTCGTCTTCCACGATCCCTGCTATCTGGGACGCTATCAGGGTATCTACGAAGAACCGCGTCAGGTTATCGCCTCCATACCGGGTCTGGATTTGGCCGAGATGGAAAGCAACCACGCCAAGAGCTTATGCTGCGGCGGTGGCGGCGGTCACTTCTGGATGGACATCAAATCCGATGAACGTATCAATAACCTGAGAGTCCAGCAGGCCAAGGACAAGAGCGCCGACAAGATCGTGATCGGTTGTCCGTATTGTCATCAGATGCTTGACGATTCAGTCAAGATGTTGAACCTGGATGAAGAAATGAAGGTTGTCGATATCGCCAGTGTGCTTTTGGAAAGCATGGAAGAATAAAGCGACAGTCTGAATTAAGTCAAAAAGGGGTGCGCGGCTTTTAGCCGCGCACCCCTTTTATTGATATGCTCGACGCGTAGCTGATGTCAGCAGTCAATATTGCAGGGATACAAATGATAAGAATCGAATATATGGCTTGGGCCTGGATTGTAGTCGGAGCTGCAGTTGGCGTCGTTTCGCTCTGTCAACTGGGTTTGATACTGGGCGAAGATCGAGCTGCGTTTTTTTCGGGCGCTGCGTTTTTTTGGATGTTTGCTTGCGCCTATGGTCTGGCAGGTATGGCCGGGGGAGTGGCGGAAGTGAACAGGAAAAGCTGGGGAAGGGCGCTCATGGTCGTCTGTGCCGTAATCGTTCTGGTCTTTACCGGAGTGTTTTTTGTGACTGCCGGCAACCCCAAAGAAAACCTGCTGCATTACGGTCTGGTGGTTTTCCTCAGCCACATGGGGTTCTTTACTTTCATCGGGTTGCGCCGTTCCAGACGGAGCAGTGAATGAATCGCAGGATGAGGTATTTATCCGACAAACCGTGCGGGAATTCATTTGTTTACTAAAGTAGATCTCTAACAGAAAACAGCGGAGAAAACCATGTCACGCCCGCGCAGGCGGGTGTCCAGACGCTTGATTTACTTGATGGATTCCCGCCTTCGCGGGAATGACGGGTGCTGTTTGTTAATAGCTTTGAAATTAGAGGTTTGTCAATGGTATGTATTCATTTACACGTTTCTTGTCAGTGCCTGTTTCTCCTGAAAAGTTTGTTGCAGACTTTCAAAAGTCGCGGGTTCCCAATCGACACGGCATTTGCACCTGCGGGCAAATCCAGCGCCGGTGTGGGGGGGGGGCCCCCCCCCCCCCCCCCCCAGGGGGGGGGGAGAAGGAAAAAAAATATGTATTAAGGTTTGTTGTGGTGTTGGTGTGTTATT
>CAYTHG010000329.1:0-4855 GCA_964437525.1 uncultured Myxococcales bacterium | reverse complement strand
TTGATCTCCCGGGTGATTCCCCGCACTTGATGCTCGGTAATCGGGTCTTTGCCTTGAAAGACTCGCGGCAGAAACAGTATCCCCTGCTGAATATCTGGGGCGAGATTCAACAAATTCATAATCTGGGTAATCCGGGCTCTTGTTACATGTCCCAACCTTGCCAAGTCAGCGTAATCGGCAACATGGCCATCTCGGATCAAACCGTCAAAGTGAATGGCCAGTGCCATGAGTCTGGAGATGCGTGGAATTCTGCCAGGCGTGACGGGCTTCGGCAAAGGAGCTGCTCCAGCTTTTATCTTTTTCTTTCCACGCCGACCATCCTTGAAATGAAGCTTGCATTCTACGGTTATGCTGGTTTCGATGTTGGTCCTATTTCTCGCTACATTTTCCATGTTTATGCTTGCCTCTCATTTTCATTCGCCAACACCTTGATGCCGCTCGGGCGGAAGGTTAGCGACACACTTTCTTGCTCGCCGTCATAGCCGATCCGCTCGATCAGTAGATGAAGTAATCTGGATTTCTCACGACCTGACAGCGACTCCCAGGCCGGATCGAAGCTGGCGACCGCCGCTGATAGTTCAGGACCGCTCACTGATTCGCTTTCAAGGCTGACCGACTCTTCTCTGATTTCAATGATGCGTTTTTCTGAAGCTTCTATTTTATCCTGTACATCCACCAGTTTCGCCGTGGCGAACGATTCTCCTTCCCCCTCGAAGGCCGCTTCTTTCAACAAAGTCCGCTGTTCACCGTAGAGCCGCCGCATATCCTGTTCAATGGCGCGACGCTCGTTGTTCAATTTGTCGATCTTTTCAGATAATTGCTTTTGTGCCTGCTCCAGCGTTTTTGCCGCCAGTGTGCTATCCCCGCCTATGCAGCGAATGCGGTCGATGACAAAAGCTTCAATTTCCGCAGCCGGAAGCGACTTGGTCGGGCAAGTGTCCCAACCGTTTTTCTGTGCCTGTGTGCAGACGTAATATCGATATCGTTTCTGACCTCTGGTTGTAATGGAATGCGTCATGGCGCAATTACAAGGAGCACAGTGCAGCAGCCCTTTCAGCAACGCGCCGTGTTTGTTGCGGAGATTGCCGGACCGGGTTCCGGGTTCGCCATTTCTACCGTTGCGTAGCAGGAGTTTTCGTACCTTGTGCCAGACCTTCTCGTCCACAATCGCCTCATGCTCGCCTTCGTATTCTTCATCTTTGTAGGTAATCTTTCCCCTATACAGCACGTTTCCGAGCAGGTTGGAGAGATTGTTCTTATTGAATGGCTTGCCTCCGCGCTCGCGCCCCTTCCTCGTAATCCATTTCTTGGTCGCCCAGTCGCGTCGGTTCAGTTCTTTGGCGGTGGCCAGCAATGATTGTTGTTCAAGATACAGATCAAAAATATCTCGAATACGTGCCGCCTCAAAAGCGTTGACGATCAGCTTTCCGCCACGAGGATCCAGATCGTAGCCGAGAACCGGCATACCGCCCGTCCATTTGCCTTTTTTTCTGGCGGCGGCCATTTTGTCACGGGTGCGCTCGGCGATGATTTCCCGTTCAAACTGGGCGAAGGAAAGCAAAATATTAAGTGTCAACCTGCCCATTGAATGCGTCGTATTAAACTGTTGAGTAACCGATACGAAGGAAACCTTGTGCTTTTCCAGTGTCTCCATGATGCGCGTGAAATCCAGCAATGATCTGGAAAGCCGGTCCACCTTGTACACGACTAGACAGTCGATCTTTCCATTTTCGACATCACTCATGAGTTGTCGGAATCCTGGCCGCTCCATGTTACCGCCAGAGAAGCCGCCATCATCATAGAAGTCAGGCAAACAGAGCCAACCCTCATGCTTCATGCTGGCGACGTAGGCCTCGCCGGATTCACGCTGGGCGTCCAGCGTGTTAAAATCCATATCAAGACCTTCCGAAGTGGATTTCCGGGTGTAAATGGCGCATCGAATCTTCTCTGGCGCGGCTGATGCCTGGTAGCTTGTCTGTGTATGTTGTCTCACATTATTTCTCACTTATTTATCGCTGTTTTCAAATCTGGAAAAACGCAAATCCGTTCCAGTGTGATCCCGTCACTTCTTTCGCCACCGCCGAGAGTGAGCGGAAGGTCGCGCCCTGATAATCGAAGCCGTTCTCCAGTACCGTCACTTCGATATCCTGACCTTTGTATTTGCGGGTCAGCACGGTGTTGGGGCACGGCAGACGTGGATCGCGCTCGATTGGAAAATCTTTAGTGGTCGTTCTATTCGTGGACGATATCGCGTTCGTGTCAAACATTTTCGGCATCCGGATACGCAAATCAGAATCATTGGCCATCTCCGCAGCACGGTGTAAAACTCGTTCGGAAAGTCCACCTTCATGATTGGCCTGTAAACGCCAGGCAATGCGCTTGATCAGAAAATCCTTATTTCCACTGCGCGTCTGTTCTGAGAACACCTCCAGATATTTCTCCCGAAGTTGCTTCGTCGTCATGTGCCGTAGGATTTTCAATTCCTTTTTGATGTTGAACACCATCCAAAACCTCCTATCGCTCTGATCGGATTAGTGTTAACCCGTTTGAGCATTGGGGCTTCGGCGGCCCTGAAAGTCCAGTTGTTTCTCGGTTAACTGGTAGGTTTCTGTAATAGTTCCAACATGTTGCACATCTTTAGCGGCGTTGTGTCTACGATATCGCAAATATCGTCCGCACATCACGAATAGTGGACAAATATCTTGCCACTTGCGCCGTCAAGCGGTAATATTTATTGCCAGTTCAGACTTGGTTCGGAAGAACCCATAACCGGAGAGGACCCCGATGCTCGACATATTGAAGGAAATCATTCTGGATTATCAAGGGCTCGCCCTTGAAACCGGCGTGCCGCGACGCCTCGAGATCACTCCCGTCAAAGGCAAGGCGACCATCTGTATCGGCGTGCGCCGCTGCGGCAAATCGACCTATCTGTCCCAGATCATGCAGAAACTGTTGGATAAAGGTGTCCCACGAGAAAATATCCTGTACCTCAATTTCTTCGACGACCGCCTGCGAAAACTCCGCCATGAAGACCTGGGGATTATCGCAGAGGCCTATTTTTCTTTGTATCCGGAAAAGAAACAGGTGGAAACAGTCTATTGTTTCTTCGACGAAATTCAGGCCGTCCTCGGCTGGGAGCCGTTTGTGGACCGGCTGATGCGCCTGGAAAAATGCGAGGTGTACATCACCGGCTCCTCGGCGCGTATGCTCTCCAGGGAAATAGCCACCCAGATGCGCGGGCGAGCACTCTCCTGGGAACTGTTTCCCTTCTCGTTCCGTGAATTTCTGGACTACAAAGGCATAGAAAGCAAGGGGGCCCTGTCCAGCAAGAAACGCCTACTGATCCAGAAGGCCTTTGAGGAGTATTGGGAGACGGGCGGATTTCCCGAGGTCGCAGGGTTGGAGCGTCACCTGCGGATCAAGACACATCAGGAGTACTTCAACGCCGTGTTGTTTCGGGATCTTGTTGAGCGCCACGATGTATCGCATCCCCGCGCGGTGTCGGATCTGGCTCACCGCCTAGTGGATAATACGGCCTCCTTATATTCGATCAACGCGCTGACCGGTTATCTTCAATCGCTGCATCACAAGGCTCCCAAGACAGCGGTGTCGGATTATGTGGCGTGGTTCGAGGATGCTTATTTTCTTTTCACCGTAAGGGTCTTCGACGCCTCACTCGCCCGAGCCAACGCCAATCCCAAGAAAATATACTGCATCGATCACGCCATGGTAACCTCGGTGGCCTCGGGCATCCTGATCAACAACGGCCATCTGTTGGAGAACCTGGTGTTTACGGCGCTACGCCGGATCACATCGGAGATTTTCTACTACAAGACGAAAACCGGTCGCGAAGTTGACTTTATTGCGGTCGGGTCGGATCGCTCCCGGATGTTGGTGCAGGTCTGCGAGTCCCTGGCGGCCCCTAAAACCCGCAAGCGGGAACTCGCGGCGCTTGAAGAAGCCATGAGCGAGTTGAAACTGGACTCAGGCGTGATTGTGACACGCAGCGAAGAAGAGCGCATCGAGGTCGAATCCGGTCAGATCGAGGTGCTTTCCGCCTGGCGCTATTTGTTGAATCTTCCGCAAGGGCAAAGCTAGAAACTCCACGGGGCGCGAGATCTCTCCTACGATTCTCGTGACCCAATCCATTCTAAGATAATCCTCGTCTGGCGAATTCAGATACGTCGCACCTTCGGCTGCGTGTTTCCTCAACATGTGAGAATACCTCTCAATCCACCATCCATCCGGCCGCAAATTCAGACCTAACCCGTCGAGAGGTGGCTCCTTAGCTGCTTTCTGCTGACCATTCACTCCCAAAGATTGGACAGTAGAAATAATAGATGAAAATTTTGAAAATTTTAAAGATACTGATGCGAATTTTGTTGGTATTTCTGCATATACAACCAGCATAAACAGAGCCATAGATATTTCCAAACAGCTACGTGCGAAAGGAATAAAAACTGTTTTGGGAGGAAAACACGCTTGTCTTTATCCATTAGAAAATAATAATTATTTTGATTCAGTGGTTAAAGGTGAAGCAGAATCTGTGTGGCCGGATATTATAAAAGATTTTGAAAATAACTCTCTTAATAAACTGTATGATGGCAAGTTTATTAATCTAGCAAATTACACTAAACCACGAAGAGATATTTTCGATAAATATAATTACGAAATTGCTACTGTTCAGTTCTCAAGAGGCTGCGTTAACAACTGCTCTTTCTGTGGCGTACCTGTTTTGTATAACCACACCTACCGCCAAAGGGAAATTGATAATGTAATTCAGGAACTTAAAGAGATTAAACAAAAATACGTTTTCTTTATTGACGATACAATTTATTGTGATGCCAGAAATAAT
>CAYTHG010000328.1:0-4857 GCA_964437525.1 uncultured Myxococcales bacterium | reverse complement strand
CTCACCGTACACAGGAAGGCAATCTCGGTGATAAAATGCGCTGGGCTTTGCCAAATGCTTTTTTCTTTGGGCTGACAGGTACACCGATTTCAGGGGTTGCACGAAATACCTTTAAGCTTTTCGGTGCTCCCAATGATCCAGGTAGATATCTGAATCGCTACTCCTATAAACAATCTATCCGTGATGAAGCGACACTGCCTGTCAAGTTCGAACCTAGACTGGTTGAATTACGCATAGACCGTGAAACGATTGACAAGGAATTTGAGGAACTGGCTAAACAAAACAATCTGAGCGAAGAGGAAAAAGCCTTCATCTCTCAGAAAGCCGGAAAGCTTGCTCATCTTTTGAAGGCTCCCAAACGTATTACCGCCATAGCTGATGATATCTCAGATCACTTCAAAAACCATGTAGAACCAAAGAAGTTCAAAGGCATGGTTGTTGTTTATGACCGCGAGGCTGTGGTTCGCATGTATTACCTCCTTTGCGAGCAACTAGGAAAAGATGCTGTTGAAGTGGTAATGAACATATCGCAGGGCACCATCGAAAAAGAAACCGATGAAAACGGGAAACCCAAAAAAATAGCACCCGACTGGCTCAAGTGGCAGAAACTCGAACTCCCAGTTGAAAAAGAAGATTTCAAACGCTGGCAGGGAATTGATGCCAGCCCTGAAGTTCAAGAGGCACTCCTTGATCGTTATCGTGATGCTTCCGACCCTCTGAAGGTGATTATTGTAACAGCCAAGCTGCTTACCGGGTTTGATGCACAGATCTGCTATTGCATGTATTTGGACAAACCGCTTCGGGACCATACTCTGCTTCAGGCCATGTGCCGAACCAACCGTCTCTACGGTGAAACCAAAAAGCACGGATTGATCATTGATTACTTGGGAGTATTTGAAAACATCGCTAAGGCTCTGGATTATGATCCCAAAGAAATTGAAGGCGTTGTGGAAAGCATTGAGGCATTCAAAAAGCTCTTCCCCGAAGCCATTGGAAAGTGTCTTGAGTATTTCCCCGGAGTGGATCGAACCATTGAAGGATATGAAGGCTTGATTGCCGCACAAGATTGTCTGATCGGCAATGAAAAGAAAGATGCCTATGCAGCGCAGTTTAATGTGTTGAAACGATTTTGGGAGGCCATTACACCAGATCCTTATCTGAATTCCTTCCGTAAAGATTACCGGTGGCTGGCACAGGTCTATGAATCCATTAAACCAGTGGGTGGATTAGGCTCACTGCTCTGGGAATCGCTCGGACCGGAGACGATTAAACTGATCCATGAAAATACCGAAATCGATCGAATCAGAGATGATATCGACGAGCTTGTCATGGATGCTGAATCTGTTTTTGAACTAACCGAGGAAGAGCGGAAGAAAAAGGCAAAGAAGCTGAACATTTCACTTATGGCAAAAGTCCGCTCTAAGAATGACCCTCGTTTTGAAGAGCTGGGACAGCGCCTGGAACGTCTCAAAGATAAATATGAAGCCGGTGTCTTGAGCAGTCTCGATTGGTTGAAGGAACTCCTTGATGCGGCAAGAGATATGGTCCGCCTAGAAAACGACACTCATGAAGAAGTTATTCCGGATGATAAGCAGGCTCTGACTGAAATATTCCTTGAGCTAAAAAGTGGGACCACCCCACAGATTATTGCCAATGTGGTTGAGGACATAGACAAGATAGTTCGGGCCACCCGGTTCGATGGCTGGCAAGGCACACATGCTGGACCAAAGGAAATTCAGAAAGTGCTTCGGCAAACACTCTTTAAATACAAACTTCATAAAGAGCAGGAACTTTTCGAGAAAGCATATGGGTATATACGGGAACATTATTAAAGAGCCGAAAAGCAAGAATTGTTGCATTGTAAACAATGTTTTCGGAACCTGATAAATAAGCGAGGATATGATCATGAACTCATCAGGAGAAATACTAAAAAAACTTTTCCTCACCTTTAACAATGGCGAGCGCAATGAGTTTATTCAGGTAGCACAAGAATATATCGAACGTGAGAAACGTAAAAACCACCATGTACTGGCAAAGCAGCTTGAAGATGCTTTGAATTTCGAGAGTCAACCGGCTTCGCATCGGAATGGATGTACCCGATTTAAAACAGACATACCGATTCCACGCGATAACGAAAGTGGGTTTCCGCTTTTATCAATAAAATCGTACGACCATTTATGGGAAGAGCTGATTCTGCCTTCTGAAACTGATTCTATACTCAAACAGATTATTCAGGAGTTTAAAGAAGCAGACATACTTAAAGGCTACAATCTTTTGCCTAAATCGAAGATACTGTTGTGTGGTGTTCCAGGAACCGGCAAAACATTTACTGCGCAAGTCATTAGTTCAGTACTTGGCCTCCCTCTTGTTCAAATTCAATTTGATGCAATTATATCTTCCTATCTTGGAGAGACAGCCACAAACCTCCGAAGAGTTTTTGATTTTATAAAAAGTGGGACATGGGTCGTTCTGTTTGATGAGGTCGATATTATCGGCAAAAACAGAGATGACCATTATGAACATGGAGAAATTAAGCGTGTCGTAAACAACTTCCTGCAGATGATAGACTCTTTTGAAGGTGATAGCCTTATTTTTGCAGCAACTAACCATCATCACATTCTTGACCCTGCTATATGGAGAAGGTTCGATGAAGTGGTTCTATATAAGAACCCTACTTCAGAAGACTGTCTAAAGCTACTCGACCTGTTTTTGAAACCAATCCCCAAAAAAGATTTCAAGCTGGAATCGATTGCCTCAAAGATGAAGGAGTTAGCACCTTCTGAGATTAAGATGGTTGCTCATGAGGCAATGAAAAAATCGATTCTAGAGGGAAGATCCAAGCTATCAAAGGCTGATGTTGAATTCGCCACAAAACGTTTTCTCGACCGGAAATCAATTAAAAACAGCACGGAGGGTTAATAAATGGACAAGCTTGAACACCTTCCATTGCCCGAATTTAAAGCTGACCTTGAACGTAAAAAGAGCGGTGGCGGTGGCGGATATACACTGCCAGAAGGCCGATCCAAAAGAGACTATTCACAAACTCAAATTAGAAAAGCTCAGGCAATATCACATAATTTTTCCAAATTAAAAGAACAGTATAAGGGACTACTTGATCCACACCTCATTTTTGAGATCAATGTTAATGACAAGGTCGATACTGCCACGTTTGAGAAAGAACTGCTCAAAATGGGGTTGGACGTGTTGTCTGTCGCAGAGGACAAAAAAGGTTATTGGGTCATTTTCGCATCTGACGAACAGTTGGCAGAGTTTCATGCCAGACTTGAGTCCCACGGGAAAGATGGTCAAGACGGCGCAACAAAGTATGATTTTTTCAATGCTATAAGCGAGATTGAAGACATACCTGTCGAAAAGAAAATTGCTCCGTCTATTTCTGAGGCTCCGTTACCAGAAGATGAAGAGTCTTACATTGATGTGGAACTATGGCGGATGTCCGATGACCAGCTGGACGGGTTTATTACTAACCTGCCGGGTGCCATAGAAAACCTTAGAGTTACGGATAAGTTGATCAGAAATTCATTCGCTCTTCTAAGGGTAAAATTAGACTTTGCAGCATACAAACAGCTTGTTGAACTCAAAGAGGTGGCGCGTGTTAGCAGGCCGCCATTACCATCCTTCAATCCTTTCGAGATTTTCAATCAAGACGTTGAGGATTTGGAAATATTGTCTCCTTCGGAATCTGCAACCGGTATTTTGATTATTGATTCAGGGGTTGTCTCAGGCCATCCATTGATTAAAAATGCATTGGGTGATGAGGCCAATTTTCAGTCTGTTGAAACAGAAATAGCTGACAAGGCAGGTCATGGGACCGCAGTAGCGGGGTGTGCCTTGTATGGTGATGTTGAGCAATGCATTAACAAGAAACAGTTTCATGCTCATAACTGGATATTCTCAGCCAAAGTAATGTATGCGGTTCAAGATTTCAGTGGTGGAGTTTACTCTGAATATGATCCTGAAAAGTTGATGGAGCACCAGTTTCAGGATGCCATTGATCACTTTCTTGGCAACAAGGATAATAGGATTCGAGTCGTCAATATCTCATTGGGAAATAAGCTGGAGGTGTGGCACAAATCAGAGTTCAGGCAACCTCCACTAGCATCTCTCATTGATGAAATTGCGCGTGAATATGATGATGTGGTCTTTGTTGTTTCATCTGGAAATATTGACCCGGTTGAGAGGTTTGGCGACATCGCTGGTGTAGTGGATCACTACCCCGAGTGTCTGTTTGATAAAGAAATACCCGATTTTAATTTAATCAATCCAGCTACCTCTGCCTTAGCCCTTACTGTTGGCTCCATCGCAAATAGTCCTCGAATAGCACCGAATTCGTCTTTCGGAGCCCAAAGCGAAATTATTACCTCAGTTGCAGCAGAACATCAGCCGTCACCTTTTACCCGCACTGGGCCAGGTATCAATGGCATGGTCAAACCAGAACTGGTTGACTACGGCGGTAACCTTATTTTGAGTCAAGAGCATGGTCGTGTTCGTGTAAATAGCGGTGGCAAGATCCCCATTCTTTCAAGCCAATTCCCGGATAAATTGTTTGCTTTTGATTTGGGGAGTAGCTTTGCCGCCCCTAAAGTCGCCCGAAGCTGTGCTCTCGTCGCCAATAACTATCCAGAAAAGAACGCTAATTTTGTAAAAAATCTCGTCCTTCAGTCCGCTAATTATCCAGAGCCGGTTGATAATATTTTCTGGCAAGCAAACAAAAAAAAAGACGCTGAACAAAAAAGACTCATGACGATTGGCTATGGAGTTCCTGATCATGCAAAGGCAATCTCCTCGTTTAATAATAGAGTGTTATTCTTTGAAGAAAGCTCAATACAAGTTGATCAA
>CAYTHG010000327.1:0-4861 GCA_964437525.1 uncultured Myxococcales bacterium | reverse complement strand
GACATATCAAGACTGGTATTTAGTGAAAAACAGGATTTAACACAAAAAATAGAAGATAAAATTGAAAACATATTAGCCGGGTAGGTCGGGGTAATTCCTACCCCGACAATTCTTGATTAGTGTCGGGCAAGAAATTTGCCCGACCTACGTTTGGTACCAACACGAAATTTTTACACAAAAAAAGGCGGCCTTTTCAAGCCGCCTTCGAGATTCTGTTACGAATAAATTCTACTCGGGTTTGTCCACTACTTTGGTGGCGATGTTGCGTTCGTCTTTAAAGGCCGACAAGCTGGAGGTGACTTTTTCGACTACGCTTTGGTCCAACTGCTGGAAGATCTTGTCGTCCTGCAATTTGCAATCGCCCAGCCAGCCCTTTTTGACGCCGCAGTTCTGGCAGATGAAAGCCTTGACTTCGGCGGCATTCTCAAAGCCTTCGCCCTTGCCGCGCTCAAGCATCAACCAGACGGGCTTTTCCATCTTGGCAAGCTTGCGACGCGCTGGACTTTTTTTATCGTCTTTGGACTCGCTGTCGGAGCGAACGGGCTTTATTTCGCTTCTCTCGGGTCTCGCCGGTCTTTCGGTCCTCACCGGTCTCTCAGGTCTCGCTGGTCTCGCCGGTCTCTCAGGTTTTCTGCCGCCGCGCTCGCGGTTAGTCTCATCGCGTCCCATGCGCCTGTCGCGCTTGGCCTGCGTTTTCTCGGCCAGATCCTGCTTACCAAGCATTGCTCCACGGGCAAACAGCCTGATTTTGTGTTCGGGATTGTCGATGTCATAGCCGCTTGAGAAACTGAAACCGCGCTGACGCAGGAAGGTCAAGAGTCCCGCCGTCAATGCATAAGGCTCGACTTCGTCTAAGAGTTCGTCGGCCAGAATCGAAAGGTCATCGGCATAGCCTTCTTCGTTCATGACCTTCAAGCGCTCTGTCAGAGTCTTGCGGAAGTTGGCGGCTACGCTGTCTTTATCCGGAGAGGGCAACTCTTCGATTTTGATTCCCAGTTGCTTTTCGATATCGCCGATCAAGAGCAGCTCGTTGGGAGCCACCAGAGAAACAGCCTCGCCCTTACGCCCGGCGCGTCCGGTGCGTCCGGTGCGATGCAGGTACATTTCTTTGTTTTCGGGCAGATCGTAGTTGACGACATGCGAAACGCCGTAGATGTCTATGCCGCGTGCGGCCACATCGGTGCAGACCATCACATCCAGCGCACCGTCCTTGAAAAGCTGCAAGGTAATCTGGCGTACGGACTGCGACAGATCGCCGTCAAGGAATCCCACCGAAAGCCCTTCTTCGTGCAGGTACTCGGCCACGCGTTCGCAATCGTTTTTGGTGTTGGTGAAAACCAGCACCTTGGTGCGCGGCACGCTTTGCAGAATATTGACCAGCGTCACAAATTTATGCAGACGCGAAACTTTGTAGCAGGAATGACGCACGTCCAGATTGACAGAGTAACCCGACTCGCCGATTTGAATGCTCTCGGGCTCGTTCATGCGCTTCATCACCATACGGCGGATATCATCCGGGATGGTGGCGGAAAACACCATGGTCTGTTTTTTCTTGGGCGTCAGATCCAAAATGGCGTTTACGTCCGGCAGGAAACCTCGGTCGAGCATTTCGTCAACTTCGTCCAAAACCACGATGGCGGCTTTGTTGAGCTTGAGCGTCCCGCGCGAAATATGATCGAGTATGCGTCCGGGCGTGCCGACTACTATTTTACCGCCTGCTTGAAGCTTGCGGATCTGTACGTTTATGGATGCACCGCCGAATACCGGCACCACGGCGCGTTCGGCCAGATCGCCGATGCGGATGATCTCGGTTGCGACCTGCAAGGCCAACTCACGGGTGGGCGTCAAAACAAGCGCCTGAACGGCGTCCTTTTTGTGATCCACCATCTCGATCAGCGGCAGGCCGAAAGCCAGTGTCTTACCCGAGCCTGTTTGGGCCTGCACCATAAGGTCGCGGCCTTTTTGCGCGGGTATCAGTGTTTCCTGTTGAACGGCGGTGGGCTTATCGAAACCCATGCGCTTTAAAGAAGCCAGAGATGCTTCTGAAAGTCCCAGCTCGTCCCAGTTCAGTTGTTTACGTGTTTCTTCATTAACCGACGCATTATCATTAGTGTCGTCACTCATTTAAACTCCAAGTCTTTTTATTGTTGTGCTTATAGATTAGTTGCGCTCTTGAAGCAGCATGTCAAGAAAAAACGAATGAACGCGGGTATCATCGGTCAATTCGGGATGGAAACTGGCTCCTAAAAGATTGCCCTGTCGGACGAAAACGGGGTTATCAGCGATGGAAGCGAGGACTTCCACATCGGGACCGAAATCGTCTACAAAAGGTGCGCGGATAAAAACTCCATTGTAAGGTTCATCGAAACCTTCTATTTCAATTTCGGCCTCGAAGCTCTCGCGCTGCCTGCCAAAAGCGTTGCGAACCACGGTGGCGTCCAGCAGATCCAGCTTGGTCTGCTCCATGACTTTCCCGCGTTCGAGAATTTTTTTGCAAAGCATAATCATCCCGGCGCAGGTACCCCAGATGGGAAAGCCTTCACTGCCCAGCTTGCGAATCGGTTCTAACAATTCCCATTTGACCATCAGCTTTCCGATGGCCGTGGATTCGCCGCCCGGCATGATGAGGCCGTCTAGACCTTCAAGTTGATGTGGCAGGCGCACTTCGATGCAAGCGGCCCCCAAAGATTCCACCATCTGGCGATGTTCACGAAAGGCGCCCTGTAAAGCCAGGACGCCTATAGTAAGTTCGGAATACTTCTTCATGGAAAGACAATCTGTTTGAAGCAGTCTTGTAACCAGGCTCGGACTTACCAACCGCGACGATCCAGGCGCTCATTCTCGGGGATCTTGTCGATCTCGATTCCGACCATGGCCTCGCCCAGTCCCTTGGAGACTTTGGCGATGATGGAGGCGTCTTTGTAATGCGTGGTGGCCTGTACGATGGCATTGGCACGCTCGGCCGGATTGCCCGATTTGAAGATGCCGGAGCCGACGAATACGCCGTCAACACCCAACTGCATCATCAAGGCTGCATCTGACGGAGTGGCGATACCGCCGGCGGCAAAGTTTACGACAGGCAGGCGACCGTTGTCGTGTACCCACTTGACCAGTTCGTAAGGAGCGCCGAGGTTCTTGGCGGCAGCCATCAGCTCTTCCTCGGGTGTGGCGACGATATGCTTGATACCGCCCAAAACACCGCGAGCGTGACGCACGGCCTCGACCACGTTGCCGGTTCCGGCTTCACCCTTGGTGCGGACCATGGCAGCGCCTTCACCGATGCGGCGCAGGGCTTCGCCCAATTCACGACAACCGCATACGAAAGGAACCTTGAAGTCCCATTTGTTTACATGAAAAGCTTCGTCGGCGGGGGTCAGAACTTCGGATTCATCGATGAAATCGACTCCCAAAGACTGCAATACCTGCGCTTCGACGAAATGTCCGATACGGCACTTGGCCATAACGGGAATACTTACTGTGTCCACTATTTCCTGAATAATGGTCGGGTCGGACATACGAGCTACGCCGCCTTGAGCGCGGATATCGGCCGGGACACGTTCCAGCGCCATAACTGCCACTGCACCTGCGTCTTCGGCTATTTTTGCCTGCTCGGCATTGGTTACGTCCATAATGACCCCGCCTTTTAACATTTCGGCGTGGCCGGTCTTGACCCTGATAGTTCCTTCGGTTTTCTGCATTGCTTCGATCCTCCCGTTTTTAGGAGCAAAAACCATTAAATTTCACAAGGGGATTGTAGGCTTAAAAAGAGTTTTGTCAACTGCTTATGCTAGATTTAGGACAAAAGATTACAAGCCGACCACAAGCATATTGTCAACAAAATTGTCTTGTTGCCCAGCTCCAAGACTGGAGGACTTGTCGCTTTATGGTTCCTTACTTGTAATTACGCAGGAATTCTTTGTTTTTTCTCGATGCCATCGTAATGTTATTGATAGCTTTCTGAACGTCAATTGTCAACTCGCTCATTCGGTCTGCAACAATGGCAAAAGATTTACCCTCGTTTCCCAGTCGAGCGGCTTCGACGTTGGCGTTGATGGCCAGGATTTTCATCTCTCTGAGAACACGACCGATATCTTCGGCAGTGTTGTCTATCTGCTGGTTAATATTGTTCGAGACCTCGACCACTTTCTGCTGTTCCAAACTCTGCCTGTCAACCTGTTCCACAAGGATTTTTGCTGCCGCTGCGTTCATAACTTGCTGATTCGGATTCAAAAGCTCGGTAATCCTGCTCCTGACTTTTGCGCTGCCGGTGACCTCTACAATTACTTCCACCCGACTGTTGGAAATGAGTTCTTCAAAGTTTTTCGATGTTTTTATCCTGGCCTTTTGAGCATACAATATACCCGGAGCAAGAGGATTGGGGTCCGCAACACCCAAAACTTTGACATTTTCATCGGTGGCAAACAATTTTAGCAAAGTAACGGTAGCATTACCACCACCGACAAAAAGAATACCCAATTGCTCCATCTTATTTACCCATCATTGACTTGAAAGTGACTCGAAAACGGTAAAATGCGCAAGCATCCCGAAATCACACCCCTTTATCACTTAGATTCATCGATTTCAATATGAAATAAGCAAACAGGAATGCATTCTGTGAAATATTAGCAAAACATCAAAGTAAGGTCAAAGGTTTTGCAGGATAACGATACTATTTACCCTGTGGCAGCCAATAGGGACCAGCAATTCGTATACTATCGCCGGAAGCGAATCGGACATTTATTTTCAGGCCATCTTCCGCTATGGAATTGATTAGGCCGGGAGCGAACATGGAACCGTTATACTTTGCGTAGATTATATCTCCGGCCTTTATCTTTCTCTCTAAAGCGGAGCGGTCGAAATC
>CAYTHG010000326.1:0-4898 GCA_964437525.1 uncultured Myxococcales bacterium | reverse complement strand
CAGAGCGATGGCAACGACGGGACGATAACGTATGCGGGATGCAGCAACCCAAATCTAAACCAGATCGGCTGGTCCTGTGGCAATAATGGTTCATCCGGTACGCCAACTTATGGTACGAAGCCTGTCGGCGGAAAGGAACCAAATGCCTGGGGCTTGTATGACATGAGTGGTAACTTAGGGGAATGGACCTGGGACTGGTATCTGAGTGGTTACCAGAACGGTGTTGACACCGATCCTGTGGGACCAAGTGGACTGAATATTAACTCGCCCCGCGTCGAACGTGGCGGCGATTGGTACAACTACGCGCGGAACAGCCGGTCGGCGTTCCGTGATAGCACCTATCCCGACACTCGCGGCAGTCTCCTCGGTGGCCGTCTGGTGCGTTCTTTACCGTAAACTGTAAACGGCGGCTAAAAAGTCCCGTAGGTCGGGCAAATTTCTTGCTCGACACGCCGGTGTTCTGTTCGATCAGAAAGCGTACTGAAAATGCCTTTCAATTGGTGCGAAACGCTTCGCTTAATTAGGCTCCAACGCGATGAAAAATCGGCATCGCCATCAGGCAATGTCCATATACAGTGCAGATGATCGGGCAACAAAACCCATGCCGCAATATCAAACGGATGGGTAGCTCGTAAGTGTTTGACAGCATTTTGAAGGGCAAGACGAGATTCCTGTTTGCAAAGCAATTTGCGCCGTTTGTCGGTCACAACGGTGAAAAAGTATGTACCACCTTGTATGTAAAATCGTCTCAGGTCTTTCATAGACGAATTCTATCATTTGAATCAAACTCATCAATAAAAAATGTCGGGCAAGAAATTTGCCCGACCTACTTTGCTTAGCCGATACTGTATTTCTTGATCTTGTCATAAAGCGTAGATTTGGAGATTCCCAGAGCGCGGCTGGTCAGGCGTTTGTTGTTGCCGTAATGCTCCAGGGCTTCGCGGATCAGGCTGGCTTCCATGTCGGCCAATGTACTGCCGTCGTATTGCAGGTTCGGTGATGCCAGCAAGCGTCGGTGTTCATCGGCCAGCGACAAAGGTGTCAGCATGATGTTGTCTTCGTCAAGCAGTCCCGCCTCCACAGCTTCGGGGTGAAATCCGACCGAGGCCGTCAGGACGTTTCTCAGTTCGCGCACATTGCCCGGCCAGTGGTGGTGAATCAATATGTCCCAGGCGGCGGGTGTCAATTCCACTTCGGCAGACATGGCTTTTAAAAAGTGCCGTACCAGCGGTCGCACATCCTCGCGCCGCGAGCGCAAAGGCGGCACCTTGACCGGCAGCACCGACAGTCTGAAGAAAAGATCCTCCCGGAAACGCCCGTCGAAGACTTCCTGTCTCAAATCGCGGTTGGTGGCGGCGACAACTCGCGTGTCCACCGATTGCGTCCGGCTTGCGCCCACGCGCCTCAATTCGCCCGAGTCGAGTATACGCAGCAGCTTGGGCTGCAACTCCAAAGGCATCTCGCCTATCTCATCCAAAAATATGGTCCCGCCCGAAGCCAATTCGAAAGCGCCCTTGCGTTCCACGGTAGCGCCGGTAAAAGCGCCTTTGACGTGGCCGAAAAGCTCGCTTTCTATCAGGTCGCGGGCAATGGCCCCGCAGTTGACCGGCACAAAGGGACCGCTGCGCCCTGAAAGCTCGTGCAAAGCGCGGGCGACAAGTTCTTTGCCGCAGCCAGTCTCGCCTTCCACCAGCACCGTCTCGGCCAAAGGAGCCAGTCGCCGCAGGTGATTGCGCATTACCACCATCGAAGGATGCTCACCGACGATGCCGAACTTGTCGCGGCTTTCCTTTTTGGGTTTTGCGGCCTTTTTTCCTCGTTCGAAGACAAGGTGAGTGCGACCCGCCGTGAACTCGCAACGCGTCGGTAACTCCACATCGAATATTCGCAGGTCGCCGATTCTGGTGCCGTTGGAGGAATCCAGATCGCGCAGAAAATAGCGCCCGTTCTCTTCTATGATCTGGCAATGACGGCGCGAGGCGAAATCGTCTTCGAGCCTGACGTGGCAGTCCTCGGCGGTTCCGATAATATAGCCCGTGGCGGGTCTGATGATTGTCTTGGATTTTCCATCAGAAAGCGTGGCGCAGGCATCGGAAGGCTTTTCCATATCGAAGCTTCTTGTCTGCGATTCATTCAGCGGTGCAGTCATACCGCTGTTTACGGGCATGGATTCATAAACGAAAGAAAGCCCGCCCGCATCGATATTGTCACCTTCTTCAAGCATGACACCGCTTAAGCTGGACTGGCCGTTCAAGTTGGTTTGGCCTTTTGAGAGGTCTTTCAATTCATGCTGTGTCCCCATGCGGCGGATCTCAAAATGCTTGCGGGAGATTCCTTCGTCATCGAAGACCAGATCGCATATGGGGCTGCGCCCGAATAAAAAACGCAATTCATCCAGAGGAATCCGGATGGCTCGTCCGCCTTTGTAAGAAAACATCAGGCAGAACTTTTCGTTTTTCATGGCCGACCTCCGCTATGAATAATCTCCCTACTCACCTTCCAGAAACTCTTCCAGTGCAGGCAGCCAGTATGGAAGATTGTCCAGTCCTTCTTTCTGCAAACGCGCGTTCCCCAGCACTGAATAAAGCGGCCTGATGGCTTTTGCCCCGTAATCGGCGGATGTTACAGGACTGATATCTGCTTTTATACCCTTGATCTCGAAGATTGCCTTGGCCAGCGAATACCAGCTTGTCTCGCCTTGGCAGGTGGCGTGGAAGGTTCCGTAGATGTTCTTTTCGAGTATATCCAAAAATACTTCGGCCAGACGGGCAGTGGGTGTCGCGGTGCAGGTCTGGTCGGCCACAACCTTCAAAGGTTTGCCGGCGCGTGCCAGCTTTAGCATGATACGCGGGAAGTTCATGCCTTTTTCGCGGCTGCCCGCTTTGCCGTACAGCCCTGTAGAGCGCACGATGACGTGCTTCTTCAAGCGGTAGCGCAATAGCTGTTCTCCGGCCACCTTGGATGCGCCGTAGACGCTCAAGGGTTCGACGGCATCTTCTTCGCTGTAAGGTGTCTTGCGTTTCAGTCCCGAGAAAACATAGTCGGTCGAGCAGTGGGCCAGTGTGATGTCTTCTTTGCTGCAAAAATCGGCCAGTCTTGCCACCGCCTCGGCGTTGACCGCGAAACTCTGAGCTATCTCATCCTCGCATAAATCGACCTGATGATAGGCCGAAGTGTTGATAATGGCGTCGAAGCCTTTGCCTGCAAGGTTTGCCGATATGGTTTCGGGTTTCAAGACATCCAACTGCGGGCGTCCGAAAGGAACGACTTCTACTCCGCGCCGCTTGTTGCCAGCGATCATAAGGTCGCTTCCAAGTTGGCCTTTGGCACCGATTATGGCAACTTTCATCACAATCCTTCCAATTCTGATTTTATCTTTTATAAAAATAAATGATGGTTCAAGCCCCGACCATGGCGAAATAAGCTAACTTCTCAGTAAATCCGGACAAAGCCATAAATCGTTATTCTGAGCACAGCAAAGAATCTGTTATTTTCAAGCACTTGGAGATCCTTCACTTCGTTCAGGATGACAGTCTACCCGGACTTGTTGAGAAGTTACGAAACAAGCCCATAGCCGCAGAATAAATCCGGCTTTTCTTACGTTCCCGCTCCCCGCTGATTTACAGCTTTCGGCACTGACCGGAAACCGTGTCCGTGTTGTAGCCCTCTTCGCATTGACAGGCCATGTAGCTTTTTTCCTCATCATACTGCCAGATGCCATGAGTTTTGCAGATATTCGGCATACAGACATTGCCGCCCGCAAGCTCCACGCAACCCAGATTTTCCGAGCAATCGTTGTCGTCTTCGCATTGACCGAGGCACAAATAATGGCCGTCGTCCACATTCAGGCAGCGCTCGTATGAAAGACAGTCGTCGGCATAATTGCAGCTTGCCGCGCATTGTCCGGTACCGGCAATGGCATCGTTCATCAGATGACCGAAGCACTCGGTATTAAAGGGGCAATTGCCGCTGCCCTCATAACAGGACACATTGCGGTTTATTATGCAGATATCTGCCGAACACAACTCGCGCTTTTGGCAGTCTTCATCTTTTGTGCAGGAGACAACTTTCTCGCAACGTCCCGAGAAAGGATCTTCCACAAAGCCTTCGTCGCAGCGGCAGACGATCAGGCCGTTATCAAGCGAAATCCAACTGGCATTCTCGCGGCAGACCTCGGGCAGGCAGCCATTGACACCGCCGATTTCCATGCACTGCTGTTTCTCGGGGCAGAATGTCCCTTCGCCTTCGCAAATCGTGCGGCAGAATCCCTCGGTCTTTGAATATGGCAGGCAGACCTCGTAAGGGCGGCAGTCGGCGTGCTGTGTACAGGATATGGAACAGGTGCCGTTGCCCAGTACGTCTTCGCCGAAATTGATTCCCAGACAGGTAGAATCGTCTTCGCACTGGAGATCCGAAGAACAGGTAACTCCGCGTGGTTTATAGCAGACCGAATCGCGTCCGCAGACCTGACCGAACAGGCAATCCACCGTGACATCGCACTTGGTGCCGGTCGGAGGAATAGGGCAGTCACCCATCAGCACGTCGTCAAGATCGCCTTGGCGACCCAAAAACAAAAATGCCGCCGGACGTTCGGGATCGAAACTGTAAGCAAAATCTGCAATGGTGATACGGTCCACATCGATGCGCCAGCCGGTTCCGGCCAACTGGTAAATTTCCACTATGTGCCATGCATCCGAAAGTTCGCTAAGATATCCCCACACAAAATTGTTTTGACTGACAACGCTTGTAAGCTGGGGTGCGGGATTTGGTTTGCGGTTGGGTTCCTCGAACCATTCCGGCAGCGAGGCATTATGGAAAAAGCGCACTTCGGGCAGCCAGGTGCCGCGGGGATCTTCAACGGCGTGGGAACCCGGCCCCGGGTGGCCCCCCGGCGGGCC
>CAYTHG010000325.1:0-4920 GCA_964437525.1 uncultured Myxococcales bacterium | reverse complement strand
GGTCACAGACGTAAAAGCCGTCATCCGTGATGGCGGTCACTTCGACATCGTTTAAGTACACCAGTGTAGCGTCTTTGACATTGTATGAAGAACCGGGTTTGAGCAGGTGGCGGATTTCGCGGATTTCAGCTTCCTGTTCCGGCTTGCTGTTCGGATAGCAGGCTTTTCTTGCGTATTTGTAAGGAGCCTTATCTATGCATTCCGTTTTGTCGCACAGGTTGGTTTTGCAGGGGCAATCGGCGCTGGGGGGTGCATCAAGCGTGATGGTTTCACAGGCGTCGCCGATCTCGTTGCCGTTTATGTCCATCTGGTCGGCATTGTTGATGCGCGGGCAGTTGTCCAGATCGTCGGCGATGCCGTCTTCGTCCATGTCATCTGCAATTTCTTGAGCAGGTATTGCCGGGAATATTACGTCCTCGTGTGGGTTGTGCTTATAGGTGCAGACTTCCGGGGCTTGGTCGGCTGCGTATTCGTCGGTTCCGGGACAGAAGAAAAGCGGCAAGAGGTTGAATATATATTTGTCGTCCTCTTCTGCTGAGTCTTTTAAGGGCTGCAGGGCTGTCAGAAGTTCATTCTGAATATCGGTCAGGGTTTGCGTATAGCCTTTTTCATCGTCTGCTGGGTCATCCGATTGTTTGACGCAGATGGTCTTGTCGGTTCCGCAGACATCAAGTGATTCGCAGAACTGGTCGTAAGGTGCTATGCCGGGATCGCCATAGTAGGGCTTGCCGCCGATCAGTAGCAGGCGTACGTCCCAGGCTTCTGCATTAAGGATTGTGCGATAAGGATGCCTGCGGCCATTTTCGTCTGCCGAAATTACGGTTACGTCTGCTAGATAACCTTCAGCCAGGGTGCCGAGCTGGTCTTCTATGGTCATGGACTTGGCGGCCTGATCTGTCGTCCAGCTAACAAGTGTTTTTTCGTCGATGATGCCGTCCCAGTAGCGATCCGCCACATACTTGGCGCAGCGCATTTCCTGGAGCTGGCTCAATGAACCCGACGGCGTCCAGTCGGGACCGAGTGCGATGGTGATTCCCATGTTCAGCGCTACGGGGACATTTGTGGTCTGTCCGTACAGGTCGATATTGGAGCGCGGCGACCAGACGATTTTGTAGCCGTCCAAGGCTGAATCTTGCAGGCCTGTGCAGGCGATCATGGCGGTTTCGGGAGTGTAGGCGGCAGTCGAGTGAATGCCCATGATTTGCTGAACCATCAAGGTCTTGCTTGGATTCTCATCGTCAGGTTGCCACAGGCAGGCGAATTCTTCGCGGGCGTCGTCTTCGACAACGCCTTCGGCGACGTGCAGAATCAGCAGAGTGATGTCGTCGGCGAAGCTTTCGCAGTAGTCTTCCCAATCGAGTGTGCAGACGCTGAAGACATTGGAGCGCATAACGTCCGCTTCTAGGTGTGAGCATGTTTTGTACTGGTCTAGGTTTCGCACCATGACCAAATCACCGTCGTTGTGGCAATGGCAGGTAGAGGCTCTGTAAGAACCGGCAACGCCGGAGGTGCCGTGCACCATCATTCTGATTTCGGCCCACTTTTGCATGGCGCAGTGATGCTCGGGTTTGATGCCGTTGTAGTGGCTTTTGAGTTGCCTCGCATAATCGGGGTCGTCGGCCCATTTGTAGCGGTTGCGGTAAAGACCGTCCTGGCGCTGGCAGTGTGTGCCGTCGTTCCAGCAGTGGCCTTCTCCCGGATGTTTCCAGCGTGGAATGGTGTTGTAGCCCGAGTGGTTGTGCGGGTCCAGCATGGCTGGCATGATGACGCCCTCGGCACAGATAACACTTGCTTCGGCGTAATTTGCATGACCTGAGCAATCTTCGGCGGCGCACAGTATTTTGCCGCTGGATTTATCTGTCAGCACTTCTCCGTTGAGCCAGGCTTCGTCGGGAGTGACGACCGTACCTTTTAGGAGAAGAATATCCTCGGAACCCTGCGAAGGAGTGCAGGATAGGATCTCGCCCTCAAGACCTGGGTCTTCTTCTACGTCGTTGTCACCGTCCGGCTCATCGTCGCCATCCGGCTCATTGTCAATATCGGGCTCATCGTCAATATCGGGCTCATCGTCACCGTCCGGCTCATTATCTCCGTCCGGCTCATCGTCGCCGTCTGGCTGGTCGTTACCGTCTGGTTCATTGTCACCGTCGGTATTGTTGTCCATCTCAATGTCTTGTTCGCCATCGCCATCCGAATCGTCGCCGTCGGTTTCTTCTTCGTCGTCATTATCGTCGTCTTCTATTTTCGACCCGGAAGTCGAACAAGAAGAGAAGGCAATAAGCAGGATGAAGAATGCCAGCATTAAGACAAGAGCGGATCTAAATTTATTGTTTTGAGACTTCACAACAATCCTCCGATATCCTCAATTGTATGCAAAGATATCACAAAATTTATCTATTGTGGATTTACTTACTGAAATTTCAATACAAAAAAAGCCCGGTTGTCTGAGAAAACAACCGGGCTTTGCAAATTATGGCTCAAAAGGAGTATTTCTTACTCGCCCTTTATGCGCTTTCTGGCATTTTCAAGGACTTCATCCTGCAAGCTTGCAGGTATATTGTCGTAGCGTGTCATTTCCATTGAGTAATTGGCGCGTCCCGAGGAGAGGGAGCGGATCATGGTGGCATATCCGAAAAGCTCACGCAAAGGAGCTTCTGCCGAAATTTTCTGAGATCCCTTGCGGTAACGGCGCATACTGCCGACTTTTCCGCGTCTGCGGTTGATATCGCCGACGATATCGCCGATGAACTCGTCGGGAGTGGCGATTTCCATGGACATGATGGGTTCTTGAATCTGAGGAGACGCTTTTCTGAAGGCTTCCTTGAAGCACATTCTGGCGCAGGTACGGAAAGACATCTCATTCGAGTCTACCGTATGGTAACTGCCGTCCAAAAGAATGACGCGGATTCCGACGACTTGATAGTCGGCCAAAATACCTTCGTTGAAGGTGTCTTCGATTCCGCGACGGATAGCGGGGATAAATTCTGTGGGGATATTGCCGCCGACTACTTTGTTGATGAACTCGAATTCGCCGCCTGGGTTGGGTTCGAGTTGCATGATGGTATGAGCGTATTGGCCGCGACCACCGCTCTGCTTGACGAACTTGTAATTGTTTCTGTAGCTGTCCGTAATGGTCTCGCGGTATTCGACGGAAGGCTCACCGATGATGGCTTCCACTCCGAATTCTGTCTTGAGGCGGTCCACGATGACTTCAAGGTGCAACTCGCCCATGCCTGCAATGACGGTTTCGTTAGTGCGCGCCATTGTACGGACTACAAACGAAGGATCTTCAAGTGAAATTCTTCTCAAGGACTGGTGCAGTTTCTCAAGCTCTTTTCGCGTTGCCGTGGAAAGCTTGACGCTGATAACCGGTTCGGGAATCTGTACAGTTTCCAACTGAATCGGGTTTTCTATATCGCACAGAGTATGGCCGGTATGAGTCTCTTTCATGCCGATCAACGCCACGATATCTCCAGGACCGACTTCGGACAGCTCCTTACGGTCTTTGGCATGGATGCGGGTGATGTGGCTGACGCGTTCTTTTTTGCCGGTGCTTGTATTCAATACAGCATCGCCCGGTTTGAGCTGGCCCGAATATGTACGGATGAAGGTCTGCTGTCCGACGTAAGGGTCATGGATGATCTTGAAAGCCAATGCGGAGAAAGGCTCGCTTTTTGACGGCGGGCGAGTCAGGACCTTTTCCGGGTCACCTACCACCGTTCCTGTGGCGACGCCTTTGTCAAGCGGACTGGGCATATAGTCTACAACGGCATCCAGCAAAGGTTGCACGCCGATATTCTGGTATGCAGCACCGCAGAAGACGGGAGTGAACAAAGAACGCACCACGCAATGACGGGTGATGCTCATAATCATTTCTATAGAAATTTCCTGATCCTCAAGATACAACTCGGCGATTTCGTCGTCGAATTCTGCCAACTTTTCAATCAACTTGGCGCGAGAGTTCTTGGCATCTTCCAGGTATTCTGCTGGAATTTCAGTCTCTTCACGGATTCCATCGTTAAAGACATAGGCTTTCATCTGTATAAGGTCGATGACGCCTGAGAATTTGTCTTCGGCACCGATGGGTAACTGATATGGGATGGGTGAAGCATCCAGTCTCTCGTTCAATTGAGAGAGAACATCGAAGAAGTCGGCTCCGGCTCTGTCCATCTTGTTGATATAGCAGATGCGGGGAACATGATAGCGGTCGGCCTGGCTCCAGACCGTCTCGCTCTGGGCTTCGACTCCGCCGACAGCGCAGAAGACAGCCACAATACCGTCAAGTACACGCATGGAGCGCTCGACTTCGATTGTGAAATCGACGTGGCCGGGGGTGTCGATGATGTTGACCTGGTGATCTCTCCAGACGCATGAAATGGCAGCGGAGGCAATGGTGATACCGCGTTCCTGTTCCTGCTGCATGAAATCCATGGTGGCCTGGCCATTGTGAACTTCACCCATTTTGCGCGTTGTACCGGTAAAAAACAGTATTCTCTCGGTAACTGTGGTTTTTCCTGCGTCTATGTGGGCCGCAATACCGATATTGCGGAACTTGTTTATCGACATTTCTCTTTTCCTGTTCTTAGTGGGAAAATATTTGAAGAATTAAGTACTTATCTGGCGAATGGCTGTCTATCCATAAAGTTAGAAAATATAGCTGGCATGTTGATAAACGATAGTTTCCCAAAATGCAAGCGCTTTTTTCAGGAAATGTGCATGTCTTTGCAAAAAACAAGTTTAAGTAATCTGATTTTTGTGGAAGATGTGCAGGGAAGCGTTAGTAGGAGAAGGGGGATAGCTAGTCTTTAAACAAGTGTTGCTGAGGCTTGATGTTTGAAAACATTTCGATTTGCAGCAAGCAAAACAAGTCAGATATGCCCTTTAATCTCCGCATATCTTGCCAGAATACTTTGACTTCCA
>CAYTHG010000324.1:0-4926 GCA_964437525.1 uncultured Myxococcales bacterium | reverse complement strand
AGTTATTTCTTTTCTTTTAAGCTGATGCTCCTGATGAGGATGTCCATGCGGGCTTTCAGTCCAGCGACTTCTTCGTCGTTTTTGACGATGTCCGCCGAGAGTTTGCCGAGCTTGCGTTCGTATTCTGCCAGCTTTTTAACAAGCTCTCGCAGCAGATCCTTGTTGCCCCTGGTTTTGCGCAGGATATCGAGGTTGGAGCGCAGACGCTGCTGGTCGCGTTCGTAGTCGTTGCGGGATTTGCGATAGCGGCGATTGTCTTTTTCGAGCTTGGAGATTTCTCCCTTGAGCTTGAGAACTTTTTCGATGCCGTCTTTCACTTCCGCCGGTATTTCGCCGCTTCCCAGATAAAGCTTTAAGACCGTCTCCGACAGGTCGCTGTCTATGGCCAGCTTGCGCTTTGCAGGCGATACCAATTCCACTTTCAATTTTGCTTCTTTGTTTGCCGGAACCTTGACGGGAATGTAATAGCTGTCGCCGGTTTCGACCGTGCCTTCGGGAGTGTTTCTGAGATTGTAACCGACTTCCTTTTTGCGGCGGATAAATGCCGTGCCGTCTTCGTCGTTGCGGTTTTTGACGGTGAATTCGTCTTTTTTGATTTTGTATGTCTCGGCCCAGATCATGCCGTCCTGAATCTTGTAGAGTCCGATGGGTTCGGTGGTGGTGTAGTTGTCTATCTTCAGACTCAGTTTGCCGTCTATGGCAAAGGAGACAAAGGTCGTCGCTCCGGCTTCGAGACGCTTGAGGAATCCTTCGCCCACAAAGCTGCCCTTGGAGTAAAGCGCCACCGGGCCTTTTTCGAGTGTGTAACCGGAATCGTTTTTGATGCGAATGGATCTATAGGGCTTTTCCTCGGACGAGTTGTAGGGGTTTTCGCGTCTGAAGAGCCAGACTTCTTCGCCCGGCACGGACGAATTGACAATGGCCACCATCGTAGAAGAATTGTCCTTGACCGTCACCGGCCCCTTCACGTCGTAGCGGAACAGGCTGCCAAGCTGCTCGCCGGTGGCCTGCGAAGCCACTTCGTCGGCTAAAGACGAGAAATCCGTCTGATAACTCTGGTCGTAATCATCGAGTTGTATTTCTTCCAAATACTCTTTATTCACCATGGGCATGGGAGCCGCGCCCAGGCGCATCTTTTTGCCGCGCATAGAGGACTTTTTAGCGGCGGCGCGCGGCCTCATGCTTTTGGATTTATCCTCGGCTTCGGCCATTCCTGCGACGTCGTAGGCAGCGCCTTCGGATGGCGGTGCCATGGCGTATTCGTTATCCGGAGGCGTCATGTCCACGCGGCGTACGAACTTGGGGGAATGCAGGTCGTACTTGAAAGACAGGGGCATCCCGGCCACGAGAGAAAGACTGACCTTGTTCCAGTCCTCGCCCGAGACATTGTCCACCACGGCCCAGGCCTGAATCAATGCCGTGCCGTCATCTCCGACTACCAGTCTGTAGGTCGGTTTCCAGCGCGGCATCTCTACGATATAGCTTAACAGCAGGTCATGCTCGTCTGCTTCGGTCAGTCTGATCTTCAAGGCGACGGGCTTCCAGCGTCCTTCGCCCAGAGATATATCGAGGCTCTTTGACAAGCCGACTTCCAAAGTGCGGTCGCGTATGGTCACTTCACGCACGTCTTCTATGGGCATCACTTCAAGGTCGCCGTCCTGCTTCATCAGAGTCAGGCGATAGCCCGAGGGCATGGGCTCGGAAGATTTCAGGATGGTGCTGACGGGCATCTTACCGGGGGTGATATGCTCGACTCCCAGAACACGCCCTGTTATGGTCTTTTTGCCGCGCACCGTCACCATTGCACCGCGAAAGACTCTGAGGACATCAATGAGGCCGCTTGCTTCCCGGACTTGCTTGGGCAAAGATGCAATGCGGTCGATGTCGCGTTTCTCTATGGGCAAGGAGACGTTGATGACGCGGCCTTCTGACATGTCTATGACCGCCAGCGATTTCAAGAAATCGTTGATCTGGTCGTGGCGCACGTTGACGGTTAAGACCTCGCCTTCGATTTTGCCGCGCTGCTCAAAATAGCCAATGCCGTTCTGGTAAACAACGACGCGCTTGACCTGGAGTGTAGGCGCTTGTTTGATATTGTGGTTAAGTCCGTTGCAGGAAAGGCTGAAAAGCGAAAACAGAATCAGAAACGGCAGCAGTTTTTTTAACATGGCTTCCCCCTGTGGAAAGTTCAATTGCAGATAGATTTATATACTGGGGAATCATACCTCTTTTATCACCGGCTTGCAAAAACGGACTGCGTGATTGGTGTCGAGTGGAGAAGTATGTGGAGCAGGCTGGGAAACCGTGCTGCAACGAAATGAGTGTGCTTGAAACGGCTGGAGCAAGCACCGGAAGCATTGCTCCAAGATCAAAACTGAAACTGAATAAGAGATTTTCTTAACTCAGAATCCCATTTTTTATTTACCACTTCTTCCGCAACTTCTTTAATCAATTCAGTCAGTACCTCTCCAGAAGTACTGTTTTTCAACCTATTTTTTAATTCTGCAACAACACTTCTTCTTATAATACAATAGTTTTCACGCTCCAGCATATGCTCATTTTGAATCCATCCTTGATTTTTTAGCCGATACTTTTCTTGTTCTTTACAAAACGAATATTCCATTCTAAATATCTGAATATTATTCTTCTCGCATGAATCGACTATTTTTAAGATTTCTTCTAAATGTTCATTGTTGTTATCAAGATATTCGGAACCTAAATAAACCGATTCTACTTCCCATCCTTTCTCTATAGTTCTTTCATCGCTTTTAAACTCTCTCGTATACCGAACTTCACTTTCGTACTGCCATCCGTTATCTTTAAGAAAGATCGATTTATCAATAAGTTTTCTTCTTTCTGATTTGTCTTTGGAAGGCACCTTAAAGGGATTTCCATTGCCAGTTGCACTCATAAAGTCTTTATGTGTATGTTTTTCGTAACTGACATAATCAAGATTACCTAATAAATTCTCAGGAACCTTGTATTTCAAAGCGACACCTTTATGACAATCACCGTAGTGAGACCACATAAGAACATTGTCAATATTGTCCTCATTTGTCCCACAAAACACGAATATCTTCTTACTCATTTCCAAATATTCACCTAAGAACGCTTTCGTTTCAAGGTTAGGCCTTCTTCCTATGAGTGTGACAAAATAGCTATCCAGTGGATCGTTGAAATTCAAAGGGCTACTTAAATAAATAAATTGGTTGTTTATAATATCTAGGACAAAATCAATATTTGTAAACTTGATTATGTGTTTAATACGTTGTTTATCCATAAGGTCACCTTTCAATTGCATTAAAATCAACGCTCTGCTGAACTTCAAGTCCTAAGACTACAGACGAAAGCAACAAACCCGCTCTATCTTTTATTGGTGTGAGATCAAATGTGATTACCACTAGTAAAAATCATAGACCAAATTTCAAAACAACACAAAAAAAAGGCGACCCTTGCGGATCGCCTTTTTTATATGATTTTGCGAGGAGCTTATTTGTTGAGCTGCTCGGCGACTTCGGCGGCGATGTCGTGGACGCGCTTTACCAAGCCTTCGCCCAAGCCCCAGCGCAGGATGCGCTTGACGCCGATTTCGTCGTCTACTTCTTTGCCGACTTCGATCAGTACCTGACCGACGGTTTTGTCGGTGTCATGTACCCACTGCTGCTCGATCAAGGTGGACTCTTTGAAGAATTTCTCCATTTTGCCTTCGATGATGCGGTCCCAGATTTTCTCCGGCTTGCCGGATTCTCTGACCTGCTCCATATAGACTTCGCGCTCGCGGGCTACGAACTCTTCGGCTACGTCTTCACGCTTGACTGCTGTCGGGTTGGTTGCTGCAACCTGCATGGCCAGCTTGTGAGCGAATCCAGTGACGGCTTCGGCTTTGGAGCTTGCTTCTTTGCCACAGGTCAATTCAACCATGATTCCCATTTTGCCGGGGCCATGAATGTACAGGTCCAGCAAGTTGTTGCCTTCGGCTTCCCAGCGAACGAAACGACGCGGGGAGATCTTCTCACCGATGGTGGCGGTGGTATTCAATACCATCTCGGCAATCTTGTCGCCTTCGCCCATCAGTTTCTGCTCGTTCAAAGCGTCCATGTCAGCCGGTTCGAACTTGGCTACGTGGTCTACAAAGTTCTGGCAGAGTTTTTTGAAATCGTCGTTTTTGGCGACGAAGTCGGTCTCGCAGTTGATCTCAAACAGAGCGCCCATTTTGCCGTTTCCGTCGGTGGTGCTGGCGATCAGTCCTTCGGAACTGATGCGGCCCGACTTTTTGGCGGCGGCGGACAAACCCTTGGTGCGCAAGACATCTACGGCCTGCTCCATATCACAATTGGCTTCTTCCAAAGCCTTTTTGCAATCGAGCATTCCGGCAGCGGTTCTTTCACGCAATTCCTTAATCATTGCGGTTGTAACAGCCATTTCAAACTCCGTTATCTAAAAGGTTGATTTCCTTGAATTAGTTTTTTATTCAGCGGTCTCTTCGGTCTTGGGAGCTACGTCAGCTTTGGGAGCCACTGCAGCTTTGGGAGCCACTGCAGCTTTGGGAGCCACTGCAGCTTTGGAAGCCACTGCAGCTTTGGGAGCCACTTCAACTTTGGGAGCCACTACAGCTTTGGGAGCCACTTCAACTTTGGGAGCCACTTCGGCTTTGGGAGCCTCTTCTTTGCGGCGGACCTTCTTGACGGCTACTTTGCGACCATCGACGTTCCGGCTGCTGCCATCCTTGGGTGCGCCATCCTGATCGCGTCTGCTGCCTCTTTCTTTGGCCAGAGCTTTGCCTTCGATGCAGGCATCGGAAATGCTCTTGGTGAACAGGCGGATAGAGCGGATAGCGTCGTCGTTGCCGGGGATGATGCACTCGATGCCATCGGGGTTGCAATTGGTGTCGCAAACGGCGATTACCGGGATACCCAGTGTGTTGGC
>CAYTHG010000323.1:0-4945 GCA_964437525.1 uncultured Myxococcales bacterium | reverse complement strand
TGTTTAGACGCTCGCTCATCAAAGAGCGGTTTATTACAAGGTTTGGTTGAATGACGCGCGTAGCTATCGACTGCAAAAGCTTGCGCTGTTTGCTGCCCAATCCGGACAAGACCGTGGTGTAACGCCAGATGGACGTGTTCAGATCGTTTTGATCGAGTATGGCCGACAGATCCCGCAGGACGTATTCGGCGGCGGGTTTTTTGACGATATCGTTGCTTTTTATCAGCCTGACGGTTATCTCGTTGTGCTGACCTTTTTCGAGCAACTCCCGATCTTTGACGATTTTATTGGTACTGACATCGTGAACTATGCGCTGCAAAGCCAGCTTGATTTCACGGGAGAAATGAAATCCGAAAAGCTGCATGAATTCGTCTTCGGGGATAACGACCTGCAGGATGCGGTTGAACTCGCTACGGATCTCCTTGACCTTGGCCTGCAAGCTATCGAAAACTTCTTTGTTCTCGGCGGCCACGGCAAAGTAATCCTCGAAACGGTTCTTAATATCCTTGCGTATTCTGACGAGTTCTTCCTCACGCTGGGCGGGATCTTGTGGCAGAACCGGCAATTCGAAAGCGTTTCCGTTTTTTTTCTTTTTACGTTTCTGGGCCGTCTTATCCTCGGAAGGATTGAGCAGCAGCTTATCCAGAATCAAAAGTTCCATGGAATCGCGCATGAGCTTGAAAGCTTTATCGACGCGATTTTCAATGTCCAGTCCAAGACTGACCTGATACTCGTAGATGGGGTTTATCTGCGATACGGCTTCAAGTCGCTTGCCTTCGGTCGTATCGAGGTCTTCTATGCTGTAATCGGCTGCGGCACGAATATCTTTGGTGGCGACTTTGCCGACCCAGTTGTCGTCATAACTTATACTGCTTGAAGAAAATCCCGGCGTCAGCAGTATGCCGCACAGAACGGAAACCAGCGCCAATGCAATCCAGCGATAAGCCGATTTCTCAAGCATTTCCCAGCGGAAACCGCCGCTTTTGCTCTTCTGGGTATTCACACCGCCCGGAGTCTGGCGGCGTTTCAATATAGCGGTGCTGTTCTTCCAGATAGCGGAAGAGGTTTTCCAGGCGGTAGCGGTTTTGGACTTGGCGCCTGATTTTGGTTTTTGACTGCCTGGCTTATCGGCCATCGTCTTCCTTATCGTAAGCCTCGATTATCTTCTGTACCAGCGGGTGACGTACAACGTCGGCCTTGCTGAAATACGAGAAGGCTATTCCTTCTATTCCTTCAAGCAGGTCACGAACCTGCACCAAACCGGACGTCTGACTATCCGGCAGGTCTATCTGCGTGATGTCCCCGGTTATAACAGCCTTGGAACCGAATCCCAAACGGGTCAGGAACATCTTCATCTGTGCCGGCGTGACGTTCTGGGCTTCGTCCAAAATGACGAAAGCGTCGTTCAATGTGCGCCCACGCATAAAAGCGATTGGAGCCACTTCGACTATACCCTGTTCGACCATGCCGTTTGCTTTATCGAATCCTACCATATCATACAGCGCATCGTAAAGGGGACGCAGATATGGATTGATCTTTTCGGCCAGATCTCCCGGCAAAAATCCCAGCCGCTCTCCGGCTTCCACCGCCGGGCGTGTCAACATGATGCGCTTGACATCGCGGTTGTTCAAGGCCTTGACCGCCATCGCCATCGCCAGATATGTCTTGCCGGTTCCCGCCGGACCGATGGAGAAAACCATGTCGTTTTTACGAATGGCATCGACATAATCTCTTTGGGCCGTACTGCGCGGAACGATCATCTTTTTACTGGCCGTCAAGAGCACCTTTTCCTGAAAGATCTCTTTGACGCTGGCCTGCCTGTCGCCTTGCAGAATGCTTATGGCCTGATGAAAGTCCGCAGCGGATACCGGGAACTTTTTGCGAACCAGATCATATAGCTGCTGCAGGACATCGATGGCCAATCCGACCTTGTCCGCCTCGCCTAAGATATGCAGCTCGTTGCCGCGCGCGTTTACTTCTATGTTCAGCCGTC
The DNA here is from genome assembly GCA_964437525.1 of uncultured Myxococcales bacterium. Classification (GTDB taxonomy): domain Bacteria; phylum Myxococcota_A; class SURF-8; order SURF-8; family SURF-8; genus JAKQSH01. The sequence continues at coordinate 2,952 of CAYTHG010000323.1, read as the reverse complement.
TTTCCAGCACACTCAGATTTTTGTTGTGCTGTCCAAAAAGATCGAGGCTGTAGCTGTTGTCGTCGAGCTGAATTACTTCCGATACCTGTTTACATTTTTCAGAAGTCAAATTAATACTCCAAAGGTACTTAAAATTCCCCAGCAAACTACCACAAACACGCCTTAATTTCCAGTATATCCTTTATATGGGAATTCCTACAGTTTTTCGAAACAGAGGCCTGCAATCTGGGTAGTCTCCGGTTTTGCAGGATTTTCAATTGACATGTGCCGAGTACCCTGAGGAACGAGCGTAGCGAGTGTCTCGAAGGGTTCCGGGTTGGAGCGGGTCTCCGACCGGCTCCATTCGTTCATAACGCTTCGGCTTTGCTTGTTTCCTTAAAACAAGCACCATGTGGAGCAGGCTGGGAAACCATGCTCCAACTGAAGAACACAACTCTGGGTGAAAATTGGGACTATTCAGGCGAAACCATGCTCCAGACAAAAAAAGCCCCGACCATCATGGCCGGGGCTTTTTATCGGTCTTTTCGCTTGTCTTACTTGCAGGAACCCTTGACAGGTTTCTTGGAGGAAGACAGGGTGTTTTCACAACCCTTCAAGCCCTTGTTGTATTTGCAGAAGTTGACTTTGATGGCTTCGGGATCGATGCCGGAGAATTTGTACTTGTTGTTGGTGAGCCAGGTCGGGCTGGCAGAAACGCCCATGGCATTGGCAAGCTTGATGTTTTCTTCCAGAAGTTTTTTGCCTTCGCTGCCTTCGAAGCATTTGCGCATGACATCTTCTTTGATGCCGACCTGCGTGGTGCAGGCTGCCCACTCTGTGGAGCGGATGTTTTTGTCGCGGCACCAGATGTAATCCATGTACTTGTAGTCTTTGGGGAAATGCTTGATGGCACACAGTTCGCGGATATTCTCGTCCACTTCAGGCTGGCCGTGCAGAGACTTGAAGCCTTCGCCTTCTTTGCTGGCGATGAAGTTGACGTGGAAGTCCATATCGCTGCCGAAGTTTTTGAGAACTTCTTTCATGGCATCCAGAGCGCGGGTTCCGTAAGGGCACTGGGACATTACAAACAGGTCGAGGCGCTTGGGGACGTCTTTGCGGCAAAGCAGATTGGCTTTGCAGGTTTCGTCGTCACAGTCGATTTTGCCGTTGCCGGTGTCGTCTTTTTTGTTGTCACAGATCTCGGCGGTCGGATCGAACTTGGCACCGACGCGCAGGCTGTTCATGGTACCGGCAGGCGCCAACCAGCGTTTCAACTGCTGATGGCCTTTTTCGTCTTTGGCGATGGACTCGTCAAACAGGAAAGCGGGCAGGTTTTTGAGTTTGGCATCGGCGAAAAGCTTTTTGCCTTCGTCGCTTGCATAGTCGATCTCTTTAGCGTCCAGACCGGCGAAAACACCCGAGAGCTGTCCTTTGATCTGGGCAGCCATTTTGATGCATTCATCACAGCGCTTGTCGTTCAGGATGGTCAGGTTGACAGCTACCGGCTTGGGCAGATCTTTGCAAACCTGAGGCTGATCGCCTTTGATCTCTTTGCAGAAGGCGCGCATGAAGTCGGCATCGGTGCGACCGCCACGATAGGGCTTGTCGGCGACGAAGATAGTCGGGCTACCCGTAGCTTTGCGGGCGATGGCGCGCTTAGCCGACTCGGACAGCATTTTTTTGCCGTCTTCGCTGTTCATGCAGGCTTCCAGCTTGACAACGTCCAGTTTGGTCTGTGTTGCGCAGTCTTTCCAGTTTTCATGTACCTTGCGATAGGTTTTGTTCTGGCAGGCTACAAAATCCATATAGGTTTTAGGGGCCAGTTTTTTGGCGCAAAGCTGGACGATGTTGCCCATAACTTCGTTTTCGCCGTGCAGGCTCTTGAATTTTCCGGGCTCTTTCTCGGTTACGATGTATTCCAGATTGAAATCGACGTATTTGCCGAGTTTATCAAGGGCAGGCTTGACAGCATCTTCGACTTTGACACCGAAGGGGCACTGCGACATGACGTAGAATTCGACCTTGACGGCATTGGGGGCCAAAGCGGTTCCGCCGTCCTCGCCCTCATTGCAGGCGAAAGCCACCAGCGTCAGCGCCAGGACTATCATCAATGATATAAGTTTGCGTTTCATATTCTTTCCTTCTTTTTCTTGCCTGAGGCAAACAACAATAAATAGCCAAGAGGCTTTACAAATTGAGAAATCGCACAATTTTGAACCAATTTGCCTTAAATTGAAAGAAATCTTTTGTAAAATTGAGGGGCAAGTTAGAAGTAATCCCATTTTCAGGATAGTTATCATCTTAAGGCAATGTCTGTGAAACCCCGCTCATGGTGAGTGAGTTCGCAAAGCGAAATTGTATTGAAGCATTCCTCGATACACCACCCTTAGGGATGATTTCGATCAAATGAGATTTCCATGAAATTGGGGATTACCTAGACTTATGCTTAATGCATCTTTGTTTTTCTTTGCAAAAATTCCCCGGCCTTCTGTATCATCGGAACCAGTATAAACAATCAGCCGCCAACTAAGGAACCATGATGAGTGTCAGGAAAACAATCTCTATCTTCGCCTTGCTCTTGCTGGTCCTGATTGTCATCGCTGGCGGGCTGGCGGGTTTTTCAGTATGGAGCATCAGCGATTGCGAATACCTTGACGACTCCGACCTTTATGTTGAGCGGCCTGCCATTCCACGCTTCAAAAACGGCTATATGGATTTCGAGCACGCCGCCGGAACGCTGATTATCGAGAAAGAGGAAAACAGGCGGATTATCAAGCTTCTTTCGGCTTTTTATTCCAATTTTACAGGCGGTAAAACCTTTACGGACAAAGCCGAGAAGTCTGGAAAGCTGGAGGAAGCTCGGAAATTATTGGGGACTCATCCGGTGGCCTTGACCATGCTGGATAAGGGTTTCCATAAGCCCTACTGTCAGGTATTTTATATGATGTGAGTGGTGTAGTTAAAGTGTGTATT
>CAYTHG010000322.1:0-4954 GCA_964437525.1 uncultured Myxococcales bacterium | reverse complement strand
TAATCTTCTGTTGATTTATCATATCTTTTTTGCAAGACATAAAGTCTTTGGCAATTTCCATCAAACCGAGTCTTATGGATTCATAGGGAGCGTTGGTTTTACTCAGTTCTTTCAATACTTTCCTGAACAATGCCAGTTGTTCGATTTCCTGCGGAAATACAATGGCATCCTTCGTTGGAAAATACCTGAAGAACGTGCTGCGCGATATATCGGCGGCCTCAACGATCTCGTCAACTGAAGTTTTATCGAAACCGTTTTTCAGAAACAACCTTGTCGAAATTCTTATTAATGTCTTTCTGGTCTTTTCTTTCTTTCGTTCCCGAAGAGATTTGACTGCCATTTATGCCTCGCTTTTTCATGATCGAGGCAAGTATAGGCAAAACTCCTCCAATAAGTCAACAATAGCGGCAAGTTATCTAATAATTTCCAAAGCTCTCAAACACCGCCATATGCAATTCGACTTTACGTCCTCATATAGCAAGGGCTAACTGGGCACAGCAATGTAGAGGAAAGCCAGCGCCAGAATTCCGACCGTCTCGGCGATTCCCATTGCAATGATGAGAAATGCAAATCCCTGCCCTCCTTCCGATAGGCATCGAACCGCTGAAGCTCCGATTTTACCTTGCATCCATGCGCTCAACAATTCTCCCAGACCGCAGGCGAAACCAATGCCAAATAATAAACCCGCATTGGCAACGGCTATGTCTTGCGGAACATCCAGCATCCGTCGCATCAGGATCATTGCATAAAGCGTCTGCGACATGGGCATACCCAACAAGATAATATAGGTAAAGCTAAGCCTCTTGCCCGCCTTAGCCTCTCGCGCCCATGCACCCGCAGCGGCCATTCCTGCCGCCCCTATGCCCAAGGCGCTACCGGCACAGCCCATTCCCAGAACGAGGACATATCCGAATTGAGCTAAAGCTTCCATATCTATTCCCTTTCGATATCAGTCGAAAACGGCTTATACGCATAGCCGTCCCAGGCCATTCCAAGACACTGAGAAAATTCAAGCATGTTCAAGCGTACTCCGTGGGCAAACAGGGCAATGATAACAAGGCCGATATTCAAGCCATGCCCGAATATCAGCAATAATGCTCCTGCAATCCATGTAGCCGAAGAAGCGACTTCGGCGGCCAGGCCGTTGAAAGTCATCGCAAGTATCGAAGATGCAAGCCCGACCGCCGTAAGTCTGATATAGCTGATAGTGTTTGATAACGCTCCCAGAGCATCAAGCGGGAAAGACGCAAGTCCCGCAGCCAGCATTTTGAGGGGGTTCTTTGATGGTCTCGCAAAAATTATTGCCAAGATGCCGCCTACGGACAAAAGCGCGACTACATCTGTGCCGAATTCGTCTTCTAGAACCAGCACCAGCACCAGTTTCAACATCCCCCACATAAACACAGCCCAACCGACAGCCGATATAAACTCAAGCCTCGGAAACAGCCTTCTGGCTTTCCAGAGGTAAGCCAAAGACATGTGTATTGCGCCGATATAGAAAGAAAGCCGCATGATTTCTTCGATTACTTCATTGCTCGAAATATCGCCTCTGTAATAGCGGAACTTATCAAGTGCGACTCCAAGCAATGAAAGAGCCCCGCCCCCCCCTGACAGGTCTGTACTTGACAGCCCAAAGAAACTTGAGATCAACAATCCCCAGACGATAGACAAAGCACCGATAATCGCCGCCAGCGATAAAAGCGAACGCCCCGGTTCGGATTTGACTTTGAATAAAAACACAGATGCAAGAACAAGCATCAGAAGCCCGTAACCTCCATCGGATATCAACATGGCAGAGAATATAGGCAGAGCGATAACGAAGATCCACGAGATATCGAATTCTCTGTATCCGGGAACAGTGCCCAGTACCTGGAACAGTCCCCGCATGGGAGCGGCGAACTTGGAATAGCTTACACTTGTAGGTGGCAGATCGTCCGGCTCCGCATCCTGTACCTTCAAGGCGGCATCGACTCCTTGTTTCTTTAGATGGCTTTCAACTTGCTTGATTTTATCTTTTGGCAACCATCCCTCAAGAGCAAATATCCTGTCATCCTGCATGGCCCCGCGTTCAGCTCTTTGCCACTTTGCCTGAACTTCGAGTTCAGATAGATAAGTCTTCAATTTCTGGAGAGATACAGCAAACACTTCCAGCTTAAGTTTCAACTTTTCCAACTTGTTTTCGATCTGGGAAATACCGAGCGCCAGCGATGGTCTGTCACATTCGGGCAACTCAAGTAAGATTCCTTCATTAAGCACATGGGGCTCAAGTTCTTTTTCCGATATGATGCAATACAGATATTGCCTGCCCTTCTCGATTTCGCTGAACTTGATTGCCTTATAGCCATCATCAAGCCCCAACGAATCTTGTGCATTTGCAATTACGAACGCCAGATTTAAGCCATGTTTTTCCACCGCTGCAATATCTTCCAGCTTTACATCCCCCCAAAGTTCAAGCTCATTGTATCTTTTGCGCAAAAGGGCGAGCCTGGCCATCAATTCGCTCTGCTTGGCAATTATCGAAGATATGCGTTCTACTGCCTCTTCTGCGCTGTAAGGCAAACCGTTTTCCTGACGGGGATAAGCATTCTCTATCGTTCCGATTGCATTCTCGGTTTTCTTGATTTTCTGTAGTAACTCATCATCGGGCATGGCTAATAATTTATGCAGCGGAGAAAGATGCAAGAGGCCAAGCTCTCCCAAAGCTTTCAGGGCTTTATCTTTTTCATCGGCAGCAACCACGATGAATACTTTTGACATCTGTGTAATCAAAGTCAGCTCTCCAGACCGGGGATTACACCCTCTCCCTTTTTCAATATTCGGCTTTGCTTACCCTTTGCTATCTTGGCACGACCTACTGCTGCGGTTTGCTCGTCTCCAAGATAGATTCTGATCTTCAAAATAGCCCTGCGAGCCTTTGGAATCATGACCTTCTCGAACAGATTCAATCTCTGGTTGATGCGCGTAAGCTCGCGTGTCAACAGATCAAGTTCCCGTTTGCAAATAGCACAAATCACTTTCAACTCTGCCAGCTTCCTCAAGTCCATCATCGCTGTGTCCACCCATGGCGGCGTGGAAAACAAACTGTACTCAAATTCTTTGAACACAATCCCCTTGAAAACAGGCAATCTCACTCCTGCAACATTCTTTATATCTTCATCAACATCCTTTGGTGTCGCAGCCTCCGCAAGATTCAAACCCGCCCTGTCGGAAAACACTCTGGAATATTTCTCTACTTCTTTTCTGTGTTTATCCCTCAGCGCTTCCGCTTCTCTAAAACGCTTGGCGCTTTCAATCACGGCTATCTGCAACTGCTGTTGCTTGAGCTTCAGCGTCGGCAGGTAGCGCTCGTAGCGGGCCAGTGTCTCTCGTTGCTTCTTCAACTCCGGCCTTGTAAGTTTAATCTTCTCAGCCATCGACGCTCGACTCCATATCTTCTATCTGGATAGACTTATCCGGCCAATGCTTCTCTACAATCGAACGCAATATTCCGGTTTCGGCAGAGTCAAAGCACTCGGCCAGTGTTTCCCAACATGTATCCAAGGCTTTCTCAAGCGGGATATCAACGCTCAAATCCATAATGCGTTTCTCGAAAAGCTCTCCATATTTAAGGAGTTTCATGTCCCATGGGTTCATCTCGAAACCCATGCTGCGCTTTTCTCTTGTCTCCAAAAAGCCTGCATAAAGCTGAATACAGCCATCCATAATGGCGCGGTGATCGTCGCGGGTCTTGCCGTTTACTCGCTGTTTGAGACGGCTCAAACTACCGAAGGGCTCGATGCGTCCATGCCTGAGGTAGAACTGCCCTTCGGTAATATAGCCGGTATTATCGGGAACAGGATGCGTAACGTCATCGCCCGGCATTGTCGTAACAGCCAACACGGTGATGCTGCCGGAGTCCTCAAAGTCCACCGCTTTCTCGTATCGCTTTGCAAGCTGAGAATACAAATCGCCGGGGTAGCCACGATTGGAGGGAATCTGCTCCATTGTGATTGCAACTTCCTTGAGAGCATCGGCAAATGATGTCATGTCAGTCAACAGCACCAGAACCCGCTTGTTCTGCAAGGCAAAGCTTTCTGCGACCGACAAGGCGATATCCGGCACCAGCAAGGCTTCGACAGTCGGCTCGGCGGCGGTATGTATGAACATTATCGTTCTATGCAAAACTCCGTGTTCCTCGAAACGCTTTCTGAACATCAGGTAATCGTCGTGGCGCAGACCGATACCCCCTAAAATGATTACATCGGCTTCGGCCTGCAATCCTATACGCCCCAATAGCTCGTTGTAGGGTTCGCCCGCTGCCGCGAATATGGGCAGCTTCTGCGATTCGACCAGAGTGTTGAAAACATCTATCATTGGAATTCCGGTCCGCACCATCTTTGACGGCATCCCGCGCACTGAAGGATTTACAGAAGGCCCGCCGACATCTATTTCCTCATCGAACAAATGCCCGCGACTGTCACGAGGTTCGCAGGAACCATCGAAAATCCGTCCTAAAAGGTTATCTGAAAAAGGCACCCGCATCGGTCTCCCCAGGAAACGAATTTTATCTATGGTCGAAACTCCCTTCGTTCCTGCAAAAACCTGCAAGGTAACCTGATCGCCCTCAAGCCTGATAACCTGAGCCAGCGAAACTCCGAGCTTTGTGTGCAATACCGCCAGATCGTCATAAGCTACGCCTCTAGCCGTAACGTTTACGACCGCTCCTGCAATCCGGGTTATCTGGTTGTAATATTTCCTCATTGCGCACGTCCTTTCAGGGCAATGAAGTCATCTATTTTCCGCATGGTACGCTTGGAGTCGGCGCTATCAAGCTGCTGGTAATTCCAGGTGCGGAACAAGTCCGTTGCCTGAACCATTACTCTTCTGGCCTGCTCCTGGCTTTCAAATTCAAAATCTTTTCTCGCAAGCTCCAGAATTTTGTCGAAGACCAGTTGCTGACGCTCTGCTGTAGTTG
>CAYTHG010000321.1:0-4961 GCA_964437525.1 uncultured Myxococcales bacterium | reverse complement strand
TCATCTAAAATTATTGCGCGGGAGCTGGTGGTTCCCTGATCTATAGACATTACATAAGGCATGTTTCCTCCTCATTCTTTGCTGGAAGCCTCGAAGACAAGAGCTCCCTTTTCAACTTCTGACAACTCTAAAAGATCGAACTCGATTTCGCTCTCAAATTTCAAACCTTTTTCACGATTTTGAGCGTACCTGCCGCATTTACCGGCGGGCAAGGTGATTTTCATACTTACTTTTTCGGCTCCATCCAGCCAACCCCGCCCCTTGCTGTCACGACGGTCAAAAACGATTCGCACTACAGCAGGAGTGCCAACGATTGGAATTTGACCTTTCATCCAAAGCGACTTATGCCAGACGCCTTCAAGGTCGTGCCACAAAACGATCATATCGGCGGGCTTGAGTTCTTCGCCATCCTGACGCACAAGCCTAACTTCGGCTTTCAGGGATTCAGCAACCGCGCAGGTCAAGGCGCGGTCAGGGTCTATCATGGTATTGGTGATTCTGTGCCTCGAAACATAAGGCACAAAAGCAACATCGAAGGCGTAATAGCGCTTGAAATCTATCTCGTCTGAAAGCATGGCTTTCACATCCAGCTTGCCTCTGTCAAGTTGCAGGCTGTTGTAAAAATGATCGAGCCATTCCGCACCTGTCGGAAAAAGCCCGAGGCCATTGGGCATGAGCTTCGAGCCGACGGCGATTTTGTGAGTAAACGGAAAGGTTTCCTTTTCCTTAATTACAATCGGGCCGTGATAAAAATAGCTACTACCCGAGATATCTTCGTCGAAAGTGACCATTTCTTCCACAATGGGCCAGTCGGCTGTGCGCGCCATCGCCAATAGCTCTTTGCGCTTCTCTAGAAAATTCGGCGTCAAAAAAGTTGCCGTGGTTTCTATACCCGCAGAAGTCAGCGAAGCCCAGCCGGAAACCTTTGCCCTGTCGGATTTCGCCCAGGGGCTGTTGTAAAAAAAGGCGTTGCGATCTTTGTCCGGCCAGCTCAGTGTTTCATTGGATGCCAGTTCGTTGTGCCAGCGGGCACCACAGGCACAAAAAAGCAAAAGCGACATCAATGAAAATACAAGCATCATTTTCGAGCAGAACATCATTCAATTCGCCTTCATAGACTAAAACACGTTCATCCGAATCAGAAAGATTCTATAGCGTACACATCAAGAAACGCAAGGCGGCAGCTAATTCAATTTGGAAATATTCCGAATTTGATTACACTTGGATTAAATTGGAAGAGTTTTCAAGATATTAATCAAACATGAGGTTGCGGTGTATTATCCAAGACTGCATAAATACAAAGAGACTGACAAACGCGGAAAATCTTTCTGGCGCAAGCAGCTTTTCGTGATTCTCGCCTTGCTTCTGGTGATGGCGATGTTCGCCATGTTCGCTGGAAAATCCTCGGCAGTGAAGGTTGAGGCCAACATCACTTTGAGCGAAGTATCCGTCATCTGCAACGGCAAACGCATAATGCATACCGATGCGGGCTACGCCAGATCAAGCTTGAGAATTTTCGTCAAGCGCGGCAAGGGCTCGTGCCTGCTCAGGCGTCCCGGCTGCAAACCTCTAACATTCAGCTACGATACCAGCGACAGACCGCAGTTCGTCAAGGTGGAGTTTAACTGCGAGAAATGAGCGCAAACCGTCGCAGCTTCCTACATTGCCGACTCTTTCATTCAATCGTGCTGTTTTTAAGTCTCATTGCATCAAGCGCAGATCTGCAAGCCGAAAGCTTCAGTATCACAGGATTCTCAGGCGAAGATTCAATCGACATACAAGCCGACACTCTTGAAATAGACGCAAAAAACGAAAGCCTTAGCGCTCGCGGGCACGTCAAAATCATAAGCCCTGCAATGCAGGCCAGCGCAAACAATGCTTTATGGGACAAGTCCAAAGGAATCTTGAAACTTGAAGGACAAGTCGAAGTCGAGACAAAAGAGGCTTCGATACTGGCGGACAGTCTGGAATACGACATAAAAAGCGGCGAAATGCTGGCGCTCTTAGCAAAGCTCTCTTTTTTCGAGAACGAACCAGACAAAGATATCAATAGCAATAAATGCTGCAAACGAAAAGCATACTTCGAGGCCGAAAGCATCAGGCGCACCGCAGACGGACGCTTTATGGCAGAAGGTGGCAGCTTCACGCCCTGCGATTGCGGAGACGGCGAAAAACCTTCGTGGCAGATAGACGCAAAGAAGATCGAAAGCAACCCGGATGACAGCGCAACTGCCACCTGGCCGGTTTTCAAAATAAAAGGCACCCCGGTTTTTGCGCTTCCCGCCGCAAGCTTCCCGACCACGAATCGCAAAACCGGTTTTCTGGCTCCGAGGATTTCATACACAGACAGAAACGGCTTTTTGTTCGGTGACGACTTCTTCTGGGCCTTCCACAAAAGCGCCGATGCCACATTCGGGCTGGACTTTATGACGGAACGCGGCTTTAAAAGCTCAGCCGAGACACGTTACCATTTCAGAAAAATCAAAGGCGAAGTATCCGCTTTCTACCTGCCCGACTGGTCGCGCAATACAAATGAGAAGTCCTTCAACCGCTTTGCCGCTAAAGCCCGGCAAGTCTGGCGACCCAGCGATTTTGCCAGCCACAAGATAAAAGCGGAATTGCTTTCAGACGGACTATTACCAGAGCATTTCAAAAACGACTGGCACCTTAGAGAACGCGATTTCACGCGCACCAGCCACGGCTGGGAGTTCTTCGGCGAAAACTGGATGGCAGGCTACCAAAACAATTATTATCAGGATCTCTCACACAATCTCGAACACAACCAATGGCTCTGGAACACATCGGGGCAAAGCCCGGCTTACCTTATGCCTTCGCTATTACTGGCAGCGCCAAATGCGTATTTCGCGGACGGTCATATACTGCTTGATGCTGCGCTATCGGGAACACTGGTTCATTATTTGGGAGAAGAACGCAATTACAGCCCAACAGCAAGCGCGACACCTTATCCCGCAGCACCTTTCAGCATTACTCCAAAAGACTTGACCGACCCCAACCCCGCCGGAACCGGATTTCTGCTGATAGCGACACCGCGACTGTCTTTCCCGTTCAAGCTCTTTAAAGCCATCGATATAAAACCTTATCTGGAAGCGACGGAAAAGCTTTACGCCATAGATTCAGAAAACGACAGCGTTTATCTCGAAGGCTGGCAGCGTGTCGGGCTGGATATCGAAAGTCGCTTATGGCGCGTGTTCGACATCAAACAGGGAGCCATCAAGCACGAAATAAGCCCGGCTCTTTCATGGAGCTACATCCCGCTTTCACACGACAACACGCCCAAAGATTCGCACGCCCTTAGATTCCTGGATTTCCCGGACACCGCCGATGCCACACATTATGTAGAAGCTCGCCTCGGAAACAGGCTGGCACTCAGGCACGGCGACAGAATCAACGGACGCATCTGGAGGTTTCTGGAATTCAACTTGGCTCAAAAGCTCTTCATCGAGAGGGTCACTTACGATAAGGAAAAGCACCTATTGGACGACGGACGCATGGAATTGATTCTGCGCGGCCCTAAAAGCGAATGGAAGAACTCACTGGCGATTCGTTATAGCGATGCTTCCGTACAATCTGCGGCAAGCCACTTGACTCTCGGTCCGTTTTACGGCGGGCGCATCGAGGCGCATTACCGCCTTTTAGAAGACGGGCCGCTCTTGGGTCAGTGGCTTTTCCAGCGAGCCATAAGGACGGATGAGCGCTACCACCAGGCAGGCGGCAATATCTCATGGACTTTCGCGGAAGCCTTCACTTTGAAATATGCAGTGGATGTCTCATTGCAGGAAAGCAGGCTGATAGAACAAAGCTGGCTGGCGGCTTATCGTTCCCGCTGCAACTGCTGGAAGGTCTCGCTTTCGATAGCGCACAGACCGGGCATGAATGTTCCCGACATGTTCTTGCACTTGAATCTGGGATTCATGTAAAGAAAAAGGCCGGAGCATTTGCCCCGGCCTTTTGTTCATCTACTTAACTTCAGTCGTATCAGGGAATCATATTCTCTATCACCACATTAACTTCCACATCTGCAGCAGCAGGAAGTTCAAATGTAGGAGCAGTGGCACTCACGAGGTCACCGGAACCGACTTTGTCGTTTCCATCCACATCGAGACTCACATGAACGTAGTATGTGCCATCGGATGCATCCTCGGGAAGAATGATTTCATAATCGACGGTGGTTGCAGCATCTGTCATGTCCGCATTTTCAATTTCAGCACCGGCCAGGAAATTGCCAGTGGCAGGATCGTCACCATCGAAGATTCCAATACTCAAAGTTCCTGTGAAAGTACTGGCATTATCGCCGGAGGGATTGAGATTTGTGACAGGATCTGTTCTGCTTACTGTACCGAAAACTTTCTCAGCTTCGCCTTCGCCTTCTCCTTCACCCTCGCCTTCTCCTTCGCCTTCACCTTCTCCTTCTCCTTCGCCTTCACCTTCTCCTTCGCCTTCGCCTTCGCCTTCACCTTCACCTTCACCTTCGCCTTCGCCTTCGCCTTCGCCTTCGCCTTCGCCCTCGCCCTCGCCTTCGGCTCCTTCTACAGCTTTACAAATAGAAGTAGCTGCATCCCACATGCAAAGGTCATCGGCAATACATGTGTCCGAAGTGGTATAATCTGCGCAGGATTCCTCGTCATCGCTGCCGCAACCCGACATTGAAATGCTCAAAAAAGCTGCAAAAACTATAACCAGAAACAACAATCCGACTTTGCTCTTCCCCATATCCTCCTCCTTGCCATACTTGGATTATAAGTTATTTTAAGTCTACATTGTCGTTAAAATAGCATCAGTTCCCTAAATAGTCAATTCAGGCACAAGGCAATACCATGAAGCTTATTACTCATTTTGCTTGCATTTTATGGAGATTTGACGCAATTTGGTAGATTGAAAGCAATAATTGGATGTTCACTGAAGGCTCATTGATGTTATTTAGAAGATTAACCCTTATATCT
>CAYTHG010000320.1:0-4964 GCA_964437525.1 uncultured Myxococcales bacterium | reverse complement strand
GAAAACGGGGCAAAGCTGAGAATCTATGTAGACAAAAACGTCTTGATGCTGCTCGACTACCACGGGCCGCGCAATACGGGTATGTCGTGGTTCTTCATGGCGGCAGCTACAGTTCCTTTGACAAAACATGAAATCATCTGGAAGGACAAACTGCCCTGCGAGCAATTGCTGCCGCCTTTGAGCAGGTTTGTATTCGACATTCTTGAACCGGCCATAGACCTTGCAAAATTGAAAACTCATTCTTCTTTCACTTCCACCGAGCAAGGTGACTTCGCGGTCGAAACCGACTTGAAATATAGCGGTCCTCTAGCAGCGAAAAAACAAAGAGAATTGAAGCTTGTAAGCCAGTTCGATAAACAAAACGGACTTGTATCTTTATCCGCTTTAAACGAAAATAAACTATTGTTCGATATGAAGCAGGTTAATGATGATGAATAACTATTTTTTAATAGCCTTGTTTTCTTTGGGCTTGTTGATTCCGCCTTCATTTGCAAAAGTTGCACATGCTCAGCCGCAGCAACAGCAGATGCATACGGCAAGCTTCGATGCAGCTACGAAGTCAGCAAATGAACTATACGCGGAAAGCTATGCGCTCGAAGCCAAGGGCTTGTTTGCCGATGCCATAAAACCCGCAGAAATCATTCTGGCCGCCGGTGAAACATTCGATATTCGTCTGCGCTTGGGATGGCTGAACTACAATGCTTTAAAGCATGAGAAATCCCTGGAAAATTATTTGCGCGCCTTAGAGCTTTCGCCCACATCCGTCGATGCACGGCTGGGCATCATGTTGCCTCTGATGGCTCTTGAGCGCTGGCAGGATGCTCTTGTATATGGGGAAAATCTGCTTGCCGACGACGGTAACAACATGTGGGCCAACAGGTACACGGCGCTTGTCTACTATATGCTCGAACGCTATCAAGATGCCGAAGCGCTTTATGAAAAAAGTCTCGAAATAACGCCGGATAATGCATTGATGATGCTGGGGCTGGGTTTGAGCCTGGTAAGCCAGAACAAGCTGGATGAGGGCAAAGGCTATTGCCGCGAGGCCGGATCCCAAATGCCGGGGGATGAGAGAGTCAGGACATGCCTGGAACACAAGGGCAAGCCTTGGACCTACAGTACTCAAATATATACGCTCTCGGGTTTTTACACTGACCCGTGGGATAAAGATAACTTTGCAGGCGGTTTGTTTGTGCAGGAATTCAATACACCTGTGGATGTGGGATTCCAGTTGGACTTTTCCTATTCATGGAACCGGATGAAATACGAGAAAGACGACTACCACCAGTTCCAGCCGGGTGCAGCAGTGTATTACCTAGCCGATTATGGAACTTATTGGCTGCATTATTCGCTGCTTTTCTCAAAAGACGACAGCGAACAGATCAACCATATTATTTCTGTTTACGGCAACTATAAGTGGGAAATCGGTTTAGGAGCCGGAAGCTCTTTGGACGTTGGCATATACGATGGTTTCCAGACCTTGCAATTGACTCCAGAACTGACTTTTGATCCGGCGTCTTTTGTCTCTATCAAGCTGGCTCCTATGCTGCAGATGAGATTAGGAAAACTAAGGAGAGGAATTCCTGCCAGCGGACGACAATTGCAAAGAAAGTTTCGAGGGTCCGGCGAATTGTCGCTGTCCTTCTTTGTTCCGTACACAGACTTGACCGTAAGCGGTTTTTACGGCCAGCGTTGGTATACGGTTGAGAACAAGGGCTTGATGCTGTGGAACAGCGATGAAGAAATAGTGGGCGGGCTTCGCTTTGACGCAAAGTTCAAAGCCAGCGAGAATATTTCTCCGCAAATCGGGTTCCGTTACGATTACGCCGATCACCAGTTCGGCGAAGAACATGAATTCCATATACTCGGCTTTATGCTGGGTCTTAATTTCAGCTATTAGATTCCAAGGAGGAATATAATGAAGTCTTTGAACAACTTTTCCAAAACGATTGCGATAACTTCAGTAATCGTGCTGGCCCTGTTTTTGTCGCCGCCTGTTTTTGCAGAAGACAAAATTTCTGACCTTTTCGAAGCGTCTTTCGGCCATGAAGTTCAAGGCAATTACAAAGCGGCCTTAAACAACATTATCAAGCTTTTGAGGCAAGACAGGAAAAACTACACCGCAACGCTCAGAGCAGGATGGCTTTACTATTCGCTTGGCAAGTACGATCAATCCATCGAATACTACCAGAAAGCGATTGAGCTTAAAGCACATGCCATAGAGCCGGTGCTTGGTATCACCCTGCCCTATATGGCTAAATCCCAATGGGTCGATGCTGAGAACTACGCCAGAAAAGTTTTAAAGAAAGCCCCCGCCAACTATTATGCAAACAGCAGAATCGCTTGGATCCTTTATTCTCAAGGCCGCTACAGTGATGCTTTGGTTTACTACAAGAAAGTCCACGACTGGTATCCCAGCGACTTGGAAATGATTCTCGGTCTTGGTTATACATACCTGAAGATCGGTAAAAAAGAAGACGCTCGTAAGTATTTCCAGGCCGTTCTACAGATTCGTCAAAACAACCTTCGTGCATTGCACGGTTTGAATGCTTTGAGCAATTAAGGGAAGTATTTTATGAGGATCGCTTTTTACATTCTGGGAATAGTTATTTTGATGCTTGCTTCCGCTTGTTCAAACGAAAATAGGGAAACTGGAGAAGCTTGTTCGGAAAAGTCCGACTGCGCCAGCGGTTACTGTATTTTGGAAAACTACAGAGGTACTCAAACTGGCTGGAGCGATGGTTATTGCTCTAATGTTTGCACTTCAGACAGCGATTGCGCCGCAGGCAACTCTTGTCAGTTTTTAGGCGATGACAACTATTGCCTGTTTTCCTGTACCGACTCCGGCGGTTGTCGGGATGGATATGTATGCAATGAATATTGGAGCGTTTGCCTGCCGAACTGCAATAACGAAGGCTGGAGTTGCGGTAGTGAGCTTATATGTGCTGAGGACGGCTCATGCCTGACGGAGGAAGAAGCTCAAACCCAGCAGCAGGCTGCAGACGGAGCAATCGGCGCAACTTGTCTGGCTCATGAAGATTGTCAGAGTTCAATTTGCATTCCATCAGCACATCCAGACGGCAACTCGACATTCTGGCAGGAAGGATATTGCTCTCTGATATGCACTCCACAAATCGAATGCCCGGAGGGATCGAGCTGTCAGACGCTACTGGATACCAGCTATTGTCTGGACGATTGCGAAAGCGATTCCAACTGCCGTGAGGCTTATGTTTGCGATACCGATTGGAATTCATGCTTGCCCGATTGCAGGCTGGGCTGGGATTGTGGATTGCAAATGCAATGTGACGAGCAGACCGGTATATGTGTTCAGTTGGAAGATGGTGATGACGATCAAGATAGCGGTGGCCCCGGTCCTGGTCCCGGTGGCCCCAGTAATTGAGCGAAAAGCCTATACAGCCCGATATCGCTTCAAGACATTGAATTTCTTGTAAGATAAATTTCCTTTAATGTGAATATCCGATATGTTGGCACTGAAGGAGGCTTTGATGTGTCATCGGGTTTCACTGTTTTTTACTTGCATTTTCTGTCTGTTTTTTCTTTTGTCCTCCACTGCACATGCGTGGATGATTCTCCATGGATTCAGCGACCCCTGCCACGAAACTATGGTTTTGCAGTCCTACGATTTCGTTCTAAAAGATTTGAACATCGAAGACATATACCCTCCTCAAGATGAAATCAGCTCAAAGGTTTTCGATTCTATTGGCGATGAGCTTGATTTGGGGTACACAGAAGAATTGCATGAGTTTCTTATTGGAAGCATGATCCTGGGAGTGCGTCGGCCTGACATGGACGGGCATTCCATGCTTGATTTCAATCGTGCCAGAGCGATGCACATTGCCGAAAACAGCCAATCCAACCATGGACTTCGGAGCAGCTTCGACGATGGAGAAGAAGGCAACACCAGGGCGATACTGGCAGCCAGAAAAAAGATTGAAGAATTTCTGGAAAAATCTCTGTTCTATTCTTCGGGACCGTTAGACGAGCGCTACATAAAAGTCAGTCATCCATTGGAATACTATGGAAATGTCGATATCACAGTGTATGCACCAGCCTATTACCTCGGCGTAGCTATGCATATTTTTCAGGACACTTTCTCTCACACAATACGCAGCGACGACCTTCACCAGATTTATCACGTTATGAATTATGTCGATGCTGCTTCAGTCGGACACGATGAAGAAAGAGACGGACTCGCCCATTCTGTAAGTATGGATGATTGCTTTGGAGCTGCTTCCGAGATAGCAGAGATTGCAACAATTGCAACCAGCGAGTTGATGCGAGCCTTCATGGTAGACTATACAACCGGACGAGATGATGCCGTCGATCAAGTACTTGATGATTGGCTTGAATATAAGCCAGGGTGTACAATGCAGAATGATTATTGCGGCTCCCGATGGGTTGAAATCGCTCGACAAAAACAGACAAAGCCTATACTCGAAGAAGTCTTCGGTTGCTCTTTGAGTGACCGGTCAATGAGTAATCAATTGTTAATGTTAATTCTCTTCGTATTTATTGCCTTTAGAGGCATGAAAAACGAAAAAATCCATAAGCGATAAAATGAAAAATTACCGTATCACCCGCTTGGCAATTTCATTGGCATTTTTGATGCTCGCCTTTTCTGTATCTGTGAGTTATGCCCAGGAGCAGAAACCACCTTTGGAAACTTCGCAGGAAGTGGCAACTTTTGAGGTAAGCAGTAATAGCAACGAATCGGGAGAGGAAATAATTGAAAAAGACAAAGAAGCGAGCTTGTCTTCCAGACGCTGGTCACTTGTTACCTTCAGTGCCTTTACCGACAGTTTCTATCTGACTCCTGAAATTCATGGGTCTGTCTTCAATGATGCAAAAGATGACCGCACTTCAGTTGGAGACACCTTTGGTTATGCTTTGAAAGCAGGCTACAGATGGAAAATACTCGGCACATTCCTTCAAATTGAACAGAA
>CAYTHG010000319.1:0-4975 GCA_964437525.1 uncultured Myxococcales bacterium | reverse complement strand
TCTCCTTTTCTCCGGCGCTGTCATGTGCCTGCAGTTCGGTCTGGCAATGGGGCGTTTCGGTGCGCGGGAGATGGTCGGGCAGGTGGTTGCCCTGGCTATTCTGCGCGAGTTGGGTCCGGTTTTAACGGCCCTTCTGGTGGGCGGTCGCATTGGCTCGGGTATGGCGGCGGAGCTTGGCTCCATGCGCGTCACCGAGCAGATAGATGCCATCAGGATTTTGGGCGCCGATCCTATTTCCAAGTTGGTTGTACCAAGAATGGTTGCCACCATCATTGTAATGCCGATTCTGACGGTTGTAGCAGATATCATTGGAATCATCGGCGGCGCAGTAGTCGCCGCTACGGAATTCGGCGTTTCTTACGTATATTATTATCGGTCGATCTTCGACATGATAGAGATAGCCGACTTCACTTCGGGAATCGGCAAGTCGGTTTTCTTCGGTTTCCTGGTATCCTTGATCGCCTGCCATGAAGGTTTCAAGACCCACGGCGGAACCGAAGGCGTCGGTCATTCGACCACCAGAACCGTTGTTTTGCTGTCGGTAATCGTGTTGATAGCCGACTTTATTCTTACAAAACTCTTTATTATCCTTTAGGGGCTGTCGTGACACTGGATACCTCTAAATACAAAGATGGCGACGTCATAATCCGCTATAAAGGCGTCTACAAAGCCTTTGACGATCTGTCCGTCTACGAGGATTTGAACCTCGAAGTAAAAAAAGGCGAAACCGTCTCCATCATGGGCGGTTCCGGCTCAGGCAAAACGGTCGCCTTGAAGATGCTGGTCGGTCTTTTGACTCCCGACAAGGGAGAAATAAGCGTTTTCGATCAAAGCGTGGTGGGTTTCAAAGAAAGCGAATGGCAGCCCATCAGACAAAAGGTCTCGCTGCTGTTCCAGTCGAACGCCCTGTTCGATTCCTTGGACGTGCGCGACAACATGGCCTACCCGCTCAAGATCAAAGACCCCAAGATCAAAGACGACGAGATAGACCGCTTGGTACATGAAAAGCTGAGTCTGGTCGGTCTGCCCGGCATAGAGCATAAAAAACCATCAGACCTTTCAGGCGGAATGCAGAAGCGTGTCGGCTTGGCGCGTGCCATAGTGACCGAGCCCGACGTGATTTTGTGGGACGAGCCGACAACCGGCTTGGACCCCATCAACGCCAATCGCATAGGTCACTTGATAAACCGCATGAAACAGGTTCTCGGTTGCACCAGTATCGTAGTCACACACGATATAGGAACGGCTTTCAGCGTTTCTGACCGCATCTCGTTTCTGTTCAACAAGCGCCTGATTCTGACCGATACGACCGAGAATGTTCGCAATACCGATGTGCCCGAAGTGAAGAACTTTTTAGAAGGACGTTTCGAAGGGCTTTACGAAGAATAACGGGAAAAGCAATGCAAGAAAAGAAGCTCTATATACAAGTAGGAATTTTCGTGACTATCGGCATCGTGATGTTCTTTGCCCTCATCTTTTTGATGGGCCAGGAGCGCAGTATGTTCGAGTCCACCACCACTTTGCACACCTGGTTCAAAAACGTCAGCGGTTTGAAAGCCGGCGCTCAGGTTCGCCTTGCAGGTGTCACCATCGGATCAGTCACCGAGATAGATTTTTCCAACGATATCAAGGAAAAACGCCTGATGGTGCAGATGCAGGTCAAGAGTTCCATCATGCCGCGCATACGCAAAGACTCTAATGCCACCATCAGTTCCAAGGGACTTTTGGGCGATAAGGTAATAGAAGTCGCGGTCGGCAGTCCCGACAAGGAACAGCTCAAGGAAGGCGATTTCCTGATATCCGAAGAACCGCCCGATATCGCCACCATACTTGAAACAGGTTCCCAGCTTCTGACACATGCAAAAGATGTCGCCAAGGACTTGAGCGGCCTGACCTCGGAAATAGGCGAAGACACCATAGACAACGTCAAAAAGACCATCTCCCATGTGGAGAATGTACTCAACGAAGTCCGCTCCGGCGATGGCATCGTGCATGGCATCATTTACGATCAGAAGGCCAACAACGACTTCAAGGGAGTCATGGCAAACGCTCGTGCTGCCGCCCAGAAACTCAATAAATCCGTAAACCATGTGGAAAAGATACTCCAGGAAGTCCGTACCGGTAAGGGAATCGCTCATTCGGTTATTTATGAAAAAGGCGGCAAGGCCATTGTGGATAATCTGGAAGAAGCCTCCGCCAGAGTGACCGAAATAATTAAGGCCGTTAAAGACGAAAAGGGTATGCTGCATACCCTTATATACGAAGAAGATCGCGGCAATATCGTCAAGAACCTCAACGAAGCTACCGACGATATCAAGCAGCTTACCAAGTACATTCGCAGCGGACAGGGCACCATCGGCGCGTTGATAAACGATCCGACCGTCTACGAAGACTTGAAAACCATCTTAGGCAACATCAAGCGCAACAAAGCCTTGAAAGCACTGATTCGCATGTCCATCGAACGCGGAGAAGAAGAAGGCGATTCAAGACGCATAGATCCGCAAACGCAGTCGCAACAAAAATAGACGACCGGGCGGCAGTTGAATACATTCTTGGTTGGTTCAGGTCTCCCGATCTGAACCTTTGGTTTCTGTCAGGTCTCCGACCCGACAAATGCATGATGAACTTGTGGAGCCGGTCAGAGACCCGCTCCAACGGAGAAACGACCGGGCATGAACTACCTCAAGCCATTTATGGAAACCTGCCGACATCTGCCGAGGCTGTGGGTTTTGTTTTTTCTGCTGCTTTTAGCCGATGCCGCCGTCTCCATTATGGCGATCCTGCCTTTTGTTCTGCTTATCGCCCTGTTTGTCAGGGTATTCTTCGTCGCACCCGACATGATGGATATCGGAGCTTCATTCAAGACTTTCTTCGGTGACGGTCTGGTGGCTTTCTCCATGGCGGGTTTTTTCTCGCTTTACGTCATTATGGCTTTCCTGATGAAAGTCCTTGTGAGATCGGGCATTTTAGGAGCGGTGGGTGAACTTGCAAACGGTTCAAAATACATAGGTCCAGCGCGGATACTGGAACGCACCATACAGCTTTTCCCCCGCATGGTTTTATGGCACATGACCGGCTTTATCTGGAAAACCGCTTTTGCCATCGCATTTGCAGCTTCGCTTTTTGTCTTCGTCAGGCTGGTGGTTCCTTACATGGTTTACGAAGCCAAGGACTTTTATTTCCTGATTCCGGCTATCTTCGCTCCCTGGCTGGCGATTCTGCTTTTGGCCTGGATAGTCGCCGCCTTGGTCTGGTATCTGGTGCATCTGCCCTTGGCGGTCGATGACGCGCCATTATCCGAGGCGATTTCAAAGGTTTTCAAGATTCTAAAGTCCAGACCGATAAATCTTTACCTGTTTTTTCTTACTTTAAGCCTGCCTATTGGCGGACTTTACCTTCTTTTCAGTGCCGGCGACTGGATGTGGCTCAATATCGATCTAGCCTCCGGCTTCTCACGCTTCAGTTCTGCTGCCCGCAGCGCCTGGAGTCTGACTTTTGCCATAGTTATGTATGTAGCCGAACTCTTTATGATTTCCGGCATGGCGATTTTTTATCGCCACTTGAGTGAAAAAAGAGACCCCAGTGGTAAAATCTCAAAATCACCCGTCCCGGATAAAAACGATCTTCTAATCTCCTTATGACCTTATAAATCTTGACCAAAACAAGATTTCCTGTGAAAATAAAGTAATGACTGAAAACCATATTAGCGGCAGTTAATGGAGAAGCTAAAATGAAATTGTTCTCGGTAAAATACGTGGGGTTGCTTACTGCTTTATTGGGCCTGATGATGTTCGGGTTCTCATGCAGTGGTGGCAGTGGTGGTGCATTGGTGGAGTTGGATGCAGAAGGGATCAGCAATCTTCCCTATCTGGCTTATCCAGTAGATGAAAAGCTCAATAACCTCGGGCAGATCCGTGTTACAGCACCCGGTCTGAGCTATCTGGAGACTCAAATCCCGGCTATAGCCGAGCCGTTTCTGGCTGAGGACTTCGATGTTCTCGAAGGCGGCAGCCTTGTTATCTGCAGCTATTGTGGAGGCAGTGGAAATTACTGCTCCCTCTCGGTGGATCTAAACAGCGTCAATCTGACGGCTGAAGCCCCCGATATCATCTGGGTGGACATTCAGCTGGCTCCCATCAACTTCAGGTTGGAAACCACCTGCGCCTGCAACATAGATATCACCACCAACGGGCAACCCTTCAATGTTCGTGTGATGATTCAACCGCGTATCGATGGTTTCACCCGTCAGCTTTATTTCTACGTCGGCGATCCGCAGTTCAGCGTCAGCGCCATAGACATTCAGCTTTCCGGCGTATGCGACTTCCTCGATGTCTTCGGACTTTTGGAAGGTCTTATCAACGCCATCAAGAACGGTCTTGAAGGAACTTTGCACGATGTCATCTACGATCTGGTTCAGGATACCGTAAACAGCTTCCAGTGCTACGGATGCGAGCAGGACAGCGATTGTCCTTCCTCTCCTCCGACCCCCTGGGCTACCCATTGCGACACCGACAAAAGTGTCTGCCGCTATCCCAACAACGATTGCGTGCTTTTGCCTTTGGGCATAGAAGCCGAAATCGATATCGGCGCATTGGCAAAGGATTTCCTGCCTACGCTTGAATCCAAGTTGTGGGCGTCCCTGGTAGCGGGAGGTTACGCACAGTGCCCCTACAGCGGACTGGATCTGGGTATGTTCGGCGGCACCATGCCAGCCGGAGATGTGGAGCTTTGCTCTCCTGAACTGGATTACGCAGTTCAGACGCCTCCGCGCGTTTTCTGCACTGTTCAGGGCGGACAGGTTCAGGAACCCTGCAATGAGAATGACAACCTCAACCCGCCGCAACCCTTCCATATCGGACTCTCGCTGGCCGAAGAACTGCTGGACCAGGCAGGCGCGAGCTTGCAGGATGCCGGACTTTTGTGTCTGCAGCTTGATCAGAGTATGCCAGGCGTTGGTGATTACCTGACCACGTCC
>CAYTHG010000318.1:0-4998 GCA_964437525.1 uncultured Myxococcales bacterium | reverse complement strand
TTTTCGATACCAATGCTATATTAACGGAATTGTCGGATAAAAAATTTATCCGACCTACGGGAGATGTTTCCCAAAGTGTGCAGGATTTTGCAAAACAGTGCACCTCAAGCTTTGACGCTGTTCTTCCCCCTCCTGACTTGACGCAGGCGGGTTGCTCTTATATAAATATTGGGCATATTGCAATTGTCGGCGCGACGGCAAAATGCCTTTGCGCATATGCTGAATCTTTGTTGGAGGCTTATTCTCTGTCCTTTACCCGGTCTAACCGGAATCAATAAAAATCAGTTTTGGTGGAGGGACGCCAGTCGTTTAAGGATTTTGTCTTTGAGTAGACGCGCTGTCGTTTCATCTTTTTAAGCTTTATGTTTTATGGAGTAAAAATTGACAAGCCTTTCCAAATCGGAAGTGACACCTCAAAAATTACCGCGTCACTGGATAGACGCCACGGTTTTCGGTGCCATGTGGGGCGGACTTGAAATCACGCTGGGTGCCATGATGCACATGATGCGCATTCCCTTTGCAGGCGTCTGGTTCGCCGCTGCCGCTACCGTGCTTTTGATGGCCGGTCATCGTGTATTGCCCCAGCACGGCTTTTTCGTGCGGGCCGGGATGATCTGTATGATACTCAAAACCATGTCTGCCGGTGGTTCCATCGTTTGGGTGATGATCGCCATCGCCATAGAAGCTTCTATACTCGAAGTCCTGATCGGCGGTTCCAGAGCGGGTAAAATTCGCTCGGCCATCGCCGGATCTTTAGTCACGCTGTCCGTGCTGTTCCAGCTTCTGCTTTTCACTCTAATAGTCTACGGCTTCGACATGCTGCGCTTGTACACGGCGCTTTTGCGTCGCGCTACCATGTGGATGGGGATTTCCGAGAGCTGGGGCTGGGGCGCTATCAGCCTGCTGGTCTTGGCTATCGCCCTGATCGGTGCCGCTGCCGGGGTATACGGTACCATGCTCGGCAATGCCGTGGCTAGGCGCAGGAGGGTTGCGGTATGACGAAGGAATACACTAAAGCAAGCACTGTCGCCTTTATGCTGTGTGGCTTTACTGCCGTAGGTTTGCAGCTTACCAACAAACTGGAATTGGCCGCGCTGGGGCTCTTGATAATTCTCACCGCCTGTATTTTGTGGGAACGCAGCGCTTTGAAGCGCGTCGGCAAGTTGCGTTTCTGGATAGTCGGTATAATGATTTCCGGCTTGTCCGGTCTGCTTTTGGGGCAGGAACGCATTGTATGGCATGGAGTGACTGTCTCGCCCGATGGAATGCGAATCGGCGTTATGATTGTTCTGCGCATGGCCATCTTCGTTTTACTCCTGATGGGTATATCGCGTCGTCTGCGGCCCGAGTTTGTGGTGCGCGTCTTCGGTCGGCTGGGCTTTCCTCAGTTCGGCGGAGCGCTTGCCATGGCTACCGAGCTTTTGCCGGCCATGGCGGATGCATGGCGGGCGCGCATGAAGCGTGGGCATTCTGTGCCTTTGTCGGAATGGCCGACGCAGCTTGTAAGCGATGCTGCGGCGCTGGCGGATCGTATCGCCATGTTGTCTCCGGGCTGGCTGGAAGACGGCCAAAGTGAGAATATTTTCGTTGTTACCGGAAAAAAGGATGCAGGCAAGACGACGTTTTTGTCGGAGATGTCCGCTAAGCTTTCGTCCGAAAATATTCCCGTTCACGGTTTTGTGCAGGAAAAACATTTTAACGATGGCTCCTTCGATGGCTTCGATCTACAACTTGTGGCAAGCGGCTTAAGTGCAGCTATACTGCGGCACAGTCCTTCCGGTAGCGGTTGGATCGTACACGATGAAGCTTTCGAGGCGGCGGCCTTGGAGTTTGAGCGTGCGCCTTCCGGCGGGCTTTTTGTGGTGGATGAAATCGGCTGGACCGAGAACGAAGGTGGCGGTCACTGGCCTGCGCTGGTGCGCGGCTTGGCCAATCGTAAGGGCTTGTGGCTGTTGTCTGTCAGGCATGACGCAGTTGACGATATTATGGAAAAGCTCGGTTGCGACAAGGCCGGCATTTTGAATCTGCCTGTGTCCGTTGATGAACGCTCTGAATTTATCTCGAAAATAGCGGATCGACTCAAGGCGCAAAATGAGAAGTCCTGATTGCAGATATATCGTTTCATTGCTTGCAAGCGCTTTGCTTTTTTGCGCGTTGAATGCCGTGGCTTTTGCCGAAGAAAATCAGGTCGTACAAGATGACGAAGACGACGGAGCGGCGGAATATGAAGACGAGTTTGACGAGGATGAGAGCGAGACGGGAGAAGGAGTCGGCGCCGGGAGTTTCGGCGAGGTCGTCGTTTCGGACAAGCGGCGCGGGCATCAGGGCATTACCGTCGATGAAATAAACCGCGAACGAATCGAGGACGCCGCCAAGCCTTCGGTGGCGGAGCTTTTAGACGAGTTGCCCGCCGTGCAGTCGGGTTTTGGTTCCCGTGGCGAGATGACTTTCAGGCTGCGCGGTTTCGACCAGCGTCAGCTCTTGATATTGATAGACGGCGTGGCCCTTTCCATTCCCTACGACGGCCAGACCGACTTGTACAAGATCCCATCTGAAGCCATAGACAAGGTGGAAATCATCAAAGGTTCGGGCAGCATCGCTTACGGTCCCAACGGGCTGGGCGGAGCCATCAACCTTGTCACGCGCAAGCCGGGCGAAGGTCCGCTGTTTTCATCCAGCACGACTTTCGGCCACAATCACCTTATCAGTCACAGTCTGGCGCACAGTTATACTGTTGGAAAACTGTCGTGGTTCGGGGCGGTGGGAATGTCCACCGACAGGGGCTTTACGCTCTCATCGGATTTTGAGAGGGCGCGTAACGAAGATGGCGGCAGGCGCAACAACTCGGACAAAACCGACTGGCACGCTATATTGAAGACTGCATATAAGGTTAACGACAAGCACGAGTTGCAACTCGGTTTTACTTTTTTCGATGCTATAGGTGGCGTGCCGCCGGAGATCTACACGCCCACGCCCAAATACTGGCGCTGGAGCCTGTGGCGCGATATAGGTTTGCAGCTCGGGCATCGCGGACGCTATGCCTCGAATTTCACCATGGAAGAATCCGTTTATCTGAGCCTGTACAAAAACACGGTGGACAGCTTTGACAACGATAGTTACACCTCACAGGAGACGGGCAAGTCTTTTACTTCCACATACAACGACATGTCGGCGGGTTTTCGCGTGCGCGGCAATGCGGCGTTTTACCCGAGCGGTATAAAACGTATGGACTTGCGTTTCTGGCTGGGCGGCAAGTACGACAGGCATGAGGAAGAGTGGGAAGACGAGACGGACGAGAAGCCGCCGCTGGGTGTCTTTATAACCACGCTGGCTCCCGAATTGCAATTGGAGTTTGATCGCGTCTGGACGCTGGTTTTCGGCGGACAGTTAGACGTGGAGCAGCCGACGGATTACCCGGACGAAGCTGATAAGCACACAAACTGGTTCGCTGGGCCCATGCTTGATCTGCGCATCAGGCCGGTAAAAGAATTTTCAATCGAGCTTTCCGCCGCCGGGCGCGGGCGCTTCCCGACTCTGCGCGAGCGCTTTTCGGGCGCTTTCGGTTCCATGATTCCCAATCCCGATCTTTCCTCCGAGAAATCCTGGAACTTCGGGCTGGATCTGACAGCTCATCCGGTAGAGGGCCTGCTGATTCGCGCCGGGGCTTTCGAGTCGGAAGTCTATGACCTGCTTATAAAAGAAATCGTCGGCACCGGGATATCTCAATGGCAGAACGCATCGAAGGCCAGACTGTACGGCGCGGAGGCAGATATCGCCTGGCGCTCGTCTTTCGGGCTGAGGATAGAAGTCGGCTATGCCTTTTTGCAGGGTGTGCGACTGGATGCGGAGCCGCCCGAAGACAGGCTCGAATATCGCCCGGAGCATTCGGCTTATACCGCCTTGAGCTATCAGCCGCTGCGCTGGTTCAAGCTGGGTACACGCTTCCGCTTTGTGGGCGAGCAGAATTACACAAACGACATCACCGGCCAATGGGGCGTTTTGGGGAATTACTACATCTGGGACGCCCGAATGGATTTCTATCCGACAGGCGCTTTTCATCCCTGGATCAAGCTGTCAAATATGCTCGACATGGAATACCAGCCCAAGTACGGCTTCCCGCAGTCCGGACGCGAGATATGGTTCGGCATAAGGTTGCAGTATCCCGATGGCGAGGTTTAGGAGCGGACAGGCTAAGCGGAATCGGATTGTCAACCCAGCAATAGTGCAATAGCTGTCATGCTGAACTGGTTTCAGCATCTTTTAAAATAATATAAAGACTCTGAAACAAGTTCAGTGTGACAAAGCCGTTGGAATGTAGCTGCCGGATTAATCGTTTTTCAAGTGTTTATCCACTTTCTTCAATTGGGATGAAGGAGAGAGCCTTGAAGAATTTCTAGTTGTTTTGTCTGCCTTTGGGAAATGAGTGTCATTATTCTTTGATGCATGTTTTTGTTTTTGTACATTCCCGATCAAAGCTCTGAAGCAATAAGGCCCATTTTTATATACCTTGCAGTAGACAATATGTTGAGCGCCGCTGTTGGATTTATGTTCTATAAACCATCCTTCTGATGCATCTTTGTCGTCTAGATCGGTGTCAATAGTGGTATAAGTGCTGTATGTAACGGGTGATTTGAAGGTGTTTCTTGATTGCTTTTGTGCGCATCCGTACGTGAATGCCAATGTAGCTACACAAACTAATGCAATAAACAGCCTGGTTTTCATGAGTTACCCCTCTTGTTAAGATTGTATTCCCTGTGATGTTACAAGTGTGTCTGAGATTTTGTCAAGAGAACGGTGAATATTGTCGGGCAGGGGTGACTGACCGGTCGCCCCTACGGATTCCGGTATCTGCATAAGATTGAGTAGGGGATGACTCAGTATGTATGAAGGCGGTGGCGGAATTGCTTCGGCGTGAGAATATATCTCAATCAATCGTATTCGAGTATGTCGTCCTGAATGAATCCGTAGTCCAGCCCGAATTCTTCAAGCCATTTTAGA
>CAYTHG010000317.1:0-5018 GCA_964437525.1 uncultured Myxococcales bacterium | reverse complement strand
CCGCAGGGATTCGGCCAGACCGTAGGAATACAGCGTCACGGAAAAAGCCTGAGACAAGAACAGTGGCAGACCGATAGCGCCGCCGATCTCAAGCCCCAAACTGCGCGAAATCATAAAATACGCGCCACCGCCTCCGACACGGATATTTGTGGCAATAGACGAAAAGGAAAATGCGGTAATCAAGGTGATGATATTGGCAAGAACTACGATCAAAAGCGTTTTAGCCAAGCCCATATGACCGACTACCCAGCCGGTACGCAGATACATAATAACGCCGAGAATGGTCAGTATGGTCGGCGTGAATACTCCTAAAAAGGTGCCCAACTTGTTTTTGGCATCCATCATAAGTACCCTATATCGTGAATATTCTAAAAATAGCGAATAATTAACTCAAGCTGCACGGAAACACTTGTATTCTACGATTTCCTAAGGATAATCTCCAAAACAAATATCTCTGCTATCCCAGATACAAATTCCTTAAGAAAAGGTTAATTCATCCAAGCAAATACATTGACATTTCACCGATATTACAAGAGAATTCCAAACACAGGGACAGAATATTTATATTGAGTTCTACATCGCCCTTATAAATCAGTTTTATTAATGAAAAATTGTATCCGAGAGGAAACCCAATGAAACCGAATGGGATTTTATCGCTGTCGTGTATTCTGGTTGTAACGGTATTTTTACTGTTTACAATCGCCTGCTCCGATTCTTCGGATGATGAGAACAGCATGGGCGACCAGGATGCTGATACACAGGAAGCTGATCAGGAACAGCCAAGCGATGGCGATACGGATACAGCCGACCCCGATCTTGAACCTGAGCAATCCGATGGCGACGAAGATCCCGCCGAACAGGAAGTCGAGTCTGTCGATGGCGATGGTGAACTCGAACCCGACGACGTAGAAGAAGACACCGAACTCGAAGAGGAGCCGACAGCCGAGCTTACCCTCTCCAAAACCGATATTGACTTCGGAGAAGTCTTGAATACACAGCCGGTAGCAGCCTCCTCGGTTTTACTCAAAAACACCGGAGACCTGACGCTTACGGTTTCCAAACCTTACGGCTATGCCGACAAGCTTGAGGTTTTCGCCGAATACGAAGATTCACTGGAACTTGCCCCGGGAGAGTTCGAGGCTATAACGGTTTCGTGGATTCCAGCCGACGGAAACGTGGACTCAGACATCACCATAGACTGGCACGCCGAAGACCAGACGCCTGTGAGTACAAACATAAACGTACTTGGAACGGTTCTCGATCCATCCTACAGCTTCGCCGGAGTAGTCCTTGGTATTTTCGAGGAAGGCG
This sequence comes from uncultured Myxococcales bacterium, assembly GCA_964437525.1. Taxonomy (GTDB): domain Bacteria; phylum Myxococcota_A; class SURF-8; order SURF-8; family SURF-8; genus JAKQSH01. Next base: position 3,707 of record CAYTHG010000317.1, on the reverse strand, counting down.
ACAAAAATGTAAACAGCCCCCTGGCGAATATAGAAGTCAAGCTTGAAGGTATAGACAGCCCGGCCCTGACAAACGCCGAAGGACACTTTGTATTTTCAAACGTCACGCTTAACCCAACAGTGCGCAAGCTTTCCATAGAATCCATTAATACCGAGCGCGGATATTTCTCCCCTTACTACGCGCAAGTTGACTTGAATGAAGAGCGTGAAATACTGGTAAAACTCCAGAACATCAAAGCAGAACCCATGCCCGTCGGCGACGAACCTGCATCTTTCCCGATCTCCGACTGGGAAGGCGCCAGCTTCGATCTCGACCCGGATAAAATGACATTCCCCGAAACAGATAAAAATCGTGACGGAGAAACCATATCTTCCGGCGTAATGGATCTCGAAGCCCTGCCGCTGGACTTCACCGGCAACGGCGTTCCTTTGAAACTCATATACATACTGCCCTACGGAATCACCTTCAGCGAACCGCTGCCGGTTACAATCCCTAATGAGTGGGACTTGTCAGCCAGCGCCCGCGTGCATGTCTGGCTGTTGACAGAAGAGGAAGAAGCCGCAAGCTGGTTCGACTACGGTTATATGGAGCTGGATGTTGCCGGAGAATACTGGTCCATGCCAGAGGGTTCCGGCCTGCTTTCATCGGGAATTATCGTCTTCGCCCTCGAAGCTGATACCGAATACACCATCAGCGGAACGGTCTATGAGCCCGACGGCAGCACTCCGGCAAGCGGCGCGAAAGTCAGATTGATGCTGCCACCGCCCTCTTTGTTGGTTGAAACCGATGAATCAGGCAATTTCGAATTCACCGTAAGTGCAGCACCCGGAGCGCAGGCATCTATTGCAGCCTACGCCGACAGCATTCTGGACGGCAGCTATGTTTCAAAATCCATCGTCTTGACAGAGCAAGTCGATGTGGACATGGGCGATATCGTACTTGTCGGACAGGAATACGGAAACATCGTGGGTTCGGCTCTCTATGATAACGGACAGGTCTGTCTCGGTTGCGCGGTAAGTGCTGTTTCAAGCGGCGCTAGCATTCAAATCTGGGCTCCGATAAAAGAAGACGGAACTTTCAGCCTGGATAACGTACCCGCAGGAAACGTGGAGTTGACCTTGCACGACTTTGAAGGCGGCGCAAGCGACAATCTAAGCGTCACATTGGACGTCGATGAAATCCTATTTGTTGAAATGTCCTTGCCTTCCACTGACCGCACTCCCCCGACCGTCAGCCTGACGATACCCGGCAACGGCCAGACAGGAATTAAACTCGGCGCAAGTCTGAGAGTGATTTTCAGCGAAGAAATGAACACCCAAAGCTTCACAGCCGCAAATGCGATACTTGAGGCAGACGCCAGAGGCGTCACAGGAACAATAAGCGCCGAAGACGGCAGAATGCTGCTGTTTACTCCCGATTCGAATTTGCAGGCTGGCAGTTACTATACCTTGATCCTCAAGACAGGCATAAGCGACCTGAGCGGAAACGGCTTGGCCGAAGAATACAGCCTGACTTTCAGGACGATGGCCCCTGAAGACTGTAACAACCATCCCAACCCGCCCTGCATCATCGAGTATTTCGACTGGGACAGCGGAGCATGCAAGATCGGCAACTCCAACGCCGGTTGCGACGACGGCAATCTCTGCACCATGGCCGATACCTGCCAAGCCGGAGTCTGCATAGGCGGAAACGAAAAGCAATGCTACACCTCCGACCAGTGTCACGAAGTCGGAGTATGCGATCCGAAAGACGGCCTTTGCACTGATCCTGCCAAACCCAACGGCGAATCCTGCGACGACGGCGTATTCTGCACCGTTATGGATAGCTGCCAAACTGGAACATGCCAGGGCGCAGTGGCTCGCGACTGCTCCCAAGAAGTAAGCGTCTTGGAACCACAGTGTCAACAGGCATACTGCAACGACGATTACGGTTTCTGCGAGTTGATCGAAACAAACGAAGGTAATAGCTGTAACGACAACGATTACTGCACCGAGAACGATATATGCTCCAGCGGACAATGCACGGGAGAAGACGTTACGTGTCAGGCTCTCGACCAATGTCACGAAGCTGGAACCTGCGACCCTGCCAGCGGCTTGTGCTCAGACCCGGATCTAAGCGATGGAACCGCCTGCGACGACGGCAATGCAGGAACATCGGGAGACAGTTGTCAGGCGGGAATATGCATGGGCACCGACTGCACCTGCGGCGGCGTCAACGAATGTTGCGACGGTTGCCAGCCCATTAACGAAGCCGGTACCTGCGACGATGGCGATCTTTGCACACAGGTTTCAAGCTGCAACGCAGGTGTCTGCGAAGGCTCGGCCCCTGCAAGATGCGAAGCTCTGGATCAATGTCACGAAGCGGGCATCTGTAACCCCGAGACAGGAACCTGCTCCGATCCTATGCTTGACAACGGTAGCGAATGCAACGACGACGACGCCTGCACTGGCTCCGATAGCTGCCAGTCGGGAGTCTGCACCGGAAGTCAGCCGGTCATCTGCCAGGCTCTGGATCAGTGTCACGTAGCGGGAACTTGCAATCCTGCCAGCGGGATTTGCTCCAATCCACTCGCCGCCGAAGGTACGACCTGCGACGATGGCGACCTTTGCACTACGAGTAGCATCTGTGAAGACGGTGTTTGCGAAGACGGTTCACCTAAAACGTGTGAACCTCTCAATCAATGCCATGCAGCAGGAATCTGCAATTCGGAGACCGGAGTCTGCTCGAATCCAACACTCCCCAACGGTACGACCTGCGATGATGGCAACACCATGACGATAGACGACAACTGCAAAGAAGGCCTCTGCCTGGGTATCCAGATAGAATGCCTAAGCGACGAAGACTGCCCGTCAGAAGAACAGTGTATTGAAGGTTTTTGTGAGATTGTGGCAATGCAACACTGCGAGACAGGCTGCAACAGCGATGTAGACTGCGTCAACGGCACCTGCCTGCAATATGAAGAAACTGGCATCAGCGTATGCCTGCAAAACTGCCCGAACAATAATCCTGAATCCTGCCCGGAAGGCTCGCAATGCGTAGATATAAGCGAGGAAGAAGACATATTCGTCTGTGCGCCGCAAGCCGATCATTACTTCTGTGAAGGACAGGACTTGTGGGTCGAGGACAACTGCGGTCTGACTTTCGTCGCTTTGCATTGCGATGCCGGACAGACGTGTAATGACGGAACTGGTACTTGCGATGAGACACCCTGCACAGGCTATGAAGATTGCAACGATGGCAACTCCTGTACTAGCAACACCTGCAACACAGAAAGCGGATATTGCGAAGGCGATATTCTGGAAGACGGTGTTTCCTGTGATGACGGCAATCCGGCTACAGGGAACGACTCCTGCTTAAGCGGGCAGTGCGTCGGTTTCGGTAGCTGCACCATAGACAACGATTGCCCGGAAAATCAGGAATGCGGCGAAAACGATTACTGCCAGCTAATCGTGTTGGGTCACTGCGAAACAGACTGCAACAATTATCCGTGCTCGCCGGGCCATTTCTGTGTGGGTATGAACATTAATACATATGCCTGCCTGCAGGACTGCACAGAAGCTCCGGAAAGCTGCCCTGCCGATTCCAGCTGTACTCTTGTTACTACGAATGAAGGAACGGAGTTCTTCGCCTGTATTCCCAATGCGGAAAGTTACTACTGTGTAGAAAACGACGTCTATGCAAACGACTCCTGCGGCTTCCAACGTCCG
>CAYTHG010000316.1:0-5030 GCA_964437525.1 uncultured Myxococcales bacterium | reverse complement strand
CGTTTTTACGGATAAACTCATGGACGACGCCACCGGATGACCTCAATGAATACAAAGACTTACCTGTCCATAGGGGTATTCGTTCCCTTTTTTTCAAAATCCGGTAAAAGCGGGCCACTGGCGTCACTGTGCGATTGCGCTAATATCGCCGCTAAAATATTTGTACACTTGCTTGCGGGTTATGGTGTCACGAAACCTGAAACGTAACGGCACCTGCCCAATACGATTTGTCCACAGCACATCCGCGATTTTCTTGTCAGGCTTACCAATACTTAACGACCATTGCTCTGCATGCGGAACTTTAATTCCGTCAACAACAGCTACTATTTGTTCTTTCCTCTGCTTTTGGCATTGGATATTTAGGTTGTTTAGCTCTTCCGTAAGCCATAGGTCAATGCTGTCAAAGGGCAACCCTTGGGTATCGTTATCTCCATTTTGCAATACGAGCTTTGTTATGCGGCTTACTTCGCAAATGCACCACAGCAGTTGCATAAGAGCAAGAGCCGCAAGGGCCGCAAGGGCAGTAAATATGTAAATACACTTGGAATCAACAAGCACTGAAATCAATGCCGCCAACAGACCACCAAAGAGGGTATACAGGGTTGTCGAATACGTTTTCCAAATATTTAACAGGTGCCCTGCTTCCCGTAACAACCTAAGCCGGGAAGTGCTTGCGAAGCCAGCAAGTATTGTGATCGAGGCCAGCACAAAACCCAATAGGGAGCCAAACAACGCAGCAAAGCTTAAGTAAAATGCAACACCGTTATCTTTAAGCAGCGACGCTAGCTTTGCGCCCAAGGGTGGGTAGTATTTACAAGCTGCGGCAAAACAGAGAGCGAGTATCGCTACCAGCACAAATTCAAGTGCAAATGCGTATTTGCCAAATACTTGCTTAAGCCTGCACAGAAGCATTGTCGCCCTCGCTATTCAATCTCCAAGGCTTGCATTATGCGTTGGTGGAATTCTTCGTCATTAAACAATTCTTCAATCTTTGCGTAAACTGCTTCCGGGACAACTGCTTTAGTGTTCTCATCTAAGCGGGCAAAGTGGTACTCCTGAATAAGACGATCTTCCAGCATGTTGGCGATCACCTTTTCCCTTTCTTCTTTGTAACCTTCCACTCGAAATTGCAGTAGCTTGCCTTTCGCGCTATCTTCTTTGTACTCATCAGTTTGTGCTAAGCATTTACATTCTTCAAGAATGTAGTCATCAAGCTTTGCCTTTATAGAACGGCCAACGCTAAATTCAAGCGTAATTGTTTCCGCTGTTTCGCTTACAGTGTTGTCAAGCATTTCAAAAGCGGCACCAATTCTTTCCATAGCGCGCTTCAAGCGCGACACATACGAGCGGTGTACTTTGATTACTACTTTGCGGCCCCGCAGTATCTTTTTCAGTTTTCTCAGTTGCTCGCGCTCAATAAGCGATCTATAGCGCACCTCATAAGGCAAGTTGGGTGCTTTTGCTGTTAGATACTCGACCAGCATACGCATTGATGGTCCATGAAAATTAGCTTCAACTCCCACAATATCGCCGTTGAAAAACACCATGTGGCATGGTTCTGCCAATCCATCAGTTTTTTTAATTTGCAGGCGGCTAAGCTTGCCGTTACTTTCCAACAGCGGGAAAGCATCTTTGCGTATTTTGGCAAAGCAAACACGCTGGGGACCGGGCAAGTGATCCACCCATGCAGCAAGTATGGTCGACTGCCGGTTTCGCCAGTACAGGCTTTGTACGCTATAGTCCTCGTTTTTGGCCTGCAAGGTGTCTACGTGGTTAAACCATGTGGAGGCTGTAAAAACTCTCTCCTTTTCCATCTTCTCGCCATTTTCTTCAACTTCTTCCACGCAATAGAGTTTGTAAAAGACAATCTTCCGGGGAATACCCTTTTTAGCCATGCTGGCACCTCCAATAAAACATTAATACTTCATACAAGCATGCACTGCCTGCACCAACCCCTTGTACTTTGCAAGTACCATCATCCTCACTCACCCCACCACCAACCGAACTTCGTCCTCCGTCAACCCATAAAGCCGATAAGTCAGTGCATTCATGTCAGCTTCGGCGCTTGCGATTTCCTCGTCCAGTATTTGGATATCCGCGTCGATCTGCACCACCTGCTTCCTGATCGCTTCATTCTCCGTTTTGCGGAGTTTTAGAAGCAGCCCCAGCAGACGTTTGGCGTCGAACTTCTCCGTTACGTTTGTTTTCCGTGCCTTCTGTCGCCATTGGGCTGCAATGAAGGGGGCTTCGTCTTCGTCCAGAAAAATACCCTCGATCAACGCCGCACCATTCGCCATGAGCTTCAGTTCGCCGTACTCGTTCGCTATTGTCAGTTTCGCCCCAGGGCGCAGCATGGGGTTGATGCCGTCCATGTAGGTTACGAGCTTTAGTTCGCGCTGGAACTTGGCCCAGTCGGTCAGTTCTTTACCCTTCAATTCGGGCGGAGCTTCTTTTTTTATCGCCGCCACTGGCTTTACGTCTGCCCACAGCCAGCCCTCGTTGCGTTTGTCGTTTTCGCATTGGCTGCTGTCAAGGCGTTTGTCGATCATCAGCAGTAGGTCGCGCCGTTTGGTGTGCAGCGTTTGCAGGTGCTTGGCCTTTTCGGCTACCTGAGCTTTTTGTTCGTTGGTAGCGTGAGGGATGGGAAGCGGCAAGAGAAATTGTTTGTTAGCCTCGAAGTATCCGCCATCTTTGGCTTTGGCTATTCGCTTGAAAACGAAATCACAAACGGGGGCATTAAGTATTCCCTGAATGAATCTCGCTTCGAGATGATTTGAAGCGAGAATTCCACCTACTCTAACATTGTTTGTGGCTACTTCTCCCTTTTCATCGTAGAAAACCGCCATGTGCGTTACTGTCTGAGCGATTCCAAGTTTCGGTTTGTCCATTTTCTCAAGATTCATCGGACGAGTGTAGCCATACCACCCTTCTTTGTCGTTCATCTTCCCCTTGTCTCGTGCCCTGATTGCTTTTTCGTTGGCCTTGAAGTATTGCCAAGTCTGTGGAAATTCTGTTTTCATACAATTCTTTGAATGCAATCGGACAGATTCACCATTGATATCATAGGGAAAAATAACATAAGTATCCGTCTCTGGTTTTATATAGCGTACCGCATCTGGACCGGAAACAAGTTGTATGACTATCCCGTCTTCAAGCTCGAACTCCTCACCCGTTTTTTGCCCCTTTGCATGGCAGTATCTCCCCGGTCCGATTTTATTGAATTGGTATAGGTTGTCCGCTCCTGTTTCAACACCTCTGAAACCGACAACCAAATCGGGAATATCACCCAATCTGGTAAAACGCTTATCCAGTGATGACAGGAATGTCCGTTCCTTCTTTGGTGCCAGATTCCATGCTACTTCGGATGATATCTCGTCAAATCTGATCCGCTCGTTGATTCTGCTCCAATCCAGACCGGAAATATCGCCATCTGGTGCAAAGAAGCAGTTGAACGCTTCCTTTCTCGATCCCGAATAGAACTGCAAGGCGGTATAGGTGATCGCTTCCTGAAACACCTGGAAACTCTTGAAATCAATCCAGCGGTCGAGACGACCTTTTCGTTGGATTTTTCGTCTTAAACCTTTTCCGTAATCACTCACAAGCCAGAGATTTGGGGCAATATATCCCATCTTGCCCTTTGCGTTCAGCAACTCAATCCCACGCTCGATGAAGGGCAGATACATATCAAAACTATTGACTTGAGTACTTTCATAGAGGGGACTGCCATCTTTCCGTTTCGCATTCAGAAGGTAGTCCGACACATCCTCCTGCACTCGTCGGAAATGCTTATAGGTGACATAGGGCGGATTACCGATCACGCAATCGAAGCCGGGATTCTTGCGCTCAAAAACGTCCTTGAACGTCTCCTCCCAGTCGAAGGTGTTGACCCGCTCGCGCTCATCCTCCCCGAACAGGTCGCGGGTGATCTCCATCTGTTGGTAGAAATCATGCCCGATCAACGAGTTACCGCAACGGATGTTTTCATCCAGCGAGGTCAACGGACGATCCGGCAGAGCCGTATGCAGCCACAGAGCCAGCCGGGTGATCTCCACCGACTCGGCGTTGATGTCCGTGCCGTACAGATTCTTCGACAAAACCGAACGCATGGCCCCGTGGGTATCAAACAGCCCCATCGAGCCGGTCACGCGCTCCAATTCCTTGGCGATCCACTGCCGTTGCTCGTAAAGGTGCTCCGCGCCAGGACATTTTGAAGTTTTCTCGACGAAACTTCGTCACCAGTAAAAACCATGACTTAGGCATTTCTTGTTCAACACGTATTTGATCTGATATTGTATACCAGTGGCTGATTGAATGGAAAAATTTTCGTAAAAATGACGGTCGGGAAAAATGGAAGCAGCAAGAGAACATCGAACTTATGATCATCGACTGAAGGCTTTGGTCGCTTATTCAGGAAATCAGGAATTGTTTTCCAGCCTTGAAATTCCACGAACGACGATTAACACATGGATAAATTCTGAGATGCCTTCGGTTGTCAGTCATGACGTTCTGGAGATGGATAATCTTGATTTGCAACAGCGCGTTTTGGAACTGGAAAATGAAAATAATCACCTGAAAGCAAAGATAGCGCTGTTTTCATCTGCAAAGGAATCAATCGGCTGGAGCCTTGATTTTTCCCGATTCCCCCGTGAGGAAATCAAAACGAAAATACTCAACTTGATCGCGGTTGCAGCCATCGTTCTTCCTTTAATAGAGTGCCTTAATATTCTCGGACTATCTGCTTCTCGTTATTTTTCCTGGCTGCGTCGAGAAAAGGGCTGCAATCTTGAAGACCATTCAAGTTGTCCTCATACTTTTCCATACAAACTCACAGTAGGCGAAGTAAAAACCATCGGCGATATGGTCAGGGATAAAGTGTATGCCCATTTCTCGATTCGTGCTTTATCGCTTCATGCCATTCGGATCGGAGAGGTCGTAGCTTCGACTTCGACATGGCATCGCTTGATTCGAGAAAAAGGTTGGATTCGGCCCAGAAAGAGACTGTATCCAGAGAAACCCAAAATCGGAATCCG
>CAYTHG010000315.1:0-5062 GCA_964437525.1 uncultured Myxococcales bacterium | reverse complement strand
TCTACAAGATTGTAGACGCTCAGATTAAATTCGATCCTGACGATTCTGGCAAAGTGCCGAGCTTTACTCTTTTCCAGAATGGACAGGAAATGCTGTTCAACAGGGATAAGCCTCTAGCAAATCCGGAAAACAAATCGCATCGCACAGAGATTAAAGTAAACCCGGAAATATTGAAAACGCATGTTGGGACGTACCGGCTTGCCCCTGGAGTCGATGTTGATATCACGGTCAAGGATGGTGCTTTGTATGTGCAGGTTACAGGCCAGGCTGCCTTGCAGATTTATGCGGAATCAGAAAACACTTATTTCTGCAAAATCGTCGATGCGCAGATCGAGTTTGTTAAAGACGGTCAGGGCAGAGTCGAACACTTGGTTTTGCATCAGGATGGGCAGGACCATAAAGCGGAGAAGGTTACAGATAAATAGTCGCTTCATGTAGAAGTAAAAAAAACCCCGCAACCGTTTCCGGTGCGGGGTTTTTTTGTTTTGGGATGTTGATGTTTACTTGATGATGAATATTTTACCTGTGGCTTTGTTGACGATTGCCATATCAAGCATACCGTCGCCGTTGAAGTCAAGGCCGCCGTTGGCGCGCAGACCTTGTGTTGCGCCATCGTCGAACACGCCGGGGATATCAACCGATTCGTCGTGGATAGTGGCATCTTCGCCGTAAACGACTCTCAATACGCTTTCGCCAGTCATGAAGAGATCGTTGTAGCCGTCATTGTTCAGGTCGCCTGCCCAACCGATGGACATACCGAACTCGGTATTTTCGGTTTCTTTCCATGTTTGGAACTGACCGGGAGTGGTGTTGATGGTTTGTGAGTCGCTGGTTCCATAGAAGTGGAAAACATCTGGTACCCTAGTTGCCAAGAATGATTCAGCTTCATCGCCACGCAGGGTATCGGTACTTGGAATTCCTCTGACCGGTTGGCCGAAGCCGCTGGTGCCGTCTATATAGCTGAAGTTGGCAACACCATCTCCGGGACGGATGAAGTCCGGCTCGGGGTTGTCGCCAGCGCTTATACCATCAGTCAATTGAGCGTCCGCCCACAGAATGTATAGTCTGTCGGAGTTGGGAACATCGTTGAAGTCACGGTGAGTAATCAAGATGTCGTCCAGTCCGTCGTTGTCCAGGTCTGCATGACCAAGGTCGTAACCGAAATGAGTTCCTGTCGTTCCTGTATCTTCGAGATCGCGCTGGATCACCAAGTCTGCATCGCCGTTGTATGCAGGTGCAGTGTCGTCACCGGCGGTGTAGTTGGCAGCCCAGGTTTCACGACCCAAGAAGAGATAGACCGGGGATTCGTGGTTGGGGAAAGGCGCGGATGAAATTACAAGGTCGGTGTATTCGTCGCCATCCCAGTCTAGAGAATCCATAGCATGCGCAAGCTGTTTGCCGGAGCCTGCTACATGAGTGATAGTCGAAGCTGCTGTTGTCGAAAGTCCGGTTGTCTCAGCACCCAAGTGAATGAAAACTGCACCCTCGAAAGCGAAAGTTCCGCTGTCAACTGCTCCGATTGCCAAGTCCATGATTGGGGTTCCACCGGCGGTAGTGTCGCCATTGAAGTTGCCGACTGCCAATTCCCAACCGAAGCCCATGACTGTGCCATTGATGGTGACGTCTGCAACAGGTGGTGTCTGGCCGTCTTCGCGTCCGTAGTAAATGTAGACAGCGCCCATAAAGCTGCCAACTTCGGGGTCCGAGACAACCAGGTCGTCAAGACCGTCTGCATTGAAGTCGCCCCACTCGACCCACGGAGATGCTTTGAAGCCTGCGCCGATAGGAGTGGAAGGAGTGGCGATATTGTCTATGATGAAATTGACTTCTCTAGGTACTGCCACGGTTGTAAGAGAAGTATTGCCGACTTCGTCAGTGGCCTTGACCAAGAAGCAGTAGCTGGTGTTGGAGTTGACATCAAGGCCGGTAACTGTGGCGTATTGCGTGTTGCCCGGAGCCGCAATCGGTCCGAGTGTCACAGAGGCTCCCGAAGGATTGACAGGAGTAGTCCAGCTTACACCATTACACGGTGTCGTGGGTGTTGTGGTATTGCGTACCCAGTGGACCTGATAACTGGCGACTGTTCCGATGCCCTCGTTGTCGTTATTCTCTGCTGCGTCCCAATAAAGGGTCACTGTTCCTGCGCGCCTGTTGCAGCGGTCGCTGTCCATAGGATCGTCGCAACCATAGCCTTCGCTGCAATTGGCAGGTTCTGTCTGATATGCAGGAGGCGATGCCTCGAAGTTGGTGTCTCCACCGATGCATACGGAAGGAGTAACTTCGGAAGGCGGATCGTCGTCAACGATTACCTGAATTGTGGCATCAAGCTCAGACGGATTGCCTGCGAAGTCTTCGGTTGTGACCGTCAACTCTATGTAGTCAAAACCGTTAGTATTGGGGAATATCAAATCGCTGAAAGTTGCGACGTTTGAGGAGAAGCTGGCTGTTGTGGTTCCAAGAAGCGCAAAGTCTCCACCTAAGCTGTCTTTTGCTGTGATGGTAGCAAGAACACCGTCCTTGATCTGGTCTGCAGTGATTTGAATAGCATCACCAGAACCCAGTTTTAGTTGCCCATAGGTAGCCTTTATGGTGTCACTGTCGTAGTTGTAGGTCGTGCTGCTGCCACCTAGAGGACGCGTGAATTCGAGTTGAGGACGTTTGCCGTCAGCCCAGATGTTGCTTACTTCGTATTCGCCATGATCTGTAGGTGGATAGTTTACTTCGACCCAGAGATCTGTGGTTGTGGGAGCTTCGGGGATGGAGATGTTGTTGTATTCAACTATACCACCGACGATTTCTCCAGTACCGTTTGCGGCTAAAGCGTGACTGATCAGAGTTCCGCCTTCTCCACCGATATACAGGTCAGGAATCAGGCCTTCTGGGGCGTTGGTGACGATGCGGATGTTCAGCCCGTAAATATCGGGATCTGAATTCTGATCTTCCAAGTAATCGAATTTGGCTCCGTCTTCAAGGTCGTCGGCTGTGCCGATTTGGCTGTCACCGGAAACTTTTTCAAGCACGATACCAAACGAAACATTAAAGTCGATGACGATATGCACCGGAACGGAGTAAGCCACATTACCGGATGCCGTTTCAGTTGCTTCCAAACGGTAGTCCAGGTCGCCACGACGGAAGTCCAGTGGGATCATGGGGATGTCGCTGGCATCGCTTGATACCGTTTGATTGGCCGCTGCTTGTCCGATGTATGCCCAGCTACCGGGAACATCAGGATCGGAATGGAGCTTCTTCTGAAGTTTGATCTGCGTTTGACCGCTGATGTCACTTATGTTGTAGGCCCAGTTGGCAATGGTGATCGTGAGGTCGTTAAGGCCATCGCCATATGTTGGGTCATCATCGCCAGCATCGTATGTAGTCGGATCCAGCAGCGGGCTTGGCGTGGCGAAGGCGATTGTCGGGGCGATGGAATCGACGCTGAACTGTTGTGTGACAGGAGTCGAAACGTTACCCAACGGGTCTGTGGCGGTGGCCGTCATGCTTGTGTCGCCCTGCGGAACAGGGAAGTTTGCGAAGTCGATTGTAACGCTGTCGCCGCCGTAGGTCGGGATGGCCTTTTCTTCGAAATACCTACTGCCAGGATATTCGAGGCGTACCGTTCCGCCAGCCAGGGTTTCCTGTTCTCCGGCCTGTTCGGTAACGATTATTCCGATATTGGTAGCAATGCAGTTGCCGTTGATATCGGTTGAAGAGCAATCACCCTGAGTTAGAACGATGGTGGCTCCGCCGCCCGAGAAAGAGACCGTAGGTGCGTAGATATCGGTCAGGAGATTCAGATTGCCTTCTGCAAGAGACAGGCTGGACTTGTTGCCGTGATCGTCTTCTACCTGAGCAGTCAGGATGCCGGGGCCGTTGTCTATCGGTACATTGGTAAATGCGTAGTATGCAGCACCTACAAAATCTGCCGGTCCGGCAACCGAGACGCCGCCGAAGAATAATTCAACGCTTTCGGCATCGCCAGTCGGTGTTACGCTTACGTTTGTCAGCAACTGATTTCCACTGACTGTTCCTTCGGAAGCAGTCAGGATAATGCTTTCGATTGTGTCATTGCCTGTATTGTTGGTGTCTATGGTGAATGCGCTTATGCCCGGAGCCAGTGAGTCGAGATCAAGTGTGGTTGTCGGAGATGCACCATAGTTGCCGGGGTCGTCTGTGCCTTCGATGAATACTTTATGGATGGACTCGTTTTTAAGTGCCACGTTATAGAAATTGACAAGTCCGATAATACCGCTTGAAATCTGTACTTCGCCCGATGCCATTTTGAAGTAGCCGGGAACTGTACAAGCTTCTAAGTTCGGATCTCCTTCCAGACCTTGATCTGAACATAGAGCAACTACTACTCCTGCTTCAAAACCGATGGTTCTGGCAGAGAAGTTCAACTGGAAACCAGCGGTGCCGGGCAGGGCATCCATTGTGTTGTTCCAGACGTAGGTATCACCGTTCATCAGTGTTTCTCCTACGCGCAACTCGAGTTCAGCCACGTAGTTGATGTCGTAGTAAATATCTTTTGTGCCCGTGTTGCCCAGATCGTCGGTGTGAGTGAGCCTTAAAGTGTAGCCGCCTTCAGCGAAGGTGCCGGTGATGGTGGCTCTCAGGTTTTCTGGAACGTCGAAAGTACCGAGGTCATATTGAGCGCCTTCATCGGGGATAACCAGAACTGAAAGCCTGTCGGTTCCGGGGCTGCCGCCTTCGACTGTGGTCTTCATCTCAAGCTGGAAGCCATTGTCCGGATTCAAGTCCTGGTCGTCATTGGAAGTCAGCAGACCTTGAGGAGGCTCGATGTTGATGAAGTCAGGTGCCTGAGTATCGGCAATGGCATAGAAGGAATAGTTGTTGGATGGGTTGCCAGAGATGTCCGAGGACGTGGCGGTCAGTTGCAACAAGGTGTTGTGGGGTATTTCACCGTCTTTATAGAGAGTTACCGCTTCAAAGGTAGCTTTGCCGTCTGCGCCTGCCGCTGCGTGATATTCGGCGGAATATCTGCTGAAGGTGTCGGTTACCATCAGCATCACATCACGACCTTCTTCCAAGCCGCCGTTGCTGTTGA
>CAYTHG010000314.1:0-5071 GCA_964437525.1 uncultured Myxococcales bacterium | reverse complement strand
ATAGACCGCAGAAGCGGAAGCCTCACATGGAAATTCAGCGTCAAAGGCGCGACCAGGACCAGCAACATATTGAGCATCGGCAAGAAGCTCTATTTTGGCTTAAGTGACCAGCGCGTTGTGGCCCTGTCCATGTTCGATGGCTCCGTCACAAAATACCCGTCTTTTCCGGAACGGCATACTATATTGCTTAGAGATTGTGGCGACAAAGGCATCTGCGCCATAATCGGAGACCTTGAAGAACCTGAAAATGCTATAGCAGACACGCCCGATGCAGTTGTTTCTCCTGTTGTTTACGAGCAGGAATTTATCTTGTTCAACAGCGGGCAAACTGCCACAGTCAAACGCTTTCCACTGCATCGCATGGAAAAGACTGCTGTTGAAGTGCAAATAATCGAGAATCATCTTGTAGTGATCGCCCAAGGCGGTCCGATAGAAGTTTACGATCTTGCACCTAAAATCACGCACGATCCCATTTCCAGATTCGAGTTGACGAAACCGGACTGGAAAATAAGTAAGGACAGGTTGGTGTGGTTGAGCGGAAATCAGCTTTTTGTTTTCGATCCGCGCAAGCCGAATGTCATAGAGCCTTTAATGCTGCCGGAAGATGCAAGTGAGCTTCTGGCGTATCGTTACCCCCATGTTTACTTCAAGCGTAAGCTTTCATCCATGTTCGAGGTCTGGGCTATTGATGTTTACGACTCGGCCCTGAAACGCATAGCCGATTTTGGCGATAACCGAAACATTAAGATGCATGTCCAAAAAGACTCGCTGTTTGTCTTACAGGGTAATCTGGCACATTTTGTTGATTTGAAAGAAAAACGAATAAGTCAAATTCAAAGAATGCCCTGGCCTGAACATGGGAACGCCACTCCTGTCGCATTGTCCAAAGATCAAAGTCTTGTCATACTGAAAAACGGTAATGAATCAAGGTTGATCTCTTTTATTCCCCCGGAAGATTCAGAAGAAGGAAAAGCCGGAATAAAGCCGGGACAAATCGAAGATAAGGATTATGACTGGCGCGTGGTTCGTGGCTTGAAAACAGGGGACCAGTTCGCATTTGCTCAAGTACTGATTGAGGAAACTTTGCTCAATCGCCCATATAACAAAGCCTCTTGTGCTTGCCTGCAAAATTTCGCCAGCACAAAGCAAGTTGAGAGCTACCTAGCTAGACTTTTGAAAAACAGAAAAAAAGAGCTTTCAAGTTTTGCCTTAAACGAAATTATCAAATTGAAACCCAAAGGCGTGGGCAATCTGCTCTTACTCTATACGACGCGTCCCAAATCAAACTTGGACGTAAGATCGAAAGAGCCAGCAAGCTCTCGAAAAAACTTGCCGGAAGTTGGCCCAAAGATTGGAGCAGTAAAGATCTGGATCAGTTCGCCTCTCAAATAGTATTTACACTCGAAGGACTTGATTCAAAAAACACAACTTATCTACACAGGAAGCGCTTAAAAACAAGTGAACTCCCTTATCATGAACAACTCAAATCATTCAGCTATCTTCATTCAAATTATGATAGAGAAAAAGTAAATCTATCAAAGTGGATAAAAAAAACATTCAAGTGGAAAGCTGATCTGCCGAAGTTCAACAGGTATCTCAAGGTCATACCTGAAGGACGGATTCTTACAACGCACAAAAGGGGCGCATCGGAAACAGTGCTTTTTGTACACGATTTCCCGCGTACGAATTCCCTGTGGTTCTGGTTAAAAAAACGCGGGAAAACCGGCGGCAAAGCTTATTATTCAGGCCAATACTTAACACCGGACTTGTACGAATGGCTTAAGGATACAAAAGGCGCAAATTCACAGAGAAGGAAAACAGCCAAAAAGGGCAGGGCCAGAGGCCCGGTAGAGCTTGCAGTAAAGGGGAAATACGCAACTGTATATTTGAACCATCCTGCCAAGAGGCATGAATACAAAATCAAGCTTTCGCTTGTAAAAATTGACAGCGACAAGGATGGCTTGACGAATTACGAAGAAAAGGAGCTTGGCACTAATCCCAAGTCCAAGGATAGCGATAAAGACGGCATCAAAGACAGCCTGGATGCCAATCCATTGTTGAGCAAAAAATCCCGGCGGATTTTGAACAATTCGCAAAAGATTATTCAGACCATATTCTTTCACGAGTCGCAGGTCGAGAATGCAGGTAAAGCAAGTGCCAATCCCTTCTACCGGAAATTGCCATCGGTGTGCCGAATAAATTGGCGCGGCCTGGAACCCGTCAATCTTCCTTCCGGCAGCAAAGGATATTGTCTCTCAAAAACGGAAGGAGAATCTTCCGGCTATTACAAACTCAAAGAGTTGGACAATAAAGCAGGTGGCTTCCCACCTGAAATGTCTGCTTCGGATGGATTGATTCATTACAATGGCAAGAAGACTCAGGCATGGGTCGGTTTGCGCCACAACAAAAGCGATAAAAGCGGTACTCTCACGCGCTATCATCTTGTAAAAATAGGACCAAATTGGGTTGTAATCGACATCTTTAAGAGAAAGGGCTGAGCCAAATGGACCAGCAAAATCCACCAAACAAAATCAAGCCCGTGAAACCGGCCAATGGCTTACCTGTCTTTAAAGCCTTTGGAATTTCAGACATCATAGATGGTGCAGTAAACGGCTTTGTCAAAAACTTCAAGTTGTTTGTGCTTCTTGCTTTACCCATTGCTCTGATTGCCGCAGGCTCTTTCCTCTTCGTGCCGGATCGGCAGGTGGAAATGTTGAGCATGATGCAGGAATTTCAGCAGGGGGGCGATCCTGGCGAAATGTTCAAACCAGACCAAATGACGGGAATGCTGACAAGCTCTGCTGTCAACGTTGTTCTGCATACATTCTTATGGATTTGCATGATGAACATCTTTCTGGCTGTCTTTACACTTGCGGTATCGTGTATTTATACCGAGAGACCGGTGGATGCCTCAGATATATACAGGCTCTCGGCTAAAATTGCCGTGAATATTATTATCACCACCTTGCTGTGGTGCCTGCTGTTTATAGTGCTTATCGCCGTCTGTGGAGGATTTGCTTATCTTGTTTACGTTGTATTTATAGAGGATATGAGTTTCTCTCTCTTGATGGTTTTTACCGTTTTAGGCACCGTTACGACCGCGTTGGCAGTTATTGTGATTTTCTTCGCCAGACTGTTTGTATTTCCATCAGTCGTGGCACTTGAAGGCAAGAGCGGTTTGAGTGCGCTTTTGCGGTCCTGGTCTCTTATGTCGGATGGCAACTTGTCTTTCTGGCAGAGACCGGTAATCAAGGTTTCCATTCTGCTGACAATAATCACGCTGATAGTCGGAGTGATTCGCGGGTTCAGTGGAATCCCAATGAGCACAGGCATGATGATGAATGTAGTACCGGGAATTATGGACGCCATGCAGGGCAATGTAGACCCGCAACAGATGATGAAAATGTTTACCCCTCCAAGCGGTACAATTTTGGCTGTGACTTATATACTTCGTGGGCTTGTGGAGCTTGTCGTAACCCCATTCTCGATGATAGCGGTGATCTTGTTTTACTTCGACATCCGCGTTCGAAAGGAAGGTTTCGATCTTGCAAAAATGACACATGAAGTGGATAATGTCCATATTGAATAGAAGGTTACGATAAAGAAGCGACACTTTTTGATTCGATAAGGAATATTAACAGGACATGCCGGGAATAGGTGTAATAAACAACCCGCGTTCGCGTCAGAATATCAAGCACCCCGAAAGAATGAGGAGACTGGCTTATATTCTGGGAGAAGGCGGTTCTTCGAAGGCTACGCGGTCTTTTGAAGAGCTGGATGAGGTCGCCGAGGAATTCAAAAGACAGGACATAGACATCCTGGCTTTGAATGGCGGCGATGGCACAAACCACATCACTCTGACTACCTTCTTGCGGATATACGGCGACAAACCCCTGCCTAAAATAGCTCTTTTAAGAGGCGGTACGCTAAACACTATCTCTAATGCCTGCGATATCAAAGGTAGACCATCGGGGATACTTTTCAACCTTGTGGAAAAATACTCCAACGGCGAAGAATTCGAAATCACCGAAAGAAATATGCTAAAGGTCGGTGACAAATATGGCTTCATATTCGGAAACGGTATCGTCGCAAATTTCATGGATACGTATTACGAAGTGGAGACTCCAACGCCTGTACATGCGGCCAAGACAGTCTTGCGCGGTATAGGTTCGCTGTTCATTTGGGGACCGACCATCAGGAAATGGTTCAGACCGGTTAAAGCTAAAGTCACAGTTGACGGCACAGTGCTGCCTATAAACCGCTGGGTTTCTTTGCTTGCGGGGACAATACGCGAAATCGGATTGGACTTCAGGGTGTATCATCGGTGCTCGGAAGAGCCGGGAGCTTTCCACTTGATCGGTCTTACGTCCAATCCGGCTTGGATTGTGTTAGACATGCCTAGCTTCTTTTTTGGAAGGGCGATTCATCCACGAGTCGGTTTTGAAACGACTCCAAAAAAGGTTTTAATCGAAGCGGAAGAACCGTTTACGTATACAATAGACGGCGATATGTACAAAACGAAAACCGGTGTGCTGGAACTCAGCATCGGGCCACGCTTGCAACTTATAGTCAGGTAAATGGATAGTAAGCTGTAGAAATGCAAAAATTAAAGATCATACATTCGGGTTTTACGCATGTCGGCATGCGACGTGACCATAATGAAGACGCATTTATAATTGCCCCCGAACAGCAATTGTGTATCGTCGCCGATGGAATGGGTGGGCACAACTCCGGAGAGATAGCCAGCAAGATGGCAATAGAGACCATTGTCAATTTCTTCAAAGCTACAAACGCCGACGATGAAATCACCTGGCCGTATAAGTTCGACAAGAAAAAAGACGGGGCGGAGAACAGGCTGGTTGTATCCACAAGACTTGCCAATAGCCGAATCTTCGAGATGTCCCAGAGAAACGACCTCTATCACGGCATGGGAACAACATTGGTAGCCATGTTTTTCGAGAACGGCACGGCATACCTTGCCAATGTGGGCGACAGTCGTTGCTATGTGTTCCGTAATTCAAAGCTTTTGCAGCAGACAGAAGATCACAGTCTGGTCAACGACTATATCAAG
>CAYTHG010000313.1:0-5072 GCA_964437525.1 uncultured Myxococcales bacterium | reverse complement strand
GGCGACGAATTGGATATCGACGGTGACATCGATAAAGACGACGAATTGGAAAACCATGGCGACATCGACGAGGATGGGGACAAAGACATAGAGGATTCCGACGTGAGCGAGGAATATGACGATGGCGAGTGGGACGGCCCGGAGCCGTCTTTAGAGAATTGTTACAACAAGCCCGGAATGGTTTTGGTGAACGGTAGCTACTGTATAGACATGTACGAAGCGGTCGTGATGGAGAATTCCGACTGCACCGGCAAGATTTACGGCCACGGCGAAGATGACTTTCCGAGCGGTTTCGGCAATTGCGTGGATTGCATCGAAGACGGCTTCTGCGACCCCGAGAATCCCGGTTTGCATGGGGCGTGCCCGTTCGAAGAGCCGCTGCCCATGACCGAGCCGCTTTACGCCTGCGCCAAGCCCGGCGTCCTGCCAAGCGCATATGTCTCATGGTATCAAGCGCGTAAGGCTTGCATAAACTCCGGCAAGAGCCTGTGTCATTACGACGACTGGGTTATGGCATGCGCCGGGCCGGATGGCAATCTTCTTCCATATGGAAATGAATACGTTGAAGGATATTGTTGGGATGGTGGATTGCTGAACAAAGAAACATTGCACGACAGTCCCACTGAAACCGGCTCGAATGAGAACTGCGTTTCGCACTATGGTGCATACGACATGTCGGGTAATCTGATGGAGTGGATGATTGATCTCAGTGATTTTGAGGTTGATGCGATGTTGGGGGGGGGGTATTGGTTTTCTCATGGTGATAACCCCCAACCCCTACTCTGCTATTGGCTTGACAACTACGGTTGGTCGGCTCGCTACAATGGTGGAGACCGCTTCGGTTTTCGTTGCTGTCTGTATGAAGAAGAGGACAGCGAGACTGAAGCTTTCTTGGGAAGTAATTTGCCCTAGAAGTCAAAAATATATGGAGGAGGAGAGATGCGTTTGGTTTCCGGTCTAATGACCTGCCCCCGGATTATTCTTAAGCGTAATGGTACTTCAACGGGAAGCACTCTATACCCTACACATTAAACCTGAAGTAGCACACATCGCCGTCCTGCATAACGTAGTTTTTGCCTTCAAGGTGCATCTTTCCGGCTTCTTTGCATTTGGCTTCGGTCGGGTAGGCAACGTAGTCTTTCCAGTCGATTACCTCGGCGCGGATGAAGCCGCGTTCGATGTCGGAATGGATTTTTCCGGCTGCTTTCTGCGCACTTATCCCCTTGGTGATGGAGAGCTGCCAGACTTCCGGTTCGCCTGCGGTGAAGAATGAAATCAGATTCAGCATGTCGTAACAGGAACGGATGAAGCGGTTGCGGGCGGAGCTTTCGAGGCCCAGATCGGCCAGAAAGTCTTTGCGCTCTTCTTCGTCGAGGTCGTTGAGTTCCATTTCCACCGCCGCCGAGATGGTCAAAAGGCGGCAGTCGAATTCTTCTGCGAACTTTTTCAAGCCCTCGTCCGGCACGTCAGCCGCCTTCTCTTCGGGTTGGTTGATGAGAATAAGCAGCGGCTTTCTCGACAGAAAGCCGTAACCGGCAAGATTCTTCCAGGATTGTTCATCCAGATCCAAAAGGCGCAGGGGGCGTTCCTCTTCGAGGTGCTCTTTGACTTTTTCAAGCAGCGTGCGCTCGTTGTCTTTGCGGTTTTCTTTGTATATGCGTTCGAGCTTTTTCTCAACCACCATGTAATCTGCGAGGCATAATTCGCTTTGCAGATTCTGGACTTCGGCCAAGGGATCGGGCGAAGAGGGCAGGGCGGGGTTGTCGAAAGCTCTGACCACCTGCACCATCGCGTCAGCCGCGCGCATCTCGGACAGCATTACAGATGAAAATCCCTTGCCTGCCGAGTCGGGGGCTACAGCCGCTAAGTCTACGATGGTGATTTCGGCGGGAGTCAGCTTTTTGGGCTTGCAGTGTTGTACCAAAGCGTCGAAGCGCTCATCGGGAACCTTGATGTTTCCCAGAACTTTGTCGGTGGGCGAACCGCCGAAGACATCGGCTTTCAATCCCGTCAAAGCGTTGAATACCGTGGTTTTGCCTGTTCCTTTAAATCCGACTATCGTAATCTGCATTGATCTTCTGCCTTATAAACTTTGATATTTGTCGTCTGCCGCAGTGTATTAGACTTCCTGTGGAAATTTGATACACGCACATGATGCCCAGCCGATGATAGCTGCTTTCGTGACAAATTTCTAGCAGGTTAGCCGAGCTTTATCAAGAGTTATTAACCCGTCAGCTATATGTTAGTGGCTTTGTCTCCCTGAACTTGTTTCAGAGTCTTTATATCATTGGGGAAGATGTGCAAACGAGTTCAGCATGACAGCTAAGGTATAGTTGCCGGGTTAACAACCTGGGTAGAGATAAAAAAAGCCGCAAGACCGGCGATCCGGTTTGCGGCTAAAATATTCCAGTCAAATAAACAGGAAGATAATGACAATCGTGTGGAACTAGAGTTTCAGTTCCTCTAATCCGCCGAGTTCTTCTTCGTCCTTTTCGTCTTTTGCGTCAAAAGCAGAGAAGAATCCTTCGTCGATTTCTTCGAGGCTCTTGTAAAAACTCTTTATCGATTTGTACTCTTCTTTCTCGAAATCTTCGTAACTTGCCCAGCGTTTTTGATTGTCCATCATTTTCTCCTCTTTGTTTTCCCTTTTTGTCCCGCTTTTTTCGAACTCTTATCGAAAGGCGACCCTTTAAAGACCTCTGCGTACTTATTCAAGAGGTCTTCCAACGCTTCTCGTATGTATTCGCTTTGCGTGATTCTTGTTGCTTGAGAGAGATATTGCATCTTCTCTTTCACATCAGCAGGAATAACCACGCTTGTTGTAACCGAGGGCTTTTTATTGTCCATTATTAACCCTATATGCTAGAACATACATACTTGCAGTTGTTGCATATCGTTTAATTTAGTATACATTAATTTAAATTATAGTTACTGTAGTCTATTGTCAAGAAAAATATCGAGAAAAATGCAAAAAAGATTTTCAATTTGTTCGATAGCTGCAAATTGCATAAAAGCTTGCGATAACGAAAAGATAGAAGTGCCGTTTTGAGAAATATTGCCGGCTGGTGTATGCTGCCGGCGATTCAATTTGTTTTTTAGGAAATTTTTATGTACTGGTTTCTGCTGTCACTGATGTGCGCGTTTTTCTCCGCTTCTCAGGCTGCCTACGGCAAAAAGCTTGCCATGCGCGGGCAGCATATGCTGATAGCCTGGGTCGTTTTCTTTTTCTCGACTCCGTTTTTCGGCGCATACCTTATATTCAAGAAGGTTCCTTTTCCTGAAATCTCGCCGCGCTTTCTCTTGCTTCTTCTGGCTGTGGTGCTTTTAAACATTTTGGCTAACACCTTGTATTTCAAAGCGCTCAAGGTGGGGCAGTTGTCGCGCGATCTGCCGCTTCTGTCTTTGTCGCCTATTTTTATGATGCTGACCACTTACCTGATGGTGGGGCAGAAGATAACGCCTTTGGGGGCGGTGGCGATTGTCGTGATGGTGATCGGTTCGTTTGTTCTGCAACGCGAAAACGGCAGCAGCATAAAGGTAATGGCTCTGGCCTTGTGGCGTGTGGCCGGTACGCGACTGATGCTGATGGTGGCCTTGATATGGAGCATCTCGGCTAACATGGACAAGCTCTGCATCAACGAAGTCGGTTCTCTTTGGTATCCCTTTCTGTTTTCGCTCTCATTCGGCATCGTGTTTTTGCCTTTGCTGCTGTACAAAAAAGTTCCCATCTGGAGCGAAACCCGTATTTATTGGAAGCAGTTTTTGATGTTAGGCTTGATAAACGCATTGGCCATCTTGCCTCAAATGCTGGCCGTTGAAGTCGCGCCGCATGTGGCTTACGTGGTTTCCATTAAGCGAGGCGGTTATCTGTTGTTCGGGATTATCTTCGGTGCTGTCTTTTTTAAAGAAAGAAATCTTGGCTGGCGGATTTTTGGCGCTGCCTGGATAATCGTGGGGCTGGTAATTTTATCTTTGAATGCCATATCCGGCTGAACGGGAGAGAAAAGATATGCCGCGTTTCGATTTCGACAAAGTCGCGGACCGTTACGATAAATGGTACGGCTCGCCTGTTTCCCGCATGACAGACAACCTTGAAAAAGAAGCGGTGCTGCGCTTTTTGCCGAGGTCTTTCACCGACGGCAATCTGCTTGATGTCGGTTGTGGCACCGGGCATTGGAGCGAGTTGTTCTGTGAAATGGGTTATAAAGTGACGGGCATCGATCCGTCTTTAAGAATGCTTGAATACGCAAATGCAAGAAAGCTCGATAATGCGAGTTTTATAGAGGGAGTTGGCGAGAGCTTGCCTTTTGAAGATGGATCTTTTGATATCGTCTCCAATATCACCGCTTTGGAATTTGCGGACGATCCGCAGGCAACGGTGCAGGAGATGTTCCGCTGCGTCAAGCCGGGTGGACGCTTGCTGTTCGGGGTTTTGAATCGCTGGTCCTATCATGGCATCAAGCGTAAACTGCGCGGCGACGCCTTGTTTGCGTCCGCCAATCTGTTTTCGCAATCTAGTTTAAAACGCTTGCTTTTAGAGAGCGGGGGTAGAGTTCACGTCGAGTCCAGCAGCTTTTTCTTTCCCTGGGAAAGCCTTGTCCCCTATGCCCATTCCATCGAAAAGCTCGGGCGCAGATTGAAAAGTCCTCTCGGTACTCTGCTTGTGGGAGTGGTAGATAAATAAAAAAAGGGGAAGCCCGAGAGCTTCCCCTTTTTGATTGCTGAGTATTGTCTTTATTTTTCAGGTGCCGCTTTGCCTTCTGCTGCTTTTTTAGTTTCCTTGACCTTGGGCGTTGTTTTGGCTTCTCTCTTTTTGTCGCTACCCGAGGAAACTCTGTCCAGAATTTCTTTTGCCAGAAGACCTACTGAAATCTGGTTTTTGGAATGGTAGTTCTTGATGATGCGCTTGTCGTCGAGCATACCCTTGAGCCATTTTTCGGCCTGCTCCGGGGTGGCGGTGTACTGAATGCCAATCAGCGCCAGAACTGCCAGCGGGATGTGCTTGGATTTGAGGTATGGGGCCAGTTGCTCGGCTGCTTCGGGCGTCAGTTTTTTCAGGTGGCGGCGGGCTA
>CAYTHG010000312.1:0-5086 GCA_964437525.1 uncultured Myxococcales bacterium | reverse complement strand
TCCCGTAGAACCATGGTCGTAAAAAATCAAGGTGTGGTCAGGTTTCAATCAAATAACTCCACTTGAGAGATATACCGTGCCCCTCCTAAGCGGAATCCAGTAACGATGGCAGAACGAAGCTAGCTGGACTGTTCCCCATTTTAATACCATTAAACATGAGAAAAATCGAATTGCCCAAAAGCACCAACGCCCGGGGTATCCCGGGCGTTGGTGCTGCTAGTTTTGTTTTAAAGGACTTATTCCGGCTGCGGTCCTAATGAATCGATTTCCGATGTCTTGAAACCGGAGACATCAACAACGCCGGTTTCGTTCAACATGAAGCGGTCATAGAAGTCTGTTGAGAACGGTCCCCAGAAGTTGCCGGTTGCGTCAACTCCGACAGATGCCAACACTGCCGATAATTCTACGACACGGGCAGGGCTGACCGTACTCATGTGGTAGAAGACCTTTGCGATGGTTACCGCGCCGTAATAAGAAGAAGTCGAGTCATATACGCGTGCTGAAATATCGGTGGCCGCATAACTGGAGATATTGTACCAGGTTGCGCTGTGGCTTGTACTGTAAGATTGGATCTGTGAATTAGTGCTGCTGTTGATGACATACCCTTGGATATAGTTGCTGTATGAACTGTCGTATTCTCCATATCCCACCTTGAGCCACTCGATGATGTCCGAGCCGCTGCTATACACGCTTGAACTTTGGTTGCCGCCGGAGAAAGCCGCTGTAGTAGAGGCTGAAAGGTTTATCTCTTCTATATAACCGGCATCGACTGTGCCGTTGCCGAAGATATTGTTGTTGTTGATTACATTCGTAGGCTGGTTGGTGTTGTCGCGCATCAGCAGGAATCCGTCGGAACTGTTGTATTTGATGTTGCAGCTAGAAATCAATCCTTCGGCCAAGTCGATGAGCTTTATACCTATGGCGTTGTGCTGAATGTTGCTCCAAGCGATGTCTATCTGTGAGTCATCCAGCATGATACCGCCGGTCTCATTTTGATGTATGGTGCTGTTTGTCAAAGCACTGCTCGCATCTTTGGCGTTGTACATCTCCAGACCCCATTTGCCATTGTATTCCAGTGTCAGGTAATCGCCGGTAAACGGTCTGTTGTCGCCATAGGCGTAGATGCCTGAATCTCTACAGTAGCGAATGTTGACATGATTCATGTCAAGCGATCCGCCGCT
Source organism: uncultured Myxococcales bacterium (assembly GCA_964437525.1). Taxonomy (GTDB): domain Bacteria; phylum Myxococcota_A; class SURF-8; order SURF-8; family SURF-8; genus JAKQSH01. Next base: position 3,905 of record CAYTHG010000312.1, on the reverse strand, counting down.
GTGGTTCACTCCGTAGATGGCCCGTTCGATGACAGCATGATTTATGCTGCTTGTGCCCGTCGTGCCGGTGTCATGTATTGCATACCAGCCACTGTCCATATCGCGGGCTATCTGTGACGTAAAAACTACCGGCTGGGTCAAGGATCCGTTTACGACCAGATCGCCGCCGGATCTCTTCAGGCTCCAGTCGCCGTTGTTGTCATTGTTCATGTCGGTCGGGATGAAAGTAATGGTTAAGCCTGCCTCTATTGTCAGCGTACCACCGTTTTCTACGCTTACATCTCCGGTGACGATTTTGTCTATATCCCAACTCTCAACCGTGTCGATAATCTCGCCGCCAACGTAGTTGCCCTTGTCCCAAGTTTCGTCATATGCATCTCCGACAAAGCCCTGAATATCAAGGTTGTTGTGTTCGTTGTAGCTGATAACGGAAAGAACATCCGGGAAAACACCGAAGTAATTGTGCTTGGCATCTATCAGGCTGCCGGTGGTTATCGCTGTCAGTTCGCGTACCTGGCTGCTTGTTTCATAAACGACGTTGCGGATAGTAAGCGAGCCGTAATAGCCGCTAGTGGAGTCGTACACTCTTGCAAAAATGCCGCTGTAGCTGCCGCTTACGTTTTGCCATGTGAAAGAAGTCGCGCTGCTTGAATATGAAATGAGTCCCGCATCACCTGGAAGACCTAAAACGTAACCTTGAATGTAGTCGCTGTAGCTGCTGTCGTGTTCGCTGTAGCTCACTTCATACATATCGAGCATTTCCCCATTGGGAGAATTCCACTTGGTGGAGGCGATGTATCCGCTGCTGTAACTGGCAGTGGAGGAAGCTGAGATGTTGATGTTATCGATGATCATTGCGCGCTGTACTGCATTGCCGAAGATGTTGTTGTAGTTGATAAGCGGTGTCGGATTTGTACCGGAATATGGAAGCAGGCGTAGACCTTCGCTGTCGTTGTACTTGATATTGCAGTGGGTGACATTGCCGTAGGCATTGCCGTACCAGTACATGCCTGTCTCGCCGTTGTAAGTTATCTGGCAATTGTCAAAGTCCGCATTCTGCGTACGATCAATTTCTACGCCGTGACCTCCGTTTTCGGTCAAGAGGCAATTTGCAAAGCTGATGCCGTCGGCCTGATACAGCGTGACTCCTTCCGTGCCGCAGTCGCGAACGGTCAGGCCATCGCTTATCAGTTCGCTGTTGCGCAGGTAGAGGCCTTCCGCTTCCGTATCTCGGATGAGAGTGTCGTCTATGGTAACCGGGCCGCTGGCATTGTAGATGTATATACCGTTGTGGCTTTCACGGAACTCGCAGTCGGAAACAACCGCCTCCGACTCGATGCGCAGAGGGCGATATCCGTATTCGAATATTGCGTGGCTGATATTGTGAACGCCGGTGGAATCGCTTGCAAGAAGGACGTGGTTCCAAGCCGAGGGCTCAAGCGCTCCGAGAACTGTGAATGTTACAGGTGCGTTCTCGGAACCTTCTACCAGAAGCTGACCGTGAATGGTCAGGTCGAAATCGCCGATGCCGTTTGAATCGGTATCGACACCGTAGAAGATGATGGTCGTTCCACTGGCTATGCGCAATACTTCACCTTGTGGTACCCAGGCATCGCCGGTGATGTTGATGGTTCCCATCCAGAGTGTACTGGTAATCTCGCCGTAGATATCCTGCGTCATCTGGAAGTCTACTATTCTGCTTGTATCAGAGCGTTGATCGACAGTATCGCGTACCTGCATGGCGACAGTATGTTCTCCGTCTTCAACGTAGATGTGTACTGCGCTCTTTTCGGTACTCCAGTCCGTCTCATAGGTGCCGTCGTTTTCCCAGTCCCAGCGTACTTCAAGCTCTTCTGTATCCGTTTCAACGTCTGTGACGCCGCTTGCATTGACGGTGACTTCAAGATTGTCGGTTATGATTGCGGTAAAGGTCGCATTCGGGAAATAGTTCTGTACATCGAGAAGTCTCGCGTTGCTGACTCCGATGCCACCTTGGTCGTCTGTCGCCTGTACACGTATGTCTATAATGCTGTCGGTCGGGTGCAGTTCGCTTACATGGTAAGTGAAGCGGTAGGGAACCTGATTGTCGGTGTCGCCTATAAGTTCGCCATTCGCCATCAGTTGAGTAAAGGAGATGTTACGTCCCGGAGTCGGGGTTACGTCGGCTTCGACGATGATGTCGTATCCCTGTGAGACGATCAGGTTTTCCATGGGTCTTACAAGTACAACCTGCGGAGCGTTGCCGTCATTTATCAGAACCGTGCAGCCGATGCTGTCTGTGGCACCCCTGTTGTCGGTGACGGTCAGGTTGATGTTGAATACTCCTGCCTCTGAATATACATGGTAGATAGTGCTTGAAGCTCCGCTGCTGCTGACTCCGTCATCAAAGTCCATGCCGTAGGAAACAATATTGCCATCGCTGTCTTCCGAACCGGAAGCGTCGAAGATCAATGTGTCGCCTGCCATTCCGCTTTCTGGGCAGACAAGATCTGCGGTCGGCAGAACATTGGGAGAGCCGTCTACGCAGTTGCCACTTTCGGGATCGCAGGAAAAGCCTTCGCTACAGGTGACAAATGCATCTTCTGGGCAAGCGCCGGCAATGCAGGTTTCCTGCACATCGCACAAATCGGCAGCCGAACGACAAACAGTAGTCTCCGTTTCGTAGTTCTGTTGGCAAGTTCCCAGGCCATCGCAGGTGTCGGGATTGTCGCAATCCGTATCGTCGTCGTTGCCACAGAAAGATCCTTCGGGAATAAAACCATCGCTGGGGCAGGTACCCAGACCATTGCAATATTCTGTGGAATCGCAGTCACCGACAGCCTCACGGCAGAGTGTCGCGGTCGGCTCGAAGTTGGGCTGACAATTTCCCTGCCCGTCGCAGGAGTCCGCATTGTTGCAGATCACCTCGGCATCATCGCCGCAGGCGTCTCCTTCCGACACGAAAACATTTTCGGGACAGAATCCAGATTCGTCACAGTATTCTTTTGTATCGCATTCGTCGGCAGCCTCTCTGCAAACAGTGCTGGTTGCTTCCAGATTGTCTATGCAAACTCCGTTTCCATCACAGATGTCCGCTTTATCGCAAACCGTCTCGGTGTCATCGCCGCATTCTGTTCCGTAACCTGCAAAGCCGTTTTCCGGGCAGGAGCCTTGTCCGTCGCAGTATTCTTCCATATCGCAAATGTCCACTGACTCACGGCAAAGCACTGTTTGCGGCTGAATATTATCAAGGCATGTGCCATGCCCGTCACAGGTGTCTTTGAGGTCACATATGCTGCTGGTTTCATCACCGCAATACGCACCTTCGGCAAGATAAGAATTCTCCGGGCAGTTTCCGAGTCCATCGCAGTATTCTGCCGGGTCGCATTCTCCGGTGGATTCGTGGCAGACAGTATCCTGAGATTCCAGATTGCCAATACAAACGCCGTTTCCGTCGCAGATATCGGGTTTGTCGCAGATTGTTTCCGTGTCGTCGCCGCACTCAATTCCGTATGCAGTAAAGTCGTCTACAGGGCAATCGATCTGACCGGTGCAGAGTTCATCGCTGTCGCAGATATCTATAGCTGAGCGGCATACTGTGTCGGTTCCTCTAAGCGACCAATCATCGCTGGAATTTGCCACGTCGCAGATGCGGCAGGTATGCATTGGATCTACAGTGCCGTCAGGAATACACTCGGAGTTTATGTCACAGAAGTTATCGGCGCAGTTGCAATCGCCTGTTTGCGGGTCGCATACTCGATTGTCTGCGGAAGAGCAGGGATCGGGGTCGCACAGGTCATCGGTGCAGGTCGTCCCCTCGCTGTTCCAGTGGAAATTCTCAAGGCAAACGCCGCATACCGCAGTACCGTTACTGTTGATACAGACTTGATTTGTTGCGGCACAGGGATTGTTGGTTTCGCAGAGAT
>CAYTHG010000311.1:0-5101 GCA_964437525.1 uncultured Myxococcales bacterium | reverse complement strand
TTATTATAGTGAGTCTAACTCATGCTATTATGGTATCCTTTTTCTGCGTGATTTAATTGGTGCTTGTTAATAATGTTGTTATTGTTATGTGTATGATTTAAATAATTGTGGCTATTAATAGTAGGACTGGCATCCTTGTCCTTGCAAACATGCGAAATGATCTTCACAGAGCGTTTCTTCCCAGCCTGTTCCGTGGTTGTTGCAGATGTAAACGAAATACTCGTCGCGGCAATCGCCTACGGTACCGGCATTGCAAACCTGGGTTACGCAGGTGTCAATCAGGCAGATCGTACCCTCTTCGCATTCGCCGCCTTCCCATGCGGTTCCGGCATCATTGCAAACTACACGCTCGTTGCCGTGGCAGGTAGGAGTTCCGGGATCGCATATAACTGGCAGAGGTTCCTCTTCGATTTCCAAGTCAAAATCGTCATCACCGTCTTCGGGAATGCATTCCTGATTGATGCTGTCCCACTTGTAACCGTCCGGGCAGGTGGTGTTATCTCGATCTCCACCCGTCGGGATACAGATATGGTCCTCACAGGTATAGCCATCTTGACATGGATGCTCGTCATCGCAGTCTGCATCTCTGCAATAACCGTTGTCGCAATAAAAACCGCGCGCGCAGTCTTGGTCATCCGTGCATGAAGTGCTGTAATCCTGATCTGCGTTATCGAAATCGCCATCTAAAATATTATCGTCGTCGCCTGATGAACCACTGGAGCCACAGGCTGTCACAAGCAATATAATTGCCAGGACAAACGAGTATCGGCACAAAGATTTACATCTAGACATGTCTCTCCATTCAAGCTAAGCAGTTTTTACTCTACCTAACAGTATACAAGATATGGAGATGATGATTCAAATAAATATGACTTTATAAGAGCTTAAGCCAGTTTTCCCGTCACCTTGGTTACAGCTTCAAGTAAAGAACCGTCGATTATCAGCTTGAGAATATTTCTCTGGTCTGGATACAAGGAACGGTCTTTTTCCATGAAGGGAACTTTCTGGCGAACGAGTTTGTGCGCCGATGCTGTTCCCTCTGCAGGTTTTAGAGGACTTCTAAGATCTAAAGCCTGACATGAAACCAGTAACTCTATTGCGAGAATTTCCTGAAGATTCTTAAGAATTATTCTCATCTTGCGAGCCGAAATCGTTCCCATGCTGACGTGGTCTTCGCGGCCAGCCGAAGACGGAATCGAGTCCACACTCGCTGGATGACACATGGATTTGTTTTCAGAAACAAGCGCTGCACTTGAAACCTGTGCAATCATAAATCCGCAGTTGAGACCTTCTTCTCTTATAAGAAATGGCGGAAGTCCCGAGGACAGGTGAGGATTCACGAGCTGCTCGACGCGCCGCTCCGAGATGTTGCCGAATTCGGACAAAGCAATGCAGGCAAGGTCGCAGGCAATTGCAACCGGCTGACCGTGAAAATTGCCACCTGAAATAACCAGATTCTCATCTGGGAAGAGCAGGGGATTGTCGGTTGCGGAGTTGGCTTCGATCTCTAAAACATTGCGCAGGTATGAAAGAGCGTCCCTGCTTGCGCCGTGAACCTGAGGCATACAGCGCAGAGAATATGCGTCCTGCACCCTATGGCATCCGGCATGGCTTTTGACAATAGGGCTGTTTTTCAAAAGCTTTCTGAGATTTGTGGCGCTGTCTTTTTGGCCTTTGTGCGGGCGCAGTTTATGTATGCGAGCCTGAAAAGGCTTGGTGGAACCCAGCATTCCTTCGCATGTCATCGCGCCAACTACATCGGCGACTCTGGCTGCGTCTTCCGCTTCAAGCAAAGCCAGAACAGCCACAGCCGTCATAACTTGTGTTCCGTTGATAAGCGCCAAGCCTTCTTTTGCAACAAGACGGGCAGGCTCCAGTTTGCATTTTTTCAAGGCGGTACTGCCGAGCATCTGGCGTTTTTTGTATTCGACCGGACCTTCTCCGATGAGACCAAGTGCAAGGTGAGCTAGCGGAGCCAAGTCCCCGGAAGCACCGACGGAACCTTTTTCGGGGATGACGGGATGTATCCCTTCATTCAGCATATCGAAAAGCAGTTGCAGTGTTTTGAGTCTTATTCCAGAATACCCCTTGGCAAGTGTATTTGCGCGCAGAACCATAACTGCTCTAGTCGTTTCGCGGTCAAAGACTTCGCCAACACCGATTGAGTGGCTGTGGATGAGGTTGCGTTGCAGCTCTTCAACTTTGTCTTTATCAATACTGACTTCGGATAAGGTTCCAAAGCCTGTGTTTATGCCATAAGCAACTTTCTCTTGCTTAACGATGTCCTCTACCTGCTTGCGCGATTTATTGACTTTTAGAATTGCTTCTTTTGTAAGCTTTACTTTTGCACCTTTTGCAACCTCGCGAATGGATTCGAGAGCAAGAGTATTTCCATCTATCAGTATTGTGTTCATTGTTATTTTAACCTTGTATGCAAGAAAAAGCCCCCGCCGATTGTCGGCGAGGGCTTAAATTTAGAAGGTTATTTACAATCAGTCAAGGCAGAGAGTGTCATAATCGACTTCGATTACCGCGCCCGCAGGAGGAGGCGAGTCAACCGGGAAGACTACACTGTTGGTTTCCTCGTCATATTCCCATGAGAAGTCAGGCACATTGTTGACCTTAACTGCGATAGTTGCCGGGTCCGCCAGTCTTGAAAGAACAAACTGGTTGCGGAGGGCAAACAAGTTTTCTGCCAGCATCTCGAAGATGGGTGCGTAGCTTTCCTGACAGATTGACTCGAAGTAGGTATCGGTGGGGTTACATGCCATTGCAACGTCGATGTAACGCTTACCGGCAGAAGCTCCGCCTTCGCCGCTACTTGATTCACAACCGCTGGGTTTGTCTCCGCAGATGGCATAGACTTCAAGCATGTTGACGTTGTGCATACCCTTCAAAGAACGGTAGAAGTCGATAAAGAAGGGAACTTCAGGTACCGACTGGTCTTCTTCGTCGGATACGAAGATGATGGCAAGCTTGGCATCTTCGCGTATGAAGGTGTCGTTGAAGTCACTTACAAGCGGCTCACTCAAAGCAAGGTGACCAGCTTCAAGACCAGCTTCCTGACCGCCGTCACAACTTGTTCCAAGGTCAATGTTTTCCTGGAATTTATCTGTCATCTGTGCATTGCTCAAAGCTTCCGGACCACGATTCTTGAGGATTATCGGTGAACCCTGGAATTTGCCACTGTGGTTGGTGTCGATGATATCGGACGAGACGACACCGATATGGAGGTCGGCATCCCAGGAGACAGCCTGATTAATAAATGTCTCGAAGTTGTTGGCCAGATTTGTCTGTTCGTCACCCATGGAACCTGAGCAGTCAACCGACCAGAGGATGTCAACCATTGGGTATTCAGGCTGGCGGAAAGAGTCTTTCTGATGAGGCATATTAGAGCCTGAGCCGCTCAGCGGAACAACAAATACTCCGCCTTCATCATCGGAATAGATCTCGGCAGTACCAACAGCATCGTCTTCGCTTTCAGCACAGAACTTCACTTTGAAGGTAATGTGATCAGGATTGCCGACACCGCCAATTTCCTGAGGCAGCGTGTCAGAGTAGGTGATTTCAAAGCGAGGATCGGAACCGTCGCCGATCTTGACTTCAGTCAAATTGATGGGGATATCACCGATGTTGTAAACTTTGACTTCCTGACGCTGACTGCAGCAGTCAACAGTGACTACGCCGAATTCAAGCTTGGAAGGAAGAACTTCTAGTCCCTTCTGGGCGCCAGTACCGGAAACACCGAACTGGTAAACCTGATCCACATTAACGGCATCTTGCTGCAACCATTCCAGGTATTCGGCATTGGATTGGAACGAAAATGCCGAACTGTAAAGAGCTCCTTCACGTTGCGGAAGGAATGTCATGTCGATGATAACGCTTTCGCCACGCTGCAATTCGTAGTTGTGGAACTGACCGATACCCTCGGAGAAAGCACGAGCTTCGAGCGCCGGGGTATCCAGGAAAGTGTTCTGCCAGACAAAGTTGGAAATGGTCAAGGGCAAGTCACCGCAGTTGGTGAACTTGGCTTGTCTTGTAGAACCGGTTCCGATCTGTATATAACCGTATTTGATACCGGGACCGGGGTTGTCTCCCATGCCCATCCATCCCAAGCTACCCTCCAACGGGTCAACCTTCAGACAAGGAGGATCGAGTTCTTTTACTTTACCGACCAACTCTACCATGGTCGTTACTTCTTTGTCATCAGCATCAAGCCATACGATGGCACCGGAACCGGTCAATACCTGACCGACATTATGCACACCGCTGATCGGCCTGAAGTTGACGGTGTATGCCATTGAGTCGCCAGCAGGCATAACCATCGGAGGTGTGTTTTCCGGTGTAAGTTCAAGAGTGAAAGCTCCATCTGCATTGTTCGAGAGAACTATACTCTGAACATTTGCATCCGCTCCGCCCGAACTTTCGAGCATAAAGTAGTTGCGATTATCGGTTTCTGGAGGAACTTCACCAAAGTTCAAGGATGTTGGTGTAGCCTCAATTTTCGGTTGAGCTTTTTCATCAAACGAGAGGCTGATCCTTATAACAGGGCTGTTAGGATCGTTAGAGAAGATCAACAGCTCACCGCGTTTAGCATTTGCAGTCTTAGGAGCACACTTTACTTTAAGGTCTTTTTCATCGCCCTGCTTCATTACATGAGGCAAAGTCCATTCTGACAGGTTTGACAGAGCGAAGTCTTCAGGCGTTCCTGGTGCAAGCATAACAGTTTCAACCTTAAGGTCTCCTCCTTCGTTGCGGACAGTCGTGAATTTCTCAAGTTCCTGTCCTACAACCATAGCCCCAAAGCGAATATATTCTGGGTCGGCCTGAATCAGTCCATCACTTGTGCTGGAGGAAGGGTAGAGGTCAAACCAGCATCCACCGTCGCAATTGAGATTTATTTCACCATTCGGAGCTCCTGGACCTGTGCAACCATCGTCTAGTACAATGCGTGTACCGTTAACGGTACCTTCATGAGACTGACCGTCATAATAGATCACGATTGTGCAGGTATCGGTATTTGTAGCAATCCAAACATCATATTCATCGACGTTGGCTCCGCAACCGTATTGGCCTTCGTAGAAACCGCTGAAGTCTTCGC
>CAYTHG010000310.1:0-5101 GCA_964437525.1 uncultured Myxococcales bacterium | reverse complement strand
GATAAGTAGGTCGGGCAAATTTCTTGCCCGACACGATCCGGAATTGTCGGGGTAGGAATTACCCCGACCTACCTGACTGCTCCAACACCAACAAACGGGTGACCTGCCTTTGACAGGTACCATAAACGTAGGTCGGATAACTTGTTATCCGACAATTCCTGATTAGTGCCGGGTAAAACACTTACCCGACCTGCTCCACTCGGGATGAGCGGGCGGGAATACGCTCACTCTCACAAGCATGAGCGGATTTATCGCAGCCAAAGCCCCAGCCCGCATTTGTGATTTATAACGATACGCACTATAATGCGATGAAAGTACAGGCAAAAAGTAATTCTGAAAGTGATTAACCTATGGATACAAATAAAAAAAGCCAGAAAGAACGCCTGAAGCAGAAGGTATTAGCCCTCTGGCAGACATTTATTCCAAATAAGATCAATGCTTTAATTGTGGGAGTGCTTGTAGGCGTGGCAATAACAATCGGCCTGTTTGCTATCTTCGATTTTTTCGAGGTAAGCAATCGCTGGAACTTTTTTACATACTTAGCTGCCGCCTCAGTATTATTGCTAATTTGGCTATACAAGACTCCGATGAAGTTACTAAAAATAGCTTGGGAAAATCCTTGGTTTAGAGCTTTATTGGTAATTTCATCAGCGTTATTTGGCTTATTCCTTGCGTATGAATTTTACGAGTTCTTAAAAAGATTTGAAGGATATGACTTCAATAAATTCATAACTAGTCATCCTTGGAGTCTCCTAACTGGCCTTGCTGCCGCTCCGGCACTGTTGTTAACGTGGATATGGCGTGACCAGGCCAAGCGCAAAGATCTTGAGATCGCGCAGGAATCCCAACTGACCGACCGCTTCGCCACTGCCGTCAAGCTTTTGGGCGATGACAAGAGGGATATTCGTTTGGGCGGAATTTATGCCCTTGAACGTCTTTCCAAGAACTCGAAGGCCGACCATTGGGCGATAATGGAAACTCTGTCAGCTTTTATACGTGAGAATGCGCCCTGGCCACCGAAAGACGACAAACATAAAGGTAAGCTACCAGAAGATATAAAACCGGAAACTGATATTCAGGCCGCACTGACGGTGATAGGTAGACGAGAAGATTAGCGCAGGCAATATGAAAAGAAAATGGGGTATAAAATCAATCTCAGCGGATCGGATCTTAGGGGAGCAAATTTTGTAGACGCCCATTTGGAAGGAGTGGAGATCTGGCAAGCCCACCTTGAGGGAGCGGATCTCGAAGAAGCCCGCCTTGAGGGAGCGATTCTCAGCCTAGCCCACCTTGAGCGAGCGTATCTCGGCAAAGCCCACCTTGAGGGAGCAGAACTCGTTCAAGCCCACTTTGAGGGAGCGATTCTCAATGAAACCCACCTTGATGGAGCGTTTCTCAATGAAGCCCACCTTGAGGGAGCTAATCTCAGCCTAGACCACCTTGAGGGAGCGTATCTACTGGGGAGCACATACAACTCCAAAACCAAAGATGGCATAAAACCCACCATCTTCCCCAAAAACTTCAACCCCAAAGAACACGGAATGATAGACACAAGCGAACCGAGTGAAGCGGAAGAAGAAACCGACACCGCCGAAAGCCCCACGTCACCCCGGACTTGATCGGGGGTCTAGTTCTTTCAAGCCGTTCTGGATTCCCGCCTTCGCGGGAATGACAAGACCTAACAATCCTTAAAAACACGGGGGAAGGTCTCCCCTCCCCGGCTTGTTGTTGCCGAGTAAAACATTTTTCCGGCCTGCTTTACTGGCCGAACGACTTGCCCTATAATATCCGCACGAATCGGCTTCGTTCTTCACAAAAGCATCGGAGCCGCAGCAATAGACGAAGATAAAGAAATCTTAGAACGCATTGAGGTAAGTAATGGAAGCAATGATAAAGCACCCTTTTTTGATCGTCATAATCTTTTGTTGGTCTTTTCTTTTTTCATGTACTTCTTCCCCCAAAGAACAATCACATGTACCTACGGAACAGAAGGTGGTTTCAATCGATTTTCAACATGCGGAGAAACTTCGGGCGGAAGGCGCGGTTTTCATCGACAACAGACCGGCGCATAAATACCAAAAGGGCCATATCGATGGCGCTGTCAACTTGCCGTTTTTCCAACCCGGTCACAGCAGCAATGTAATGACAAAAGAGAACCTGCTCAAAGCGATTGGCGATAAAAGCAAAGTCGTGTTTTATTGCACGGGATACAATCGAGCTTATCATGCTCTCAAGCAGGCGCAGACCTGGAAGATCGACAAAGAGATGTTTTGGTATCAGAAGGGCTACGCCGAATGGTCGCAAAAATCTCGATAGAAACGATTGCTCCTCCAACTGCATCCCAAATCCGTAAGGGCGACCGGCCGGTCACCCTTACCCGCAAACACAAAAAAACGGGGGAAGGTCTCCCCTCCCCCGCTTCATTTATCACTCTACAATCTTACCTTCATCCTGCGATTTAATCACGCGCTGCATAAAGGCGACTATGTCTTTTAAGGGAACCTGCGTCGGGCAGACCTCCAGACACTTGAGGCAATCGCCGCAGTTCTGCCATTCGCCCACAAATTTTTTGGCATGTTTATACCAGGGATGGGCGCGGGAATGGCTGGATGCGATCATGGACGGACCGCTGCCGGTCATCTTGCGGATGTTTTCAATATTGCTGCAAACGGCGTCGCACAGGCCGCAGTTGATGCATTTCTCGAAGCTGGGGATCTTTTCCCGCTCGTCCGCTGTAATAGAAACCACTCCATCGGCGGAGTAGTTGCCTGCGAATTTTTCGATACCGTCGATTACATGTGCTCCGAAAAGCCGCGAGACATCTTTGTAACCCTGACGCAGCATGTGGTGCCCGGTGCGGTAGCCGATATAAGACAAGGCGAGAATTTGTTTAGGTACGCTCATTTTGAACCTCCCGTGACAAGCTGTCCGGCTTTGTGCGCCGTTGCAATGGCGAGACCTTCGGCGCAACCCGAAAGCACGAGGTCGTATCCGCCGAGGATGTCGCCGCAGACATAAAGATTGTCGGCGAAGCTCTTGCCGTTTTCATCAAGCGGGTTCAAGTTTTCGTTCGCCGTCAATCCGCACGAGAACAAAATATGCTCGGCGGCGTAATCGCGCTCCACCAGCTTGATGGTCGGCAAATCGGAAACCAGCTTGTTTGCAAAGTATGCGGGCAATTTGAATACGCTCTCGCGCACGCCGCCATCTTCGATCAGGCCGCCGCCCAAAAAGCGTCCACCGGCATGAATGAAGGCTTCAGCCTCGATTTCGTTTTCTTTGCCATCGGCTATGAACTTCAGCGACTTGATCGCCTGCCCAACTTGAGCGAACCCGACTACTTCGGCCTGAAGCATTTTCACTCCGGCATCGTTCAAAGCTTTGTCAAGTTCGCGCTGCAAACGCAGACCAGCCAAGGCGTTGTAACCTCCGGAAAGCTCAGCGCAAGCAATACCGAGAGCTTTTTCAAGTTCGGCCAAAACGTCGGCGTTGTTTAAGCCCATAACAGGCGGGAACAAAAGCAGGCCGGGCTTTTTGTCGGCGACGAGTTTTTTCAACTCCTCCACCAGCTTTTCGATATTCTTTTTATCATCCAGCAGCAAAGCCGCCTGAGAGTTCATCTGCAAAGGCAAGCCATCAGAGAGATTAAGTTCGAGCAAAGAAAGATCTACCTCAACGCCAAGGCGTGTAAGCTCTTCCCGCCATTGCTCGACCAACTGATCCAGCTTAAACCACGACAGTTCTTTAAAGCTGACAACTGCAACGGATTTTGTGTCCAGTTTCAAAAGGTCACCTGAACCTCCGCCGAATTGCATATCGGCAAAAACGGCGGCACCGCCTTCGCTCAAAAACAATCCCGGTTTGGAATCGCTTTTTATGTCGGCCTTGAAACTCGGGAGCTTCTCGACAAGCAGCTTGCATCCATCACTCAAGCTTTTATTAGAATCCGAAAGCAGGCCGTAAGGATTAAGCTCGTTTTCGCAGATCGCGGAAAGTCTGTCTTTCAGCGTAGATACGCCAGCAGCTTTATTTTGATCGGCAGCAAAAGCAAGCAACCCGCCGGACATAGCAGTGCGTCCGTAGCCCTTGCGAATCACGGTGACGTTTTTTGCTCCGTTTTCAATGGCGCTCAAGGCAGCCGTTGCACCGGCCAGACCGGATCCGACAATTACCAAATCGGCTTTCATGGCAGCCTCCTTTCGACGTGGCTGCGCTGGCCCGAACGCCAACAGCCGAGGTTTATCATGCGCGACAATTCCTCCTGCGCAACGCTTGTTCCAAGCAGTGCTTCGCGTCTTTCAAGCCATTTGCTCTGAAGGAAATCATCGGCGGCTTCAACGGTCTTCTGCGGAGCGAGTTTGTTTTCTTCCGCAAACACCAATGTAGCCTGCTGGATACTGGCCATGCCCTGATCGGCTCCTTCGCCGACACGACAACGCCTGATAAGATCGCTGGGCTTTTTAACCCACTCGTTTTTGACACAGTAGCGCACCTCGGCCTGAAGCACAGGCTCGCAGCGGTCAAGTATATGAGCGTCTTCGGGCTTGTCCTTGATGGAAACAAGGACCTCGGAGGCCAGCGAACCGTGGCGGAATATCACACGCGACGCGGCGTAAGGATCGATTCCGAATTCCTCGGCCAAAACTTCGGCGTCGGGAATGGAATCGCCGCCGGGCAGCGTGTCTATATGCGTGCGGCAGGGATCGCTTTTAGAAAGCTTATTCATTACCACATCCACGGCTTCCTCGGCCATGATGCGATAACTTGCAAGCTTGCCACCGGCTATGGTCACAAAGCCGCCGATGCCGTCGCGTTTTTCGTGGTCGTATATTTCATGCTCGCGTGTCAGATCGTCTTCGTACTTGCCAAGCTCGAACAAAGTGGGCCTGACGGCGCGCATTACCTTAGTGATACGCGCATCACGAACAGAAGGCACCACAGACTCTATGGCTTCGAGAATGTATTCCACTTCGTCTTCGGTAACAGGGATATCACCCGGATCGCCGTAGTAATCATCGTCTGTGGTTCCAAGATAGGATACATTTTCATGCGGCATCATAAACATCTGGCGACCGTCTACGGCGGTAACCAAAATCGCATA
>CAYTHG010000309.1:0-5122 GCA_964437525.1 uncultured Myxococcales bacterium | reverse complement strand
CGAATGGCTTGACGGTGGTTTCCTTGCTCTTATGAACAAGATGGAAGATGACCTCGGCTACAGCAAAGAGCAGATCCGCCACGCCATCGAAAAGATAGCTTTCAAGGGCACCTTGGAGCATGAATCCGGTCATTGCATCGGTCTGCGCCATAACTTCCGTGGTTCCATGGATGAGGCCAACTATGTCGGCTTGAACCGTGGCCCCAAAAAAACCGGTTACTATAGCTTCGTAGATGATTACAACGAATCCATGAAGCAGAAGATCGAAGAATTCCGTGCCGATAACGGACGCGATCCGGATGCATGGGAAAAGCATTACATCGACAGTAAATTGGCTCATGTCAAGAACTGGTATGCATATGCTTCCATCATGGACTACCATGACAACTTCTACTACACTTCACAGGGCTTCGGTCAGTACGACTATGCCGCTATGAAATTTGCCTACGGCTTCGTGGTAGAAAAATACAAGACCGAGAATGGCCAGATGGTAATGAACGATGACGGCTATCCGGTTATCATCAATGAACCTCTCTTTGCTGAGCGCGCATGTACCTCCAGCGATATCTACAACACAGATTGTGCCTGTACTCCAGGTCTGATGCTGCAGTCCGATATCGATGCCGGTTATGAATGTGTCTGCACCGATACCTTCGGTCAGGAATACTGCTTCCTGGATGGCAAAAAGACTGTCGCTCTGCAATTGGAGCCGAAAGTCGAAATGCAGGAAGACGAAGATGGAAACATGACGCCGGTCAACGTCGGTGGCATGGCTGAAGTTCAGCTCAACGGTGATGTCGTACCTTACCAGTTCTGCACGGACCATCAGGTAAATGAAGATCCGATGTGTAACCGCTGGGACCATGGTACGACCGCAAGAGAAATCGTGCGTAACGCCATTGACCAGTACAACATGTATTACTACTGGCGCATGATGCGTCGCGGTAATCCGATGTTCCGTCGTGCAAGCTGGTGGCGTAGCGTTATGCGCATGTTCCCCTTTGCCCACTTTGCATTGGACTTTAACTACAACAGATTCCAAATCAAGAGCTGGCAGAACACGATGCTCGACCGTGCAACCGATCCCTTTGTGGACGGTATTACTCCCGAGCGTAAGGATTATCTCCTAGCCTTGAACGGTGTCGAAGAATACGTCCAGGATGGCGAAGCCAAGACTCTCGTTCCGGGTGGGCCTGGTGACTATCTGATCGCCGGTATGGAAGGCTTTAACTTCCTGGTATACGACGTAGTTTATCGCCCGAACGTCGGTAAGCATGTTCTCTCAAGCTGGCTTGACAACAGTTCTGTTCAGTACTTTGAGAAAAACCCCTACATCTACAACGATGAAGATCTTGCCGATACCATCGGTGGTGCCATGGTTGATGTTGACCTGCGCTTCGGTCGCTATCACAAAAACCATTGGAACCGTCAGGACGACATCGAAGCTCCGACAGAGAAACTTGAGATTCGTGGATTTACCCAGGAGAAGAACTCCGCTTCCTTCATCCTTTACAACTCCGGTTGGTGGGTATCCAAGTATCGTTATGAGAGCATGTCAAATGCCTTCAGTTACATCTCGGACGGTTTTGAGAACGTTGGCTACGACATGATGGCCGATACTCTTAACGAAGACTCGATGTTCAGATTCACCCCGTACTGCGTACATCAAAAATCTGCAGACGAGTTTGAAGTCAAGCGTTTCCGCCCGCGTATCAACCATCTCTTCCTGTGGAACTCCACAGAAGATATGTCAAGTATCGAAGGTGCCTGTGCTAGCGATGAAGATTGTTCGGAAGGTTCCGAATGCTGGCTCAAAGAAGACGGCAACTACCTTATCGAAGATGACGACGAGGATACACTCGGTCTTTGTAAGCCCGAGTGGACCCCGGCTCCTTCGGACCCGAACCAGAACCTCTGCGAGCGCTTGAGCGAGCAGACCGGCGAGATCTATATCCCGCTGCACGCTTCCTGGGTATACTTCGACAAGATGACGCCGTCCTTCTGGGCAATGCTGAATCAGTCGAACACCATGGCCGACCAGACCACCTACTGGTACTACAACACTCATGTGATCCCGGCTCATGAGTACTCAACCTGGACTACAGAGGAAAGCGAAGAGTACAATGTAAACATGATTGAATGTCTCAACCAAAAAGAGAACCTCTACTACCGTGCTTACGCAGTCAGAGGCGACGATCATCTCAGCCCGATTTACGAACTGGTAAAACGCTGTAAAAACATCCGTGGTGTCTGCCTCAAGGAAATCGGTAAGGGTCATGTTCCGGGCAACTACTACGTCGGTGATGAGATCTGCTCTAACGGTTACCCGGCCTACTACGTGAACCGCAAGGTGACCTACATGGAAACCACCATGATCATGCTGAACGAGTTCACAAGATTCTGGACCGGCATCGGTACCACCGCTTACTACGCAATGTGAAGCGGCTACTAAGTAGAGTGTAATGAACACAGAAAAGGCCGGGAAGCGAAAGCTTCCCGGCCTTTTTTTATGCCGTATTCAAACCTGGAATCTCGTTCCGATTGTCTACAGGAAGCTGTGCAATTCCTCAATATCTTCCGAACTGCCTATGAACATGGGAGTTCTCTGATGCAGTTCGGTAGGTGCGATATCCAGTATGCGTTTGACGCCATTGGTGGCCTTGCCTCCTGCCTGTTCCTGAACAAATGCCAGTGGGTTAGCTTCGTATAAAAGGCGCAGCTTGCCGTTTTTGTTTTTAGTGTCTGCCGGATACAGGAAAACGCCGCCTCTTAAAAGATTGCGATGGAAATCAGCAACCAGCGACCCTATATAGCGGGCGGTGTAGGGATGACCGTTTTTGACGTTGTTTTCCTTTATGTGATCCACGTAGTTTCTGATGCCCTCTTCCCATTTGTGGTAGTTGCCTTCATTCACGCTGTATATTTGTCCGCGTTTGGGTGTCATGATATTGGGATGGGATAAGATAAATTCGCCCATGGATGGAGCTAATGTAAAGCCGTGCGTGCCGTTGCCGGTGGTATAGACCATCATTATGGATGAACCGTAGATTATGTATCCGGCGCAGACTTGTCTGAAGCCCGGTTGCAGTAAATCCTTACGGCTCAGGGGTCCATTCTGTTCCCAGGCGATACGCTTTTGTATTGAAAATATGGTGCCGATGGAAGCGTTGACATCGATATTGGATGAGCCGTCCAAGGGATCGAACAAAACCACATAATCGCCCATGCGCAACGGGTCATCCTCAATTATTTCGTTTTCCATTTCTTCTGAAGCCATTGCCCCGACAAGACCTGTGCCTTGCAGGATTCTGACCATTACGTCGTTAGAGAAAGTATCCAGCTTGGCCACTCGTTCACCCTGGATGTTGAACTCGGCAGTCAAACCGAGGATCTCGCTAAGACCGGCTCTGCGAACGACTCTGCCGATAACCTTGCCGGCAAAAGCGATATCCATTAACAATTTGGATAACCTGCCGGTTGCTTCGGGGTGTTGATGCTGGGTTTCCATGATATAACGACCGATAGTCATTAACTTATGGGTTTCCATGATCCCTCCGTCATGAGTTCAAATTGTAAAGTGATTCCCTCTGAGAATCCTAAATAGCACGCGCACTTTAAAAAAGCGAGCACAATTTGAATGCTTGTAGATAATGTATTCAAAAAATATGTGCAATTTGTGAAATATGGCGTAAATTGGCGCCGTCTTTCGTAATTATTGGAGGGCGTTTTGTTATTGGTATTTTGCAATCAATCTAGTTTATGTATACTGTCTTCCTATGCTTTATTTATTAAAATCGTTTCTCATGCCGTAATCTGTAAGTGTTATATCAGTGGCGAGTCGTTGCCGCTGGAATGTTTGTGTGTGTCTGCCTGGAGAATTGAGCAATGATGGATTATGTCTTTCTTGCGGTATTCGTGGGAGTTGGAGCGGTGTTTGTGCCGGCTGTGATCTGGATGTCCAGTCTTGTCGGCCCTAAAAGGCCGAGTGCAGTAAAACAATCTACATACGAATGCGGCGAGACCACCATAGGCTCGGCCTGGATACAGTTCAATGTGGGTTATTACCTCTTCGCTTTGCTGTTTCTGGTGTTCGATGTGGAAATGATCTTCCTGTTTCCCTGGGCTACGGTCTTCCGTCAGATGGGAGTCGTAGCGCTGGTGGAAGGCGGAATCTTTGTGGCTATTCTGGCCTTCGGCCTGCTTTACGCCTGGAAGAAAGGGGCGCTGGAATGGGTGTAGTTACCGATAAGCTGCCGGATGCAATGCAGCATGTGCCCGGCGGCAATTTCTTTATGGCTCGCATAGACGATGTAATCAACTGGGCGCGCTCTAATAGCCTGTGGCCTTTGACCTTCGGGACTTCCTGCTGTGCAATAGAAATGATGCAGACCGGAACCGCCCGCCACGACTGGTCGCGCTTCGGATTCGAAGTCAATCGAGCCTCCCCGCGTCAGGCCGACCTCATCGTCGTCTGCGGAACCATCGTCTACAAACTTGCGCCGCTTTTAAAAACCCTATACGAGCAGATGCCCGAACCCAAGTATGTAGTGTCCATGGGATCATGTGCCAACTGCGGCGGGCCTTTCTATTACAACTCCTACAGCACCGTCAACGGCGTCGATAAAATCATCCCGGTCGATGTCTACATCCCCGGATGTCCGCCGAGGCCCGAAGCGCTTTTGCAAGGCTTGATGACCTTGCAGAAGAAGATCAAGCAGGAAAAACTCAAAGACAAACTGCACGGTTGAATATTATGGCAGACGAAATGAAAAATACAGTCAGTGAAAATGCCGGTGAGCAGAAGGTGCTTGATGCTCCTCTGCATCAGGCCATAAGCGCCAGCTTTCCGCAGGCGAAGCTTTGCGACACGTCGCCGGATATACCGGGATATAGAATCTCCGGTGCCGAATTCGTCGATCTGATGACTTTTCTGCGGGACGACGAGCAGTGCCGTTTCGATTATCCCTTGCTATGCACCGGCGTAGACTGGATCAAGGAAAACCGCATCGAAGTGACCTATCACCTGATGCAGTCAGCTACAGGTCGAAAAGTCGCCGTCAAAGTCGATTTGGAGCGTGACAAGCCCGTCATGCCCTCGGCTGCGATGATCTATCGTTCCTTC
>CAYTHG010000308.1:0-5147 GCA_964437525.1 uncultured Myxococcales bacterium | reverse complement strand
ATTGAAGTTGTTTTGCAATTAACTGTACACCAATTAATGTTATTGAACGTCTTTCTTGATATCAAAATGTAATTGAATTGCGTTTACTTGCCGACTTTAATTATGTAGATTCAATATTAATATTTGTTTAAGAGCAGAAGTAAGGCACAAAGATGGTTGAAGTAAGGCGTAACAAAGTTGATGACGGATCTTCCTCAGAATGGATTGAAACTTTATTTCCCATGATTCATCGAGTCCCGTTACCAACGCCCTTTGCAGTCGGAGATATAAATTCCTATTTTATCGAAGGTTCAAAGCCGACCTTGATCGATGTCGGAGTTAAATCTTCCAAATCGTTGTCCGTACTGGAAGAGCATCTGGAAGCAATCGGGTATAAGCTTTCCGATATCAAAAGAATTATCCTGACGCATCACCATCTGGACCACACAGGGGCCGCTGCACTTATCGCAAAGCAAAATAATGCCGAAGTGCTGATGTCCTCATCTTGCAAAGACAAACTTGAAATCGGAGACAAACACCACGAGATTTACTGGGAGTTTTTGCTTCGTTGCGGTTTTCCCAAAGAACTCGGAGAGCAGATTCAAAGCGGCAGTTCGATGATGAAGAAGTTCTCTGAAGATTGGGACTCATTCGATGGCGTGAAGTTAATCGAGGATGGAGATGAGATCGAATTCGACGATTTTGCACTGAAATGCCTTTCAACTCCCGGGCATTGTCCCGACCACCTTTGCTTTTACAGTCAGGAGCGGCATGTGGCGTTCTCAGGGGATCATCTTCTACCCAAGATAACTCCCAATCCCTTGCTTTACTTCGATGCAGACACAAAAGTACGCAGAAAAAGCCTCATAGAATATCTGGATTCACTTGATCGCTTTGAAGCGCTCAGAGAGATGAAAGCGGTTTTCCCGGGTCATGGCAAACCCATAGAAAATGTTTATGATTTGATAAAAGACAATCGACGCAAAATAGAGATTAGAAAGAAAGCCTTTATAGAGCTATTGCAAAAAAACGGAGAAAGCCTGGTTTTTGATATCGCTGCAGCTCACTTTGGCAAGCTTCATCTCATGGAATACTATCTGGCAGTGTCTGAAACCATTGCCTACCTTGATCTGCTGGTGCAGGAAGGTTCTCTGGAGCTGATCGAGGCCGAGAATAGTGTTACTGCACGGTTGGCCTGAACATCAAAGGAATTTGTTCCAGATCAAGCCCTCATAAATATCCATGTGCTTACCGAAAGTCTCCACACCTTCGGCATTAACAACAAAAGTACATTCCTCCCTTGCGATTTTTGAGAAGAACACAGAATGCTCTTTCCCTTCTTCGTCGATAAGCTTTATCGTTGAGATCTTTTCGTCCGCCTCCGATGTCAGATTGGCCTGACAGACAGGGCAATAAAACTCCCACTTTTGTCCGGCTTGCGGATCCACATCCAAGGGGCAATCCAAATTGTAGTTGCCGGGCTCATCACTGAAAAGCAGAATCCCTTTTCCATACTCGCAATCTGCCAGCAACACGATATTTCTGCCGTTCGGATTCAAATGAGCATCACATTCCGGGCAGCGATAAGTCCACCTGAGAGCTTTTGACATAATTACCTCCTTCCTGAGAGAGTCGGCTAATCAATTGCCGACTTTAAAATCTCTACGCACCTGTCAATGTCGAGTTTTCCGGCGTTTAATATCATGTCGTAATTCAGGTGCTCATCGAGTTCATGGTGGAAATAATGCTTTACGAACTCCCTCCTCTCCGATTCCGTCTTATCTATAGCAAACCGTGCTTCTTTTTCCGACACGCCGAAGGACATCATCACGTTCTGGATACGACTATCCATCGGTTCGATGATTCGTACCCGTAACGAGCTTTTGGGAGAAAGAATGAAATTGGCACCACGTCCAAGTATAACGGCGTTTCCAACCTTACCTATCGCTCCGATCATCTCCACAAGATGCCTGAAATACTGGTCCGCTGCCAGAACTTCCTTGTTGTCGAAGAATGAAATAATTTCTTTTAAGAGGGATGGTGCTTGCTCATCGAGGTTTTTAACCACAATCGAACTGAGCTTGGCGTTCTTTGCAACGTCGTTAATCAGTTTGCCTGCGTAGAATTCGTAACCAAGATCCTCTGCCAGCTTTCTGGCTATGAATCTTCCCTTGCTTCCGGGCTGTCTGGAAATCGTGATTGTAGGTCTTGTTTCCGCTTCTTTCAGTTCTCCGAATGATTTCTGCCAGTGCTTGATTTGACGATCGACAAGATCTCCGAGTTTGTGGTTCGGCTGTTTCATCGCGTCCCCTTTCGATTTCCCGGATATCAATCCGGGCTATCAGTCTTTCGCGACCGCAGCTAAAGCCGGTGCAGTTTGTGTGTGTACTTCTTGCCCTTAGATCTAGCTTAACATGGGCAAATATAAGTTTCCAGTCCAAATATGGAAAGGGAGTCAAGCTGAGGCGGGAAAAACAATCCGGCTACCTGGCCAGATTGACGACGACGCGGCCTTTGAGATGGCCTTTGAGCATGAGTTCAATTTTGTTATCAAGAGCGGCAAGTCCGCATTCTTCGACCAGGACACCAAACTCGCCATTTGTTTTCCAGTCCAGAGCATACTTGTTCCAGACTTTCTCGCGTATACTTGCAGGTGCCATGACTGAATCTATACCGAAGAGCGTTACCCCCCTTAGAATAAAGGGGTAGACGTTCATGTCCAATTTGTAGTCGGCTGCATTGCCGCAGCATGTGGCTACCGCGCCGTACTCGGCGGATTTTAAAGCCGTTGAAAGGATGTTGCCGCCTACAGTATCGATGATTCCGGCCCATTTGCCTTTTAATAACGGCCTGCCTGAATGATCTTCAGCTTCCTCTTTGGGAATCACTTCGGACGCACCCTGTTCCAGAAGGTACTTTTTGTGAAGTTCAAAGTGCTTCGAGTCTGCCAGCAAGCCGGTAACGGCGACAATTTCAAAGCCTTCTTTTGCCATAATGCTGAGAGCGTGTCCGCCCACACCGCCACTGGCCCCGCTTATGATGATTTTGCCATCGGACGGCTTGCGCCCGGACTCCAATATTTTGAATACGGATAAGCCCGCAGTAAAACCCGCTGTACCAATGGCCATGACATCTTTGAAATCGAGGTTTTCAGGCAATCTGACGACCCATTCGGCAGGAACGCGAATGTATTCTCCGAATCCACCGGATGTGTTCATACCGAGATCGAAACCGGTTACAAGCACCTTATCGCCTTCTTCGAATGTCCCGCTTTTGCATTCAACGACAACACCGGCGGCATCAATACCGGGAGTGTGAGGATATTTTCTGGTAACGCCTTTGTTGCCAGTGGCAGAAAGTGCGTCTTTGTAGTTGAGCGATGAATATTTGACGTTTATGAGAACATCGCCAGTAGGTAGATCATCGAATGAACGCTGCTTGATCTCACGCCGAAAAACTTTATCTTCAACTTCGCTGACAACCATAGCTCTAAATGTATTCGACATTATCTTCCCCCACAGTGCGGCGCAATACTTGTCGCACTACATGAATTTTGAATGAATTGATTCCCTAACGCATCTTATTGAATTTTTCGCATGATGTAAAACATGTAGCCGTAAAACTCATTGTATTTGCGGAATAGTTGTTCCTCAAGCTGGCATTGTTCGATTAGCTCCATAGCTTCCTGATTGTCGCGGTATCGCTCCTTCAGTTTTAAAATATGCGGTGTGAGGTAATCGTAGTAATTTTTGAACCAGCATTCGCTTGGAAGCTTGAAGTGCTCTACAAGCTCGTAGCCGCAATCGGCGATGACCTGCTTGTTTGCGTTTATATCTTGCAGAGCCGGGTAAGCTTTGGCCCAGAACTGCTTGGCTTCATCGGGGGGATTGCCTTTAAACCACGTAAGTTCAGATACAACCACAAATCCACCGGGCTTCAGAATGCGCTGCCATTCTTTCAAACCTTTTTCAAAACCTATTACAAATATTGCTCCCTCACTCCAGACAAGATCGAAACTTTCATCCGGCAGGGAATCAAGCGTATCCATAGATATATTGCGGGTTTCGATGTGCTGCTCAAGCGACTTTTCTTTTGCAAGCTCATTCAGGCGGTCCAGAAACGGCTGGTGGATATCTGTGGCAAGTATCTGCCCCCTGGACAACTCCGCCAATCTCAGTGTTTGCGTCCCGTGACCGCAGCCGATATCGATTATACGCGCTTGAGCCGGGAGTTTTGACGCAATGAGATTGTATGCTTTTTCCGTGTATTCATCCTCTCCCGGCCCCTGCCTGGGTACGCCTTCGTAGATTTTGAATATGATGTCCATTTGTTCTTTCCCCTCGTGTATGCGCCCCTGTTTTAACATTCTGCCGCAAGATATCGACGACTCCAAGTAAAACCAGCTTGACCTTCACGATTTGCAATGTAATCTTGTCCGGCAGTATTTGATTTAGAGATGGGTAGAAGATGCACAATAAAAATAAAAAAATCGAACTGCTGGCACCGGCCGGCAATTTTGAAAAGCTGACGATAGCCGTCAAGTATGGCGCAGATGCCGTATATCTGGCTGGCAAGGAATTCTCACTCAGGAGCTTTTCGGGAAATTTCAGTTTGGAGGAGTTAAAGAAAGCCGTAGAGTACGCTCACGAACGGGATGTCAAGGCATATGTGGCTGTCAATATCTATTCGCGCAACAAAGATTTGCCGCAGCTTGAGGACTACCTGAAGTATCTGGCAGAAATCCGCCCAGATGCACTGATCGTATCCGACCCTGCCATTATCGTTAAAGCCAAGGAAATAGCGCCCGATATAGAATTGCATTTGAGTACTCAAGCCAACACAACGAATATCGAGACCGTGAAGTTCTGGGCAGGGCAGGGCATTGAGCGAGTGAATTTAGCCCGCGAATTGTTCATAGGTGAGATTTACGAGATTGCACAAAATTCGAAGATAGAAACCGAGGTCTTTATCCACGGTGCCATGTGCATTTCATATTCCGGCCGCTGTCTTCTTTCAAACTACATGACGCTACGCAGTGGCAACTCGGGCACCTGTACGCAGCCCTGCCGGTTCAGCTACGAAGTGGTTGAGGCCAAGCGCCCCGGCGAATACTGGCCTGTCATGGAAGACAAGCACGGCACACACATCTTCAATTCACGCGACCTGTG
>CAYTHG010000307.1:0-5153 GCA_964437525.1 uncultured Myxococcales bacterium | reverse complement strand
TAGCTGCATGGCAGCCAGCGCACTGAAAAAGCCTGGAAAATCAGAACCGCCATCGAAAACGACAGCCTTTCCGAATTGAGGCGGGAATACGACTGGTAAATCGCCCGCGATGAATAATCTTTTGTCAAAAGAATCGACAATTTTAGGCAATAATTTTGCTTGATTTATACCAAATAGGGGTTTAGCATCGGTCGAATCGTTACGCTTGGTGCGTGACGATTTTAGAAGGTGTTTGCCAATGTTTAATCGCTTGCCAAGCGTTAAAATTTACTAATCGTACCAGTGGAATGAGACTTTTATCAATCAAGTCGTATATGTACGCCTAAAGCTCGTTCCCACGTAAACAAGGAGGAATATGATATGGCGATTCTGCGAGGAAAAGATATCAAGAGCCCGGAAGGAAAACTTGCGGTTTTGACTCCCGGCTTGGGTGCCGTCGCCACTACCTTCATCGCCGGAACTATCTCACTGAACAAAGGTTTGACCAAACCGATAGGTTCCTTGACTCAGATGGCTACCATCCGCCTAGGAAAACGCACCGAAGGCCGCTCACCCAAAATCAACGAGTTCATCCCTTTGGCTAAACCGGAACAGATCGTGTTCGGTGGCCGGGATATCTTTGAGGACTCCGCTTATGAAGCAGCAAAGAACGCAGCAGTATTGAAGAACGAAGACTTGGAACCGATCAAGGCCGAGATGAGCGCCATCAAGCCCATGAAAGCCGTCTTCGACCACAAATACATCAAAAACATTGATGGCCCCAACATCAAAACCGGTGCCAACAAAATGGAACTGGCCGATCAGTTGCGCGCGGACATCCGCAACTTCCTCAAAGACAACGACTGCAATCGCGCCGTCGTCGTCTGGTGCGCCTCGACAGAGACTTACGCAGAACCCGGTGAAGTACATGACACACTGGAAGCCTTCGAAAAAGGCCTGCGCGACAGCGACCCGCGTATCGCTCCGAGCCAGATTTACTGCTACGCCGCCTTGATGGAGGGTGTACCCTTCGCAAACGGCGCTCCGAACCTGGCCGCAGAAATCGGTGCCATGCAGGAATTGGCCGATAAAAAGCATCTGCCCATCGGCGGAAAAGACTTCAAGACTGGCCAGACCCTGATGAAGACCATCCTGGCTCCAGGATTCAAAGCCCGCATGATCGGACTGAGCGGCTGGTTCTCGACCAACATCCTCGGTAACCGTGACGGCGAAGTTCTCGACGATCCAGAATCCTTCAAGACCAAAGAAGTCTCCAAGCTGGGCGTTCTGGACCACATCCTCGAAGCCGACAAGTTCCCGGAGCTTTACGGTGACCTTTACCACAAAGTGCGCATCAACTACTACCCGCCGCGCGGCGACAATAAAGAAGGCTGGGACAACATCGACATCGTCGGATGGATGGGCTACCCCATGCAGATCAAAGTCGATTTCCTGTGCCGCGACTCCATCCTGGCAGCTCCGATCGTATTGGACTTGGCTCTCTTCTTCGACCTTGCACAGCGTTGCAACATGAAGGGTATCCAGGAATGGCTGTCTTTCTACTGGAAGAGCCCGATGGTAAAAGAGGGACTGTATCCCGAGCACGACCTCTTCATCCAGCAGACCAAGCTCAAAAACACACTGCGCTGGCTGATGAAGGAAGACCTCATCACCCATCTCGGACTTGATTACTACGACGACATGGAATAAGCACCTGTACTAAGACTTAACATTTTCTTAACATTCCACAAAGCGTCCTACTCTTTACGAGTAGGACGCTTTTTTTCAACTTTCTTAAATAATTAAAACATTGACATTACATAAAAGAAGATAGATAAGAGTTATGTCGCTAATAAAATAAACTTTTTCATATTCTTTTGTTTGTTGAGGTACATTATGGAGAACGTTGATAGGCATATCGTTTCCAGGTCGTATTGTTTGGCATTAATTCCCAATCGTCCCGACTTGAATATTGTTTTCGATCACGCTTTACAGCCAGTGATTGAAGATTCCAAACACACATGCACAAGAGCTAATGACCTCTTTGATGGCTCAAATAGCCTTGAAGACACTAAGCAAAATCTTCAACAGGCAAATGTCATTCTGGCAGATCTCACAGGTCAAGATCCATCCGTAGTACTCGGACTGGGGTGGGCGCTGGCAAGCGGTAAGAACATTATTGTCATCAGCCAGAATTCAGAAGACGTGCCCGATGACATTCAGGACTCTGTTACGTTCATTCCATACAGCTTCAGCCAGACGGGAGCGCAAAGGCTTCAAAATGACTTACGGAATGCTCTGTCTTTCCAAGTCGGCAGCAGCTTCTCGCATCGTGAAGAACGCGACTATCATCAAACGCCACACCACCACCAATACTCCCAACCTCGTACAATAATATATGAGGAGCTTCGTGGCGGCGATCCAATAAAAGGAACCGTTGTCAGCACCGGACCGCTCTTTGCAGTGATACAGGACACAAAAAAGCGTTGCTTCCGACTTTACAACACCGATGTTTCCTGGTTTTACAAAGAGGAGAACATGGCCTACCAGTTCTCTGAAGGAACGGCAATCGAATCCGTTTATACAGGCGAGGATAATCATGGAAACCTCAAAGTTTCTCTCAAATCCGAAGAGGAAAACCCTTGGCCGGAGTTGACAGAGACATATTCTTTAGGTGACCCAGCGACCGGAAAAGTTATTTTCCGCGATGCCCGCCGCTACGGAATAAGACTTGATGACACCGACGCAATCGGCCTGCTCTTGTTCTCCGAATGCAAGGGTGAAGAATACAACGAAGGCAACGAGGTAGAAGCCCTGGTACGCGCTATCAGTGAGGATACTGGAATCGTTTTAGGCATAGGTTCCGATCCTTGGGACCAGATAGATTTCTCCGAAGGAGAAGTAATCGAAGGCAAAGTTGTCAAGGTTCTCCCCTACGGTCTTCTGATCGAGCTGGCTCCCGGCACAGTAGGTCTGTGGCACGCTTCAAACGGCTGCATGGAACCTGACACCTATGTCGAAGAGCAGGTAGTGGAAATCAAGATCAAAGAAATAGACAGAACCCGCCGTAAAATATACCTCTGCAACTTTGACGAGCTCTAAAGACAAAAAAGATAGACAAACAAAAGGAGCATCGCCGGCTGGCGATGCTCCTTTTTTATTAACGGATTTCAGCAGTTGACTGCTGTCTATTTCAATACTTGTCCATTTTGTTGAGCAGTTGGTCGAATTCTTCAAGCTCGACCCGAACAACATCGTCGCCCAATTCTTCCGGATCTTTGTATTCCAGAGAATCAGACAAATCATTCCGGGTATCCGACTCGGCTGAGGCGCTCATCAAGCCCAATTCTTCCGCCACCTGCATAATTATCGCGGCCCCTATATGATGGCGCTTAAGCAGTGAAGCTTCAAAAAGCGCATTGTCACACAGCGTATTGACAAGTCTGGGAATACCCGAAGAAATTTTGTGAATCATGGCCACAGCATCAGACTCGAATATCTTCGGATTGCCATCCACACATGAAAGGCGATGGGCGATGTATTCGGCGGTGGACTCACTATTCATGGAATCCATATCGCACCTGACACCCATTCTTTGCAGCAGTGGTTCGTCTATCTTCAAATTATCGTACAGCTCAGGTAAACCGAAAAGCACAAAGGTAATCAACTTGTGACCGGGGACTTCGAGGTTCAACAGACCGCGAAGCTCTTCCATTATCTCACGGCCTTTCAACATCTGGGCTTCATCTATCATTACAACGGCTTTTTTGCCGTTCTCGTATAGCTGAATCAAGCGCCTGTATAGCTGCGATAAAAGCGTCAGTTCACTGGTGGCAGGCTGACGTATGCCCAATTGCAAAGCGATACGCCTCAAGAGCCAGTCGGGAGTGATACCGGAATGCACGATAACCAGCAAAGCTGTCTCGTATTTGTCCTGCGGCAGACTGCGCAGCATTTTGCGGGCCAGCATGGTTTTGCCTGCACCAACACCTCCAGTGCAAACCGCCAACCCTTTCATTTCTTCTATTGCATAATGCAGTTTTCGAAAGACACGGCTATGCGCTTCGGAATCGTAGTAGTAGCGTTCGCCGGGAGTATTGGAAAACGGTGAGTCGTTCAGGTCGTAGAAATCTCTATAGCTCATGGGCTCCCCTTAAAATTATGAAGTCTGTTGTTGATTCAAGGGGCTAAATATAGCCGACATTGCCGCCACCATCACTATCGAATGGATCGAAGTCCGGGGGAATTTCTTTTTGTATTCCGTCCAGCAGCAATTCAAGTTCGTCGGCAGCAGCTTCGGGTTTTATTCCCTCTCCTTCAAAGGCGTTTACTTTCCCAAGAGCTTCTTCAAAAGTCGAATCTTCCTCTACAATATTTTTGTAGTAGCGCAAGGCAAGCTCCAGCTCACCCTGGTTTTCATAGGCTAAGGCGATGTTATAACGCAAACCCTTCAACTTGGAGTGAGTCAATCCCTGAAGGGAGGAAAGCTTTTTAAAGTAAGGCAAAGCCTGGCTTTTCATGTTTTTCTGAAGGTAGCAAACGGCCAGCATAGCAGTAGCATCGAATTCGTAATCGCCCTGATCGGAATATTTGAATTCACCTATAGCTTCATTCAAAAGACCCATTTCCTTATATGCTACACCAAGATTGTAATGGGTTTTAATTCCATCCTCGCCATCCAGGTGGGAATCGGCTGTTTTCCGTGTAATCCGAATTTCCTCGCCATCTTCAAGACCGGCAAAGATCTCATCGGCAAGTTTAACCGAACCATCCTCGACAGTACCATTATCATCGACACGCGGCACTTCAGGCAACTCCGGTGGTTTGAGTGAAGCCGCAACTTGCTCAGCTTCCTCCATTATCTCGAAGCCGTCGTATTCCGGCTTGGATTCATCACTGATATCATCGGCCAGATGTTCAACTCCTGGCTCCAATTCACCCTTAGACTCAGATATTTTGGCGCGGCAGGATTCAACGCGCTTAAGCAATGGCTTGTTCCTGGGGAAACGGGCAGAAAGCTCTTCATAAATGTCCAGAGCCTCATTAAAGAGTCCCTGCTGCATAAAGAACTCCGCCTCTTCCGCCATGTCGTCGGTTTCTTCGTCATCGAAAGAAAGCTCTTCAGACTCCTCCTCGGCCAAAGCTTCTTCGGCTTCTATCTCACCAAACAGTGC
>CAYTHG010000306.1:0-5155 GCA_964437525.1 uncultured Myxococcales bacterium | reverse complement strand
GTCGATCACTGGGCAGTTATGGAAACCCTGTCGGCCTTTATTCGCCAAAAAGCACCTTGGAAATCCGGAGCGGAAAATGGGAAAGAAATGAACTCGCAAGGATTTATTAGACCAGAAGTTGACATCCAAGCTGCGCTTACAGTGATATGTAGGCGGCCAAAAGAGCGTTGGCATTATGAAAAGAAAAATGGATATAGAATTGATCTTCGGAAATCTGATTTACGAGGGGCATGTTTAGAAGGAGCCAATCTAAAAGGAGCGTATCTTATGGGAACCCACCTTGAGGGGGCAGATTTCCTGAAAGCTCATCTTGAGGAGGCATGTCTTATTGGATCGAATTTGAAAAATGCATGGCTTTTAGAGACTCACCTTGAAGGCGCAAATCTTGAAAAGGCATGTTTTGAAGCTGTGATTCAACATGCAAAATACAACGAAAAACCCAAAGATGGTATAAGACCTACAATATTTCCCACGGAGTTTAAACGAGAAGACTGTGGAATGATAGATACAAGCGAGTACGAGAGCCACCTAATGAAAATATGGCTACAGATTAAACATTTTCTTCAAAAAACAGTTGACGAGTAGGTGATAAAAAACGGCCGAATTTTATTCGAATTCGACTGATAGACCGGTTTTTTCTTCGAGGAATTTTCGGAGTTCTTCATCTTTAATGTAGCGAGGAAATTGTAAAGATAGACAGTTTCCCTCAATAGATAGCGACTCAACAAACATCACACCTTCCATTATTATCCGAGCTTTCCAGCCAGGCCGCCCGCCTTTGCAGCTTTGCAAGCGTGCAGCAATCAACCCCGGTGCGAAAGTGTGGACAAGCAAAAATCCGATGTATCTGCCGAATTTTCTTAATCGTTGCATTATACTCATATTATCAGTATATCCTCTCCGCAAAATCAGGCAAACTTCAAATACATGTAAGCACAAAAAAAAGGGCTTGACCTTGCGGTCAAGCCCTTGATCTTTTGCTGGTAGGGCTGATGGGACTCGAACCCATACGATGCATAGCATCAACGGATTTTAAGTCCGTTGTGTCTACCAATTCCACCACAGCCCCAATGGTGCGGCGAGTCGCTCGCTTACTTCTTCAAGTTATAAAAAGAATCTTTTCCGAGGAACTGTGCCTGATCGCCGAGTTCCTCTTCAATGCGCAGAAGCTGGTTGTATTTGCAAATGCGGTCCGTGCGCGATGCCGAGCCGGTTTTGATCTGGCGGGCGTTGGTGCCTACCACCAAATCGGCGATGAATGCGTCTTCGGTCTCGCCGGAACGGTGAGAGACGACGGCGGTCATTCCGTTGGTTTTGGCAAGCTCGATGGCTGCCAGAGTCTCGGACACGGTACCGATCTGGTTGAGTTTAATCAGAATCGAGTTGGTGATGCCCATTTCGATTCCACGCTGCAGGCGTTTGGTGTTGGTGACGTAAAGGTCGTCGCCGACGATCTGGATTTTTTTGCCGAGCTTCTCGGTGTGATATTTCCAGCCTTCCCAGTCGTTTTCGTCCAAACCGTCTTCAAGCGAGATGATCGGGTATTTGTCTACCCAACCGGCGTAGAAGTCGGTCAGTTCGTCGGAAGTCATTTCTTTTCCGGTGGACCATTTGAAGACGTACTTGCCGTTCTCGTAGAACGAGGAAGCGGCGGCGTCGAATGCCAGCATGATGTCTTCGCCCGGTTTGTAGCCGGCGTTTTCGATGGCTTTCAAGATGACTTCGATGGCCTCGTCGTTGGACTTGAGGTTGGGAGCGAAGCCGCCTTCGTCGCCTACGGAAGTGGCGTAGCCTTTGCCTGCCAGAACCTTTTTGAGGTTATGGAAGGTTTCAGTACCCATGCGCAGGGCGTGCGAGAAGCTCTCGGCGCCTACCGGCATGATCATGAATTCCTGGATGTCCACGTTGTTGTCGGCGTGCTCGCCGCCGTTTAGGATGTTCATCATCGGGACAGGCAGAATGTTTGCTCCGGCTCCGCCGATGTAGCGATACAAAGGCTGGTTGGAAGCTTCGGCTGCGGCGCGGGTGGCTGCCATGGAGACTGCCAATATGGCGTTAGCGCCCAAGTTGGCTTTGTTCTCTGTGCCGTCAAGCTGAATCAGGGCGGCGTCCAGAGCGGCCTGGTCCATAACGTCCATGCCTTCGACTGCCGGGGCGATGATGTTGTTTACATGGCCTACTGCTTTGAGTACGCCTTTGCCCATCCAGATGTCACCGCCATCACGAAGCTCTACTGCTTCATGTTCGCCGGTGGATGCGCCCGAGGGCACTGCTGCGCGTCCGAAATATCCGCCCGAAGTGAAAACATCGGCTTCGACGGTGGGGTTTCCGCGAGAATCCAGAATTTGGCGTCCAATTACTGCTACGATATCTGTCATGATCTTCTCCTACGTCTTTGCATGCGCTTGCTGGTGCGTGCAGAGCTGGACTGCTCGACCATGTGGACCTTGCCTGCAGCGATTTCTCTCAATGCGATGGTGCCTTCCTTGTTCTTAGGAGCCTCAATCAAAGGTTCCTCGCCATCCAAGAGCCGACGGGCGCGTTTGGCGGCCACATGCACCAGGGAAAAACGGTTATTGATTTTTTCCAAGCAATCTTCAACAGTTACGCGTGCCATATTTAGTTGTCCTTCCATTGTCTATTTGTGTGTCAAATAAACAAAAATCCATGCAAATACTAAGGAATACCTGCCAGAATGCAAGTTAAATTTCGGATTATTTTACACAAAAAAACCGCCGATCGGATTTCTAGTGCATCACTGCATGAAATGACGCTTTATCATCTCCGGCTTATACCCTGCCAAGGTGCCCGTGGGTGAATGAATAAAGGGCACATCCGTTTTGCCGTCATTCAAGTCTTTCAGCTCGCCGGAACAACGCAAGTCCCTATCTATGTTGCAGATTTTATAGGGAATCTGTATCTGCTTCAAAAGCATTTCGGACTGTTCGCACAAGGGGCAGTTGCTGGAAATGAAGACGGTCACCTGCGGGTCTTTTTTCGAATTTTCCTTTTCTCTGGCGTCTTCTATTGTCTGCTCCAGTTGCTTTTCATCCATCTTGACAACTTTGCCGCCGACCGGCTTGAGTTGCTCGCGGAATTTTTCTGGAACCTTTTCCATGTCGTTGGTGTAATGGATGACGCCTTGCTCGTCTTTCCATTTGTAAAAGCCTGCAAGCGGTTTGTTTTGTTTATCTTTCTGGTTGGTTATCAAAACCGGCTCCCCATCGGTTTCTGTTTGCATATTAGTAATGGGAACGCCGGAACCCTGGGGAGTTCCTATGTGATCGGAATGCTTCGACTTGTTCAGGTAATAGGCGTAAAGCATTCCAGCTATTGCCGAAACGACGATAACCATTAAAATCGCTTTAGATTTGCGCATCTGGCTACTTTTATCTCCTTACATTGCGATCTTTTTTAATCCATTAATGTAAACATGATATATGCTTGCTGTGATATTAGCTCATTAAGCCTCGGAAAACAAAAGACTTGACTGTAAAAAATAAAAGATGCTAAATTTAAACTTGACACGAGGCATGGGCTTGCACTAAATTACTTCCTCGTTGATCTTTTCAACTTAATGCACCTCTAGCTCAATGGATAGAGCACCTGACTACGGATCAGGAGGTTGCGAGTTCGACTCTCGCGGGGTGTACCAACAATATCAAGGGCTTAGCCGAATCGGCTAAGCCCTTTTTCTTTGTTTACGAATCTGTCCGGCTTTTGCACTGGCTTTGCCTGTTTCTTCTGTTAATTGTGAAAATCACGCTACAATGTGAAAAGTTGATACTCGGGAAAAGATGGAGTACGCTCGACTGCAATTGTCAAAAAGCGTTATTTTCGGAGTGTTTTCCAATGAAGTTGCCCTTGTCGAATGGAAATGATCGCGCGGGAATTAAAAAGCCTTCGCTGTTGAGCCAGATACTTCCATACGTATTCGCTGCCGGGATTCTTTTGTGGGTCTTTACCGGTATGAAAGCCAGCGTGGTGGATGAAAGGCACGTTCTGCAAGACGATTGGCAAAAGTTGTCGCATGAGCGAATTCTGCCGGACACCCTTGTGCTCAAAAGTCTTGATGGCTCTGTAACTTATTGCGGGGTGTCACGGGGAGATCAATCTGCGCGGGATTTATGCAATGGTAAACCGGATTATTATTTCAGGATGGAAGGCGATTCACTGGCGATTCTTCGTATACCCGATGGCGGAATCTCGAAGGGCCAGACTGCAAGCGTGGAATATGCGCACAAAATAGGAGTCGCAGACCTTATCAAGCTTTTGCGCGATGTCGATCTCGGTATCTTTTTGCCATTCATGCTTCTTAACATACTCGTGTTTTTTCTGGCGGATGTTTTCAGTTTCGGTTGGGCGTACAGGCGTTTCGATGTGCCGGGTATGCTGTGGCGTGAACTGATGCTGATGCGTGGCGGTCCTTATCTGGTACAGATAGGACTTGCTCCGGTGGCTGAAGCCCTCTTTCCGCTATACATGTTCAGAGTCAAAAAAGTGCCGGTCAGCCACACGCTCAGTTCTAATTTATGGACATTCACAATTGACCTCGCCGCCATACTGACTTTCATCACACCTGCGGTAATCTACAATGTGTTTATTGACACCTTGATTCCCGGTATCGGCATCTTCTGGCTGGCGCTGTGCCTTGTCTTCTGGATTGTCTTTGTGGGCAATATCGTCTTCTGGCGTATTTCTGACAGAAAACGTTCTTTGAAAAAGTTGCCCCAAGCTGAAGCGGACACTGCCGGTAACAATGCCAGAGATAAGGAACACACGAAAAAAGATTTCGGTATCCTGAACACCTTTGCCAACGCCCGAGTGAAAGATTACATTCGCGTTTATGCCGTTCGTCTCTGCCTGTGGGTTTCGTTTATGATTGCCAATTACGCCGCCATAAGAGCCATCGGCATGAATCCCCCTCTTGCTTTGGCGTTGATAGCAATGCCGCTGGTAGTCATGTCCATATTCATGCCTATAGGTGTCGGCGGGTACGGCGGTCCTCAGCTCATAGCTTGGTTTCTGTTTGTCAAAGTCGGAGGCTGCGGTCAGGCGGAACAAGCTATAATGTATTCGTTTCTGTTCTCTACCGCTTTTCTTATAGGCAGAGCGGCCATAGGGACAGTGTTTTTCAGACCGTTCTGGAAACGCT
>CAYTHG010000305.1:0-5181 GCA_964437525.1 uncultured Myxococcales bacterium | reverse complement strand
AATCGTAACGCTTGGCCCACTCAAGTCCGGAAAGAACCAGTTTTTGCCTATGTTGTTTGTCCTTGGCTAGTGAAGCCATGCCACGGGCGATATCTTCGTTCTTGTAAGCATCGACATATTCGGCATGATCTCCAAGCACTTCGGGCAGGGAGCCGAGCCTGGAGGCTACTACCGGACAGCCGCAGGCCATAGCCTCGACTGGAGGGCTGCCGAAACCTTCATCGAAACTCGGGAAGAGCAGGGCCGTTGCGCTGTTTAGGATCTGGCGTATCTCCGCTCTGTCGAGCATTCCTGCAATGTGAATCGCCTCCGCCGCTTCGGAATTGTCTATTTCTGAACGGATTTCCTCGAATTTCCAACCACTGGGACCTATTATCAGAAGCTGATGGTTCTCGAAACCGCCGGAACGTTTTAGTTCTATAAAAGCGCGCAGAATCCCGAGGTGGTTTTTGCGCGGCTCCAATGTTGCCAAGCAAACGAAATAGGGCTCCTGGTTCAGGCCCAGGCGTTTAAGAACAGTCTGTTTTGCAGTATCGTCGTCATCCACAAAGAAATGGCTGTCTATGCCGGGGTAAACCACCGAGACTCTCTCTGGGTCTACTTTCCCGTGTTTCAGTACGTCCTGTCTGGTTGTCTCGGAAACCGTCGTTATATGGTCGGCAGTAGAAGTCATAACGTGGAAGTTGCGGCCAACGAATTGGTTGTGTTCTTGTGTAAAAAATTCCGGCTTGTTTTTCCAGATAAGGTCATGGATTGTCGCCACTTTGGGTATTGCCACCTCGGGTAGGAAATGGTCCGTATAATGGCAAATATCAGCCTCATTACCGAAGAAGCTGCGTTGTCTCTTGCTCTTCAGTATGAGCTCTAGCTTTTTCATGCTTGTTGTCCACAAGCGATTGGCCATGCGTTCGGCTGGGCTACGGTCATAGAACTCTCTGTATGGGAAGAGTTCGAAATGATTCATCTTTGTATATTGTAGAGTGTTGTCATGTCTGATGTATCTTTGGACTTCTTGATGTATAGGATAGATATATTGGTCTTGTGCAGAGAAGAATGGCTTTATTTCCCTGGTTAGCATCAATTCTTCGAGCAGGTTGTAAAAGTATGTATAAACTCCACCGTGAATGTTGTCGCGGAATTGATAGATATCGAACATTACTTTTATCATGCCATAAACCTCTAAGTTATATTTTACTGAGCAAATGTCTCCCTGAAATATGATTGCATTCAAGTTGAGAAGGGTAAATGCTCTGCTGAATTTGAGCAGTAAGTTAAGCTTCTAATAGCTAAACCAGTCTGACACAATGATTGGGAATATTCAAGATTCATCGGTTTTGTTGCCAACTATTTTTTACGAGCGATTACAAGTAATTGAGAAGCTTGGAAATCTTTTTCCAGCTTTTGTATTTCTTCTTCCGTCTTGATTTTGCTTGTTATCTGCCTGCTGATTTCATCTTCGTGGCAGACAAATTTAAGTATGTCAAAAAATGGTAAAAGCATTTTCTCGAGAGTTTGACGATTGAAGTGGCAGCTGGAGCAGTCTGGGTCCAGGAAAGGCCAGTTGCGGCGTTGAATAGTTCTGAGATAGCTGTCGAAGTTGGGAGTGCGTATGATGAGGATGCCCTGCGGTTTCAAGATGCGGTCGATTTCCGATAAATGGTCCCAAGGTTTTTCAAGCGATGTCAGGCTGTCAAACAGTGTTATTGCCTCGAATCTTTCTTCTTCCCACGCACTTTCTTCAAGGGAACCTGCACGTATGTCGAGTCCTAAATATGCCTGACTGACTTTAGCAAGCACCGCTTGGATTTCCTGGACTGATATCTCGAATCCCGTTTCTTTTGCTTCCTTCAGAATGAGCGGCCAAGTCCAGCCGATATCTAATACTTCACCTTTTTGAGCGTACGAATTGAGCAATTGTAGATCGAATGGCAAATATTGAGGCGGCTGTTTAATGGTGCGGGAGATAGCATTGTCTTCTTTAGTGCTTCCGCAGATCTCAGAATCACCCTGGCGTAAGTGGCTGAATATCAGTCCGCATCTTTTGCAGCGACAGATAAGTGCATCCGGCTTTGGATCGCGGCGCAGAATGTATTCCTGCTTGTGTTCAAGTGAGCCGCATTGTGGGCATTGGGGTTTCTCTGTTTCTTCTTTCTGTGGAGGCTCTACCTCTTTTGTATTGAAGATCCCCAGCTTGTCGATTATTTTATTTTTGGCTCTCGGGTGTTCTCGATCTTTCTGTATGAGCATTTTGTAGACATCTATAGTTTGACGCGCAGTCTTGGCATAGTCGTAGCGCTTAACCCACTCCAGTCCGTCTTGCACCAGTTTGTGTCTGTACTGTGCGTCTTTAGCCAATGATGCCATGCCGCGCGCTATGTCATGACTGCTGTAGGCATCGACGTATTCGGCGTAATCACCAAGCACTTCCGGCAATGATCCGAGTCTGGAGGCGACTACCGGACATCCGCAGGCCATAGCCTCGACAGGAGGTAAGCCGAAGCCTTCATCAAAACTTGGAAATACCAGGGCTACTGCATCGTTTAACGCCTGACGAATTTCAGTTGGTTCCAGGAAGCCTGTAATATGTATGGATTCAGCCCACTCCGACTTTCCTATTTCTTCCTTCACTTTGTCGAATTTCCAACCGCTTGGACCGATTAGCAATAGCTGATGATTTTCGAAGCCGCCGGAACGCTTTAGTTCGATAAAGGCGTTTATCACTCCTTGGTGGTTTTTTCGTGGCTCCAGTGTTGACAGGCATACAAAATAGGGTTCATTTGTCAATCCGAGACGAGAGAAGAGAGCTTGCTTTTGGCTTGAGTCGTTATCCAGGCTGTAATTTGAATCGATTCCAAGATGAGTGACTGTTATCTTGCTTTCCGGAATTTTGAAGTGGTGAATCAACTGGTTTTTGGTTTTATGAGAAACAGTTATGAAATGGTCTGAGTTTTCAACCACAAAGTCGATATATCGAGTGGTTATTTCAAGATGCTTTTTCGTGAAAAATTCAGGCTTGTTTTTCCAGATCAGGTCGTGAATTGTTGCAACGGTGGGCATTACCACTTTGGGGTGAAAATGATCCGTATAATGGCAGATGTCAGCGTCATTTCCAAAGAAGCTGCGTTGCCTGTTGTATTTAAGTTTTCTTTCCAGTTTGTCCATTGAGGTCCACCACATTCGGTTGGCTAATCGCTGTGCAAGGTTGCGTTTGTCTTTTGCCCTGTGGGGGAACAACTCGAAGTTGCCCATCGGTATATATCTAAGAGTGTTTTCGTGTTTGATGAAACGTTTTACCTCGCTATGAACCGGGACGCTGTAGTTTCCTTCTGCTGCAAAACAAGTTTCAATCTCCCCTGTCAGCATCAACTCTTCCAGCAGATTGTAAAAATATGTATACACTCCGCCGTGAACGTGGTCGCAGAATTGATAGATATCGAACATCACTTTTATCATATTAACCTCGAAAGCTTATTTCATAAATCCGTATCTGCGTTGTCCCATGCGTTTTAAGCGATAATCAAGCCAGCCCATGCTGTGTGCCATACGCTTCGGGTCGTAATCGGAATTCTTGAACATTCTAAAAAGAGACTTCCAGCCGTCGGCGGTCATCACTTCGCGCAGAACGACTTCCCAGAGCTGGTCGAGTACATGCTGGTGCCAGCTCCAAAGCTCGTGGCGGGCCGAACAGAAAAGCGAGTTGCGGATATTGTAGTATTCGACCAGCCAACTTATGCGACTGTTGGTTGTGGATACTTTGTGGTGTACCAACGCTTTATTCAGATGATAGCGCGGTATGCCCTTGGCTCTTGCTTGCAGGCATAAATCAACGTCTTCCACGTACAAAAAATACGGTTCGTAAATAGCTATGCCGCTTTCCCATACTGAGCGAGGAGCCCACAGGCTGCAGCCCGTGATCCAATCGACTTCTTCGACCGATCCGTCGGATTTCAAAGGCTCGAACTCGTTTCGGTGTTCGGGGATCGCTCCATGCTTCAGAAAGCCGCCATCGTACCAGGCAAGGTCGGTGCCTGCATATAGAATTTGGCAACCCCACAGGCCGGGCGGGTGCGAGTTGACTGCTTCAAGATGGCTGGTGATAGTGTCTTTTTCCAGCAGCGTATCGTTGTTCAAAAGCCAGATGTGCTCCATGCCATCGGCTTTGGCCTGCTCTATCCCGACGCGGCAACCTCCACCGAACCCGAGGTTTTTGGGTTCCCAGATGATTTTGACCATGCTTTCAGATGAAAGCTGCTTTAGTTGCTTGACATGCTCGGGGCGGGAGCCGTTGTCTATGATGTAAATCGTCAAGTCCGCGCCCGGACAGGCTTTAAGCTCATCGACGCAGATCAGCGTTTCTTCGGTGTTGTTGAAGTTGAGTAAAACGGCACCAACGCTTGGCTTGTTCATTTGCCGCTCTCCTGCAACAACTCGGTCAGCTTTTTATTGAAGCTGTCTCCGGAGAATTTCTGCTGGGTGCTGGCGCAGATTTTCTCTCTGTGCTCTTGAGATATCGGTTCCGATAATACTTTATCTATCGCTTCGTTCAAGCCGGTCGGGGTTGCCGAGGCTATGATTGCGTCTTCTGCTGCAATTTGTGAGGCGGTAAATCCGTCCTCCACTACCAAGCGTCCGCCAGCGGCCATGACCTGTGCGGCCAGGGTTGCCGTGCCATCGGCATTGATAGG
Source organism: uncultured Myxococcales bacterium (assembly GCA_964437525.1). Classification (GTDB taxonomy): domain Bacteria; phylum Myxococcota_A; class SURF-8; order SURF-8; family SURF-8; genus JAKQSH01. Next base: position 496 of record CAYTHG010000305.1, on the reverse strand, counting down.
CATGATGACCGCTTGGGCAGCATAGAACCACGCGCGCCTTTTATCAGTATTGCTCTCTCTGTAAACTTCGACTTGACCGGCGCGGGGGTGTTCCGCTGCTATCTGGTGAATGTATTCGTCGTCTGTTTGCGGATCGTCTGTCAAAACCACCAGTTTGGGAGGTTTGCGTTCCGAAGTTGCACGGAAAAACACCAGCGATTGCAAGAGGCGCTTCAATTCCGAATAGCGGTGTCCTTTAAGAGGCAAAAGGAGATACTCTTCTTTTTCGGGTGAACTGTTGGGAATTTCTTTGAGCCATTCGTCCGATATGAAAAGCGGAACGATGGACGTTTTGAAGTCAAGATCGTTGAAAGAAGCTCTCAATGAATCCGCTGCCGATTGGCTGAAGACCAGAAAATGTGCCTTGGCTTTGGCGAAGGTCTCGAACTGCGGCCTGTACATCTCTCGTTGCCACCAGAAATCGTTGTCTTTAGTGTAAACCGAAGGGGTCGGAACG
>CAYTHG010000304.1:0-5190 GCA_964437525.1 uncultured Myxococcales bacterium | reverse complement strand
AATAGCAAAGCATTATCTTATTAACTGTAGGCGACAACAAGGGCCGCCACGAATTAATTACTGTTAGTATTATTTTGTCAGAAGGACATAGTCGAAGAGAGAGTAAAAGAAGGAGGTAACCATGTTGAATTTAATCACAAGAACGAACCCCGTATACAGAAGTATTTCCAATGACTTGTGGAGAGATTTCTTCAATATGGAAAGCACGTCGGAAAAAGAATGCGAGTACGGCTCCCACACTCCTGCAGTCGATATAAGTGAGTTGGATAACACATACCAACTCAAGATCGATGTACCCGGAATGAAGAGAGAAGAAATTGACATCTCCGTAAACAAAGGCACATTGACAATCAGCGGAGAAAGAGAAACCGAAGAAGAAAAAGAAGGAAACACATACTACAGATGCGAACGTTTCCACGGCAATTTCAAGAGATCCTTCCATCTCGGGGAGGGAATCAACGAAGATGAAATCGAGGCCAACCTCGCCGACGGGGTGTTGACGATAAACTTACCGAAACAACCGGATAAAGCCGTAAGGCAGATTCCACTGAATTAACATAACCACCGATAAGCCTACCAAAAATCACACCTCTTTAATTGGCAACCACCTGAGGCACCCTGTAGGCAAAAAGGCCACTCCCGAAAGGGAGTGGCCTTTACTTTATTGTCAGATCAGATTCAGATAAAAACCGTTCAACTCGGTTTTTTGTGTCAGGCAGGCTATGCATTGTGGTGAGAGCTGTACAAACTTCACGGGTTCGAATTTATGCCCGATAATCACCAGCACTTTATTTTTACCGGGGCAGGCTCCCACTCCAATGGGCAGATTGAAAGTCCGTCGCCCTAGAGTCTCAACAGGGATCTGAAGGCTTCCCACCGTTGCCACCTTTGGAAAAACGACTCTGTCTGTCTCTTTCCAATACGAACGCGGGATCAAAAGTTCAAAATTGGTCAGAATATGTTCCCGGTCAACATCGAAAATTATCGTACCGTTTACATCGAAACCGTAAGGCCATTCCTGATCAACCACGCTGCCAACTTCCAACAACTTGGACTCTCTGTCGTACTGCGGATAAAGCTCCCCGCCTTCCGTGGCAGGCACGACCCGAACCGTAATCATATCCATAAGTTACCCCCCCTGATAAATACACCGACCCGAATTGTCATGAAGACACGAATAAAGAACCTCGCTATATAAAAGCAGGTCAAAAGCATCTTCTCTTTAATGTCTGTGTGCTTGCCCCTCTGTACAAAGGCAAAACTCCCCTTGCGGCTCATTGTAGTGTGAAAGCCTTGCAAGGAAAAGAAAAATATTTGAGGGTAACAGATAAGAAAAGCGGAATATCGAACCTATTGACAAATAGCAGGAATTCGTCATTCCCGCGAAGGCGGGAATCCAGAACAATATCTACAAGACAGACACCCGCCTACGCGGGTGTGACAATGTTTTTTCGCTGTTTTCTGCTAGATACCTACTTTGTCAGCAAACTGAATATCAGCGAAGGATTTTTCGCGCCAGCCTTCCCGGAACAAAGCGCCTGCCTATGGTCGTTATAAAGCGCAAGGGGTCTTGTCTTCTAACGGCGTGATTGTAAAAACAGCGGTACAGACAGGTGCAGTCCTTGGGAACCGAGTTTTTAAGCGCTTTACGCATCTCACTGTAATCATCGCAATAAGCGGCGTTTATCTCGCTTGCCGGGCGATCATGGCAGGGCTGGATTCTACCGTCGGGGGCTACGGTAAAATAACCGTCGCCAGCATAACAGGGCATCTTAAACTCACCTTTGGCGAATTCAACCATATCGTCGAGGAAGCGGTCGGTTTCCGAAACCCTGTAACCTTGATGCCTCAGGCTTTTTAATTCTTCAGCGACATCTTTGAGGCGGGCAATATCTTCTTCGCTGTCAAATGCCAGATCGGGATGAGAACCGCGATACTCATAGCCCTGCCCCGGTTCTGCCGTATGAACTACCGAGAAGGTGACATCTATTCCGGCCTCATCCGCAATGCGCACGATACGAGGCGCTTCCTCTACGTTCTTGCGTGTCAGTGTCACGATGGCTTCACAGGTGAATCCGTACTTGCGTGATGCTTCCTGAATAAGCTCGAACTTGCCGAAGGTATCCTTACGACTCGGACCATCTCCCGATACAAGATCGAAGGAAAAAGTCAGAAAGTCCAGATTGCGCAGGCGATAAAGTTTGTCGCGGTCCAGAAGCAGACCGTTTGTGATTATGGAAGTCACCGCCTTTTTTGAAGCATAATCGACCAACTCAGGAAGCCCGTCGTACATCAGAGGCTCGCCGCCGGTGAAAACAAAAGCCCTGTGACCGCCTGAATGGAAAAAGTCTATGGCGCGCTTCCATTCGGAAACGCTCAATTCATTTTCCAACGGTTTTTTGATTACTTCGCAATATTCGCAGGCCAGATTGCAACGTCTGGTCAACATCAAGCCGACGCCAGTCAGGTTGTGTGTAAAAACGAGGCTTCCAAAACGTATCAGTCGGGACAGCCTCATCTTGCATTCTCCCCGGTTTTCCTAAATACAGCGGCATACTTTGGACCGGGTACAAATATGGGAATTTTTTTTGTGGAGATGACATCAAAGGGCTTGGGCGCAGTCGGCCTCAAGACATATGAATCTTCGCAAACAAGCCCGGCGGCATTGGCCTCGCGGCACATGCGCTTAAGACTGACAAGATTGAGCGGCTCGCCTTCGAGTTTAGACTGCACAAAAAACCAGGGTGGCACGATGGGGCAATAGGGATTGGCCTCATATATCACCGCCAGTCCACCCGGCTTTAAAATGCGGTGTATCTCGTGAAAGGTTTCAATACGCATTTGAGAATCATAGTGGTGAAACAGTGAAAAGGCCGCTATGGCATCGAATTCGGCGTCTTTGAAGACCAGCGAAACAGGGTCGCCCACCGGAGGTTGACAAACCCATTCGACATCCTTCAAGCCACGCATACGGCCTTTTTCGAGGTTGCTTTGCTCCAGATCCGAGGCAACCAGACGATTGAAAGAACCTGCCAAATGGCTTTCGGCGATACCGTCGCAACAGCCTATATCAAGCACGTCCAGGCTCGAAAGCACCCCCAGCCTGCCTGCCAAAACTTCTTTAAACAGCCTTATCTGTCCATCCCATAAGCGGGCGAAAATCATTTTCTTATCCTCACTGAGAACGCGCCATAAACACGATATCGAATTCCATATCGATTGAGTGTAAACCCGCCCGCTCAAGGTGTCAATTTGTATGAGGGATCAAGATTAGCTAAAGCGAGTGTCTCGAAGGGTAAAGAAGGTGTTGCCCTCGTGCTTCAATACAATAAAGGCAGGGGCACGGCGCGCCGTGCCCCTGCGGATTTCGGTATACATACGAGATTAAAACTGGGGACAGGTCAGCGCAGCGTCAAACCCGCCGCCGTTTTCTCTAGCGAACGCAACGGACATTCATATTGCCGCTTGTAGTCTTGGGATTGGAGTTGATTGCCGCAGAATAAAAACCAATCATCCAGGCGGTTTCTTCTGCATCTTCCACAACCGAGGACGACCAGTAGTCATTGTCGCACGAACCGCCGAGGTTGCCCGGCCAGAAGCAGGAACCACCGTTTGAACAGCCCTTGCAATCGTCATCCACCCGACAGGTATACTCCAGACAGTCTACCGACACCGATACATTGCAGACTCCGCCGGTAGCGCTTTTGTCGCAACCTAGAACCAGTGAGCGCAATTCATCGATATTCGGCACCCGCCAATCATCGTGGCCACCATAAACGAGGTTTTCGCAGTAATCGAGAGCCGCTTGATATGCAAGCCCTGCTTCTCCGTTCTCACTCTGCCACATCAGACCGGAAACATCGTCTTCGCACAAGATGCCTCCACCGACATCCTGACATTCAAGATCGCCCGGATTGGAACTATCTTTGTCGCCATCAGTCGCTTCGTCACCCTCGGTTTCCTCAAGATCAATTTCAGCATCACCGTCCGAGGTTTCATCTCCGTCAATCTTGTCGCTGTCTGTTTCATCGTCGCCGTCGGAGTCAATCGCTTCACCTTTTACACAACGCGCTGCAAGCTTTTTGTCTGTCTCATCCGAATTTATGCCACCGTTGTAGAATCCGACGATCCAGGCGGTTTTTTCGGCATCCGAAACACTGGAAGAAGACCAAAAAGTCTTACCGCAATCGCTGCCAAGACTATTATCCCAATAGCAGACACCGGCACTGCAGGGAGCGCAGGAATCGCTAGCAGGTACGTTGATGCACTCGTATTCAAGGCAATCCAAAGCGACACTGCATTCTCCGCCGGATATCGTCTTTTCGCAGCCCCTGATGAGCGAGCGCAACTCGTCTATATTCGGCAAATGCCAATCGGAACTGCCGTCTTTTTCAAGACCATTGCAATAATCGATGGCCTCCTGCCAATTCAGATCCTTCTCGACATCGATTGTCCATGAAAGCTGGGCCTGACTATCCGTGCAGGCGTCGCCCTGACACTCCAGCAGTGGCTGTTCTCCTTCAAGATCGTTACTGCCATCGTCGCAGGCAACGAGAAGGCTTAAAAGCAACAGTAAACAGAGTAAAATGGCTTTGCGCATTTTCCCCTCCAGTTAATTTTGTGATTGAAAGAAGTTCTTAATTTATAGCACGAGAAAATATCGGCAACAATTTGTTTTTCCCGGTACGGCAAGATTAATCAAAGTAATCCGCTGTTTTGTAGAAAACGAACTTGATTTTTAACAAAATGTTCGATCTCACCGATGAACCCAGAGGAAGCCCCGTAGGGGCTGCAGATTGCTGACAAAATACTATTTATTGAAAAAGATTCCTCAAACTCATGTCATCCCCGCGCAGGCGGGGATCCAGGTGCTTGATATCGTTCTGGATTCCCGCCTTCGCGGGAATGACGATTTTTACTGTTTGTCAATATCTTTAAAGTTAAAGGTTTGTCAATGGTCTGAAGCCCCGTAGGGGCTGTCTCGAAGGGTGATTCTTATTGTGCCACCGTGCTTCGAGACAAAAACCTGCGGTTTCTTCCTCTGCATCGTCGGAAAATAATCGCTGGTAAAATACCGGGGACAGATTAAAGCAAGCACGCAAAGCCCGGGTTTCCTTTAAAGCTCATCAAAAATTAATTCATTAGTATCTTCCGCAATGGTATGCTTAAAAATATTGATAGTGGGAACTG
>CAYTHG010000303.1:0-5210 GCA_964437525.1 uncultured Myxococcales bacterium | reverse complement strand
GACCGGTGGCTCCCAGGAAGTCATGGCATCGCTATTCGGAAAGGTGGAAGCCTTATCCGGTGTTATGGCATTGACCGGAAATCAGGCAGGTTCATTCGCATCAATCCTGGAGCAGATGGGGACATCCGCCGGGGCGACCGACGAGGCCTTCCAGAAAGTTAACGCCTCCGCATCCGCCGCCTTCGACCGCGCAAAATCAAACGCAGCCGTGCTGATGGAAACGATTGGCAACGCATTGTTGCCCGTTGTCTCCGGTCTGGCCGACTCCTTTGCATGGTTGGCCGGAAAGATATCGACCTTTGCAGAAGCGCATCCATTCCTGACAAAAACGGTGGTTGTGCTTGCTGCGGTAACAGCGGGCGTGTTGCTTATCGGCGGTGCTGCCCTCATCATGGGCGCTCAAGTGATGGGTGCTATGGCTCTGGTCAACTTATCTACCGGCGGTGTTTTGCTTGCCTTAGGCGCATTGATTACCGGCATTACCATGCTGGTCATGTATTTTACATCTGGAACCGAGGAGATGGGTGAGAGTACCGGCTTTCTTGCAAAAGCCTGGGGCCTGCTCAAATCCGCATTTTATGCAGTCGCAGTACCCGTGACCTATGGAGTCGGTTTTCTGGCTGGTGTAATTACCAATGCCTGGAGCAGTATCTCGGCTTACACTGCCGAGGTATGGCCCATGATCGAGACTATTATCGGTGGAGCCTGGGCGGCAATCACGCAATTGCTATTCCCTCAAATCGCCATTATGAAGGGGCTCTTCACCTTCGCCTGGGAAAGCATCAAGGTGGTAACCGGCGCGGCCTGGTCATACATCAAGCTGACGGTTACGACCGTCTGGACCTCGATTTACAACTCCATCGCACTGGTCTGGAACCTGATTTCCGGTCTATTCAAAGTCGGATTACAACTTTTAACCGGCGACTGGACGGGTGCATGGGAGACCATCCAAAGCACCTTCGTCAGCGTTTGGGAAAACATCAAAGGCATTTTCGGAGCCTGGATCGGCTGGTTCACCGGTCTCGGCGAGATCTTCATGAATGCTGGCAGCGGACTGATCGACGCGTTCTGGGCTGGTATTCAGGCAGTATGGGGAAACTTGAAAGAAGGGTTTACTAACCTGCTGGAAGGTCTGCGGAGTCTCTTGCCATTCTCGGACGCCGAGGAAGGTCCACTGTCGCAACTCACTCAATCTGGCAAATCACTACTACCCACCTTTGCCAAGGGTATCGAGCAGGGATCGGATGCACCGGTCGATGCTATGGCGACTTCGCTTGGCTCTATTAGCCTGCAAGCTCCACGTATTCCGCCGCTGGAGATGGGATCTGCCGGGTCGGCGAACAGTAGAGGAATGCTGAATAGTTCATCTGAGTCTGCAGCATCTTCGGTTGTCTTCCAGCGTGGAGCTTTCCAGATCACGGTATCGGGGTCCGATTCCATTGATGATCTTGAGGAGCGGCTGACGGAAATCTTTGGGCGGTTGGCGCTCCGATTGGGGTTGAATCATGCCTGAAAGGTTATTGCATCTCTACGACAACTTCCTTATTGAGCGCCTGGGCGACACGCGACAGGGTGGACAAGCTGAGATTCGAGCGTCCAGGGCGCTCCATGCGCTGGTAGGTCTGGTATTTTACGCCCATGCGTTCGGCCACTTGCTTCTGAGTAAACCCGGAACTTTTGCGAAGCTCGCGCAGCATGTAGGCGACGCGCACCCCGATGTCGATGGGGACGAAGATCACGCGCTCACCCCTCTTTGCCTTCGGTTTCTTCGCGGCAACGGGCTTGTAGTCCAGTTTATAATCTTCCTCAAGCGCCAACGACAAGGCCTCACACGCCATTTCCTCGGCATGCTCCCAACCGAAACCATAGGTATTGACATTGGGATGCTCGGGGAACCTGACGCCGATTTCCTCGTCCGAAAGCTTGTAAAGAATTGCGTAATATCCTTTGGGAATCATGGCTCAGTTCTCCTTCAACGCGTCTTCCGCCTGTTTCAAGATCGCTTTGGCGAAGACCTCATTGATCTCCTTGCTGTGAATGGGAACGGTCAAGGTCCGTTTCCCATCGAGATGCTTAAACTGGTGATGAGATCCGCGCACACGTTTCTCCATCCATCCAAGTTCGTTCAGGCATTTTATCAAGTCCTTCACTTTCATAATCTTAATATACAGCATATATGCTGTGTTGTCAATCGAAAAATCGTGTTGGGGGTGAGTCATGCCTGAGATCCGCAACGAGCAATTCCAGGTCGTGACGCTCGGTTCCGTCAAGTCGGATGGAACGCCGGATATCGCTGATATTCTTTTTCGCTTTCCGGTACCTCACCGGCAGATGAGCGTTCGCCAATCCGTCAAAGTGGACAAAGCTGATATTCCGGGCCGTTCGGGAAAGATCAAGCAGGCCGTGGGATACGAAGACACCGAGATCACGATCTCACTCCAACTGGTAGATGAAGAAGACCGATCCGGACAGGTCGTTAAATCGGCCATGGACCAGTTTAAGGAACTGCAATCCGCTTTCCGTGATCGCTCGGACCCAGTGGGTGACAGCCAAAACACGGCTTCGGCTTCCTATACCGTTCCGACAATATTCTCAGTCCAATCGCCATTGACAGATGCCTGTGGCATCAAAACGGTGCTGTTCAAAGGCTTGGATATATCCGACCAACCTGGCACGACCGACCTTGAGGCCAGTATTTCTTTCACCGAGTTTGAACCGGTGGCCCGGCAGGTCGAGCGGCGCGGTCGAGAAGCTGTTCAAAAGAAGGAGGCTACAGCAAAGGCTGAGGAAGCCGCAAAGAGCGACAGCCAAGCAAACACAGACCATGACGAGTCTGTTGGCGAAGAAGATCCATTAGCTACCGCTTATCGTGCAGGAAAATCAGATGCCATGGGAGGATTACCATGACCTGGAATGCTCCCGAAATCGCAGTGACGATTGGTGATCACACTCGAATCGGAACCGTGCGCCAGATGGAAGTTGTTGCGGCACGCTCTCAGCCGGTCGCCTCGGCCTACCTGGACATGTCCAATATCCGCTTTGAGTGGGCCGCCAGTGGCGACTTCCAATTTGCGCCTTTGCACTCCCAAGGGTCGCTGCGGCGCGAGGACTGTGTTCCCTTGATTATTAAATGGGGCTGGCGCGGCAAGGAGCTTACACCGCTCTTCGATGGCACTGTCCTGCGTGGCCACTTACTTGAGAACCTCAAAGTCTGGGGACTTTGCCGGGGCCGATCCTTGGCAGGCACACACATCACCCGTACCTACCAGGACGAAGAAGCCACAGCTATTATCGAACATCTTGTGGATGGCTGCGGCTTCGACCTACTAGATATTGAGTCTTGTCCAACTATCCTCGACAAATTACCCTTGCATGACAGCACGATTATTGAGGCAATCCACTATCTCAATCGCCGACTCGATCTCGATCACGCCTTCTGGTGTGACCCTACCGGTGGTTTTTATTGGGGGCCTCGTAATCTTGAGCAGGAATCGACCGCGACTTTCACCCATGGCGAAGATGTCATCGACTTTCAGTCACTGCCCGGAAACCGCTTTTTGCTCACCGTCATGGGCGCATCGCTTTGGCATTCACAGACTATCTCGGTATTTGATCGGGAAGGAAACGAGTCCCGCTATTTCGTAGAGCAGGTGCGACACAGCGTCGGCGTCTCCGGTGAGGGTGCTCGCAGCCGCCTCTGGTTGTCAGAGGTGACCGATGAATAGTCGCGGCGATCTGGCAGCAGAATTGAAGAAATTAGTCGAAGGATTACACCCCGATTTGCGAGCCTATTTTCGACCGTCTCTGCTTGGAAAAGTTGTGGCCGTTCATGACGATGACTCCGACCCGGACAGTTACTACCGGGTGGATGTTGTGGTGGGAGCGAATGAAAACGAAGATGAGCCGGGACTTTCTCTGCCTAAAGTTCCCGTCGCCTCACTCTTCGCCCAGGACGGATATGGCATATGGGCGCTACCCGAAGTAGACGCAGAGGTGACGATATCCTTTCACGATGGTGACGTGACAAAGCCTTATGTTGAGTCGCCCATATTCTACGGCAACCAAGCTCCGGCAGGTTTCAAATCCGGTACCATTGCTATTCGCGGTAAGCAGGGTCAGAAGATCGAAATGAAGCCTAGCGTCAACGAGATCGTGTTGTCCTGTGCGTCTTTGAAACTCATCACAACCGACAAACGCCAGGAACACACCGTCGGCGATGAGATCAAGCGGGTGCAGGGCAAACGGGTCAACCAGGTGGATGGAGCAGAAACCGTTTCCTGCGATTCCTGGAATCTTCAAGTCAATCGGGATGCATTTATTCAGTGCGGATCCTTAACTCAACAAACCCGAGGCGATCTGACACAAAAGGTCGGTGGCTCGCTCAAACAGAAAATAGCAGGATCGCTCTCGCAACAGATCGCAGGCGGAGCATCGGTGGCCACTACCTTTAATAAACGTGAAGTTATTGGAGGCGGCTACGAGATCCTGGTGGCGGCAACTCCCGGCATAGCACCGACGCCTCCTCAGGCGGCTTTCCAGGTATTGGTCAACGCGCCCGGTTTTATGGCGCTCGACGCCATGGGTGGCCAGATCAATATTGGAGCCAATATTCTGACACCGCCCTTAATGATCAATCTGGGCTCGGTCGCTTCCGGACCTGTTCAATTGGGAGGTCTGTCGGCGGCAGGGCAACCGGCGGCCTGCGGTATGCCCTTGCAAATAATTTTAAACACGATCCTGACCGTGCTCAAAACCGTGCCGCTTGGCATGGGAAATCTTGGTGCGCCTATCGCTCCCAATCCAGCGGTTGCGGCTGCTTTGGCTGCTGCAGATTCAGCTATGGCGACACTATTGAGTACGAAGGTCTTTATTTCACAGGTGTGATGATGGCGTTAACAGACGGACAAAATACAACGAAACAGGCGATTGTCGATGCGGTGGCCGCGAAGTTGGAAGAACTGAACGAAGCCCTGATAGCCACGCTGGCCGATGAAGAATCGAAACAGCAACTGCGTGACGGCTACCGCAATATCGGCACGGCTATCGCGGAAATTGTTGGGCCGATCTGTACGCATATTGCAGAGAACGCAGAAGTAGATTCAGTTCCGGAGTTGGTGTCATGAAAGCACAATGGAAAAAACCGACCACCATCGGCCTGGCCGAGAAACTGAGAGAGGTTACAGCAAAGTTGAACGAGGTATTGCCACAGA
>CAYTHG010000302.1:0-5252 GCA_964437525.1 uncultured Myxococcales bacterium | reverse complement strand
TTCGAGTTCTTTCTTGCCTTTTCCACGAATAGTCTCTTATTGGGCGGATATGTTGTCCTGGGTATCGACTCCGAGACTTTTTTTCGGCAGATCTTTGACATGTCCGACGGTTGCCATCAATTCGTAGCCTTTGCCGAGGTAACGTCCGATGGTCTTAGCTTTTGTAGGTGACTCAACGATAACCAGTGATTTAGCCATAAAGCAACTCCCTCATATTCTTCAATTGCAGACGGGAATCAAAACATCAAACAATTTTGTATCGCCTTCCGGCTTCCTGTTTGACCAATCCCTCAAGTTCAAGTTCTAAAAGCGCCGAGTTCATCTGCGGCAATTCCGCACCGACTTCGCGCATCAATTCATCCGAGTTTTTTTCGGCAGTCCCTACCGCCGAATATATTTTTTTAGCCAGATCAGAAACGCTCAAGTTTTCCACCGAACGCATGACCGGCTTTAATTCTTTTACAGCTTCCGGCTTCCCTTTGGAATCGAAAAATCCAAGCTGCACCTTATTTTTGCTTCCGAAAGGCAGAGCTATATCGGTCAGACACTCAGCACCTTGACTCAAAAGCGAATTGGGCAAATACGATTGTTCGCAATCTATACGCCCGGGTAAAGCATAAAGCTTCCGAGCAAGTTCCTTTGCATAACGCGCTGTATGTCCGGCACCGGAGCCCGTTTTTCCTTCCACTACAACCACATTCTGAGAGAACTGTACTATCAGTTTGTTCCTGATAGGGAAAGTTTTTCTGTCCGGATTTTGATCCGGTGCAAATTGACTGACAGCAACTCCCTTTTCGCATATCTCTTCAAAAAGCTTCTGATGCTCCTTGGGAAATACGGTAAACAGCCCGCAGCCCATCACGGCAACAGTAAAACCGCCGCCCTCAAGACAACCTCTGTGTGCGGCCCCATCGATACCGGCTGCCATGCCGCTTACCAGCGGAACGCCTTCAGCAGCAGCCTGAGTTCCCAAGCCATAGGCAACTTTCCGTCCGTAATCTGTGGGCTGCCTGGTGCCAACAACTGCCAGTCCGGGCTTAGTCCAACGCTTAATATCTCCACGGACAAAGATCACAGGCGGCAGACTATCACGCTCGGACATGCCGCTGTACGGATAATCTTTATCCTTCAAGCTCAATATGCGAATATTGTCTCTCGCCATACCGGCCAGAAGCTTTTCATATCTTTTTTGTGAAGAGAACGATGCGATCTTCTCCGCCTGCCCCGAGTCGATCTTGAATTTTTCCACAATATCTTGCGCAGACATAGAAAAAAGATCATCCATGCCGTCGTTTAGCAGGATCTTGCGTTGCACGCTGGGAGTAGTCTCCAAAACCAATCTCAGCAGCTTTTTTTCAAGATCGAATTCCATCCCTTCCCTCTACCATTAATATGTAAACGCGAGTAGATGATAAATATAAAAGCTAAATCGTCAAGAAAAAGCTTAAATTCTCTATTTTGATATGCTGCCGTTTTGATTTAAAATGTATTTTATGAATGAAGTAAATTACAAGGAAGACAAGCAATCGTGCGCCCAAGCGACACTTGAAGCTATGGAGAAAAAGCTTTCTCCGATCAACGACACCAAAATGAGAAGCAACCGTTTTCACAAGCTGGTTTCGGAATTGGACACCAGTTTAAAAGCCCGGCTTCTGGAACTGATTTACCTGAGCGCCTTGAAAAAGAAGTGGATTTCACAGTTTATGCTGCAAAGTCTGGTAGACGATATTTCTCTCTACAGGGCTTTCGGCCGAGAAGATCTGGCAGATATTTACAGAGAAGCGGACCATCTCGGCTTCACCTTCGCTACCGAGTTCTTAAGCCCTATGCCTTCCGGCAAACTCCAGAAAGCCATAAAAGAAGGTCATCAGGATCTGTCCAATCTGACATTGGGAGAGAAAAAGTCTCTGGCACGCGGCTGCGCCCCCAATCTGATAGAGAAACTTCTGATAGAGCCCGAACCTATGGTCATCGCCAATCTGCTCGATCATCCGCGCATTTTGGAGCATCAAGTGCTGCAAATCGCCTCCAAGCAGCCCAACTTTCCGGCAGTTCTCAAAGTGATCTTCAAAAACAGGCGCTGGCAGACTCGTTATCAGGTAAAGAAAGCTCTCCTGCAAAACCCCTACAGCCCGCCACGAATGGTCATGGCCCTGTTGCCGACCTTATCTACCCCCGACGTGAAGTTTCTAAAGCGCTCGCGCCGTTTCAGCCACCATTTCATAGATAAAATACTGGCAGCAATGGAAGGTCGGGAAGAACAGACAGAAACCGATCCCGATAAAAATTGACAGCTTCCCCAGCCGGTCTTAATATTCGGGGAAGCCAGCAATACAGAAAGAACTCAGACAATGAACAAAGCCATTCACTGCCATTTCCGTATTTCAAAATTCGAGCAGGAATTCCCGTTTTACAGGGATAATAAATACGATTTGGAGATTTACCTGCCCGGCGAGTATGTAGACGACTGGCAGACAAGCGGCGTCAAAGAGCAAATCACCGAGATTATGGAAAGCTACAACCCGTCTCTGACCATCCACGCCCCCATTTACGATTTCAGCCCGACTTCGCTTGACCCGGTGATTCGCAAACTCTGGATGCAAAGGACGCTCGAATGCTTCAAAGTTGCGGATTTCTGCCATGCAAAGAACATAGTCTTTCACAGCAACTACTCCGACCTGCATTACAGCCGCGTAAAACAGAAGTGGGTCGAACGCACGGCGGCTTTCTGGCGCGAGGCTGCAAAAGAAGTTCCAGAGAATGTAAAAATAGCCATCGAAAACATCTACGACTCCGGCCCGGAATTGCTGGCACAGGTCATCGATGAAGTAAACCACCCACAGGTGGGCCACTGCTTCGATATCGGACATTATGCAGTCTGGGGCAATCGCGTCTCTGTAGAGGAATGGCTGAAACATTTCGACGGAAAGATATTCGAGCTTCACCTGCACGACAATATGGGAGACATTGACAGCCACCTTGGTATGGGGCAGGGAACGATTGATTTTGCAAGTCTTTTCAAGGCACTCGGTACTTTGAAGGACGACCCGGAATACTGCATCGAAGGCATGAAACCGGAGGATAACGTAATTTGTTTAGAATACCTTCGGAAACATTTGAAATAGGTGGTAAAATCCACACAAAATTAGAATAATCGCCATTATTGCGAGGAGAATACGATGAAAAAAATAGACATGAAAATGATGGAAAAATACATATTCGAGAAACCCCAGCCCGGAACGACTGGCTCGAAAAACCAGTCAACCGGATTTGCAATGCTGGTCGGTATGATAGATCCAGAGAAATTTGAAGATCTGTATTTTTCTTCTCAGCGCAAGTTGAGAAACATGCTCGAAGGCATGTACCACAAAAAGATCCGCAAAGGCAGCGGACGCAAAGTCAGCCTCAACAAGACCAAAAACCGCACAGAAACCGCCCTCGCCGTCCAGCAGGGCATTCTGATGAACATCGACGAGTATATGAGTGAAGAGTTGCTTAAAGCGTGGCTGTACAGCAAACGCGAGATGCTCAAGACATCTTTGGATTTCTTTAAAATCGAAAACGAAGACGGCTTGACCGAAAAAGATCTCGACGCTTTTGAGAAAGCCGAAATCGCGAAACTGGACGAGTTGGTAGACGCCCTCTTGAAAATAGAATTCAAGATCGAAGACATCGCCATTTACTTCCAGTTCATGCACATAGAAAAAGCCCTCGAAGTCGAACGCATCAAGCAGGTTTTCGCCGGTTGGGGCACTCTTCCCGAAGAAGAAGACGAAGAAGCGGAAACCGAATCGGGCGAATAGCGAGTACGGGTTATTCACGAATTTCTCGTGAACAAATCGGATCAGGGGGAAACATGCGGTCTGCTGTCGTTTTTGTTGTCTTTTTGTGTGTGTTTTTAACAAGTTTATCTAGCTCTGCCGCAGACTTAAACGGTATCTGGGGCTACAAACTTGGCGAAATCAGCCTTATTGAAAAAGACGGCCACATTACCGGACGTTTACAGAAAAGCACCGAAATCTGCCCCTTCAAAAAAGGCCAGCTTGTCCTTGAAGGCGATCTTTTCGACGACACCGTCATCGGGCAAATCCTCATGCCTCAATCGGGAACCGACTGCGGCGGCGCGGTGAAGGCTCATGCCCTTTTGCTGATAGGTGAAAAAGGCAAACTTTTAAGCGGCTCGGCAAATGCAAAAGATGCCAAGTGTCCGCTGGTCGGATTCAGCGGAGACAAGGGAATCATTTTTCGCAAGCTCAAAGACGTTTCCGCAAAGGAACTGGCAAAAGCGCAGCAAAACGCCCCCATCCTCCCCGGTCCGCCGGCAGCACCGGGAACCTACGACCCGAGAGCGGCCATCAAATCCCAAAGCCCGATTCAGAAATTGCTGATCGAAGCAAAAGGAAAACTTGATATAGGCAACTTTGAGGAAGCCAGAAGAACATTCAAGAAGATTCTCAAAAAAGATGCGAAAAACGCAACCGCGCAATATGGAATAGGAGTCACCCATTACGGGCGTCAGGAATACTCCAAAGCCATGCAGCACTACAAAAAAGCACTGGAGCTAGACCCCAATCTCGGCATCGTCTACTACAATATGGCCTGCCTGTATGCCTTGGAGGGCAAGCCACAGATGGCTCTGCAATACTTGAAAATATCGGTAATGAACGGCTTCGCATCACACGAAACCATGGAAAAAGACCCCGACCTGAAATCGCTCAGGAACCTCCCCACATACCAGAATATATTGAAGGGTGAGTTTTAGTGTCTTGGGACAACCACACGGGATTTTCGCGATTTCGGTGGGCTGGGCATCTGAGTTCTTAGTTCCGCGACTTCCAGACCTATCCCACTGATTTCGGATATGTAGTCGGCCAATTGGAAAATGGAGTCGTATCCGCCTACATCCTGCGTGATCTCGGTTCTGACACTTCCGAAATCCATCATAAGGAACAGCACAAACTCCGGTTTATTAGCTTTACCGGTCGTGTAACGAGGACGAATCAAGTCCTTTACCATCAAAGTGACGCGCTTGCTGCTAGTGCCCCAGTCAACAACGCTGGTTGTGTTTTCAAGCACTCCCAGATAGCGTTCTTCCTTACAGACAAATACTTTCGGATCGGTTTTTAGTTCACACCATTGATGATAGCTTCTGTCATAACCAAGATAGCCCACAATAGCCACAGTGGAGAATGCCACGACAATCAAAACAAATGCACCAACCAGACGCACCCAAAGCTTACGCGATGATTTGA
>CAYTHG010000301.1:0-5258 GCA_964437525.1 uncultured Myxococcales bacterium | reverse complement strand
CAAAACACATGGTCGAAGCGCTGGTGCCTGATTTTTCCGGACGCGAAGAACTTATAAAAATGGTGATAGATTCCGGTCTGGATGTCTATGCACACAACATAGAGGTAGTTCGTCGCTTAAGCGATAAAGTTCGTGACGCCCGCGCCGACTACGATACTTCGCTGGGAGTGCTTGCTGCAGTCAAGCGCATCAAACCCGAGCTTTTGACAAAATCATCCATAATGGTAGGTGTCGGTGAAACGGACGAAGAAGTATTTGAGACACTCGACGATCTGCGTAGCGTGGGCTGCGATATGGTGACTCTGGGGCAATATCTGCAACCGTCTTTAAAGCAGTTGCCGGTCAGTCGATACGTGGAGCCTGAAATATTCGAGCGCTACGACGAGTACGCCCGCAAGGTCGGGTTCCGTTTTGTGGCTTCGGCCCCTATGGTGCGCAGCAGTTATCGAGCGGCTGAGTTGTTTGTCAAAGGTGAGCTTGAAGACAAGCAAGTCTGATTGGAATATCCGATTGAATTCATGGAGTCTGGAATGATCGAAAAGAAAACCACGGTATTAGTAATTGGTGCCGGTCCCGGCGGATATGTCTGTGCAATAAGACTCGGGCAACTTGGAGTGCCTGCCATACTGGTCGAGCAGCGCCACTTCGGAGGTACTTGTTTGAACGAAGGCTGTATTCCTTCAAAAGCCTTGATAAGCGTTGCCAAGCGCAAGGAAATCATAGAAAAAGCCGAGGACTTCGGATTGTTCGCCGAATTCAAGGGTTTTGATCTGGTCAAAATTCAGGAATGGAAAGAAAAAATAGTCTCAGGTCTGGCCGGTGGAGTGAAACAACTCTGCAAAGCCAACGGTGTAGAAACCATACTGGGCAAGGCTTCTTTTATAGACTCTAAAAAAGTAAAAGTATCCGGCGAGGAAGAATACGAAATCACCGCCGAAAAAATAGTCATCGCAACGGGTTCGGAAACCATACAGATTCCTCCTTTCCCATTCGACGGCAAAAATTGCATCAGTCCTGCCGATGCTCTGAGCCTGAAGGAATTGCCCGAGCGTCTGGCTGTCATAGGCGGCGGGTATATCGGTCTTGAATTGGGCATGGTTTACGCCAAGTTCGGTTCGCAGGTGACTGTAATCGAGATGATGGACGATCTTGTTCCGGGCTTCGATAAAGATCTTGTCAGGCCGGTTGCAAGCAAGCTCAAAAAAATGGGCGTGAAAATCCGCACCAAGGGCAGGGCGCTCGGTTATGAAGAAACAGCAGAAGGCTTGAAGCTCAACTACGAATGGAAGGGCAAACCCCAGGAGTTGTTGTGCGACAAGATTTTGGTTGCCATTGGCCGAAGACCATACACGGACGGACTCAATATTGAGGCAAGCGGAGTCGTGACTGAAAAAGGTTTCGTCAAGGTCAACGACAAGATGGAAAGCGGCGTCGATGGCATTTACTGCATAGGCGATCTGACCGGCAATCCCATGCTGGCTCACCGCGCCTCCAGACAGGGCGAAGTCCTGGCCGATATTCTGGCGGGCCACGATGTTTCCTATAAAAACAAAGTCGTTCCGGCGGTGATGTTCACCGATCCGCAGATTGCCGGAGTCGGTCCGTGCGAATCGGAGTTGGTGGAGCAGGGCAGGGAACTGCTGGTCGGTAAATTTCCCTTTGCCGCATCCGGTATGGCTCAGGCCAGCGCGCACACAGAAGGCTTTGTCAAAGTCTGTGCCGATGCAAGGAGCCGCGAGATTCTCTCTATCTATATTGTCGGTGCCGATGCCGCCGAACTGATAGGCGAGGCGGGGCTGGCTGTCGAGCACGGAATGACGCTTGATGAAGTGGCCGACACCATTCACGCTCACCCGACTATGGGAGAAGCTATTGCCGAGGCTTGTATGGCGGCAGATAAGAAGGCTGTGCATATAGTCAATCGTTAAACAACTATGACGGTCTCGGAATTTGATTTTTTTGAGTAATCTTGTAAGGTTTTTGTGTGACGGGTTCGATTCCATTTAAAGGCAGGAAATTGCTATGATTAGAATTCGTCTTGAAAATAAAGAGGTCGTTCTTTCGTTGAAAGAACTGCAAAAGTTGCTCTGGCGCAGGAAACTGGATGACACAACGGAAGTTTTCCACCCCTTCGATAAAGAATGGGTCTACGCCAGAGACCTCATGGCTGATTACGGGAAAGAACCTGCCGCTTTTAATAAGCTCGAAAAACTGCAGGATGAACCCATCGTCGTCAAAGCGGAAATCCCGACTGAGGTTTCCAAGTCTGTCAAAGCGGCAAAGTCCGCAGAACAGAAAACCGTCCAGGTTCCCGTTCAGCTAAGAACAACAGCAAGACAACCCGATGGACGGGTTGAGCGTTCTGTTGAGAGAGCACCGCATCCTCGTCATCGTCAGCCGACATATGAGAACAATCCTCCCATGACTCCAGAACTCCAGCCACGCAGAGTTGGGCATAGAGTTCCTCGTGAAGACAGCAAGCCCACAAGTGCCGCCGGCCTGCAATTCTGGCAACGCAGCGGAGTGATTTTAGTGGCGTTGATTTTCTTCGCGCCCTTGGGTATAGTGCTTTTGTGGATGCGGCCCAATGTAGGAATGTTGGGCAATGTCCTGGTAAAGATCATTCTGACGGCGTTTTTCGCTTATGTCTGGATTTCCGGTTTGCTTGAAGGTGAAAACTACGCCGCCGTTTCGGAAATTATCCGTCAAGTATCCCGGAGTTTTCTGGGTTGAAATTAAAAGTTTATTGTTTTTTATTCAAGGTCAATGATTTGACGAAGAAGTTTTAAAAGGAGAAAGATTGCCATGATTCGCAAGGCTGTAATTGGATTAGTTGTTCTTCTGACGCTTTCTTTTGCTTCTCTTGTTTTCGCGCAGGACAAGCCCGTTGCCGAAAAGGTGACAGGTGATGCCAAAGCGGAGGTGGAGAAAGTGAAAAGCGATTCTGATGGATACAAAGTGTTTTTCCCCAAGGCCAAAGTTTCCAAAAAATATTTGGGTATAGAAAAACTGGCTGGCGATTTCCTGCTTAACGATAAGCGCTTCAAAATAGTCAAGTCTGCCAAGCAAGCCGATTTCAGTTTGGCCATAAGTGTTAAAGGCAAAAAAACTACCAAGCTTAAAATTCATGCCGTGACAAACGAAGGCGGGGAAGAAACTTACGAAAAAGATCTCGGCAAAAAGCCTGCTGTACTCGTTGTAGTGGGTGAAGTTCGTCGTGGATTGCGCCAGCTCTTTGTATACAAGCCCGCTCGTCGCAAGGCTCTTGTAAAAATCGTTGCCACCGCCGAAGGTCAGGACACCGATGCCGGGCAGGTCGAGATGGCTGCCTGGGATGTTTTAAGGCCCGAGTATGACGAAGTAATGGCAGATCCTTACAAGCTGCCGGTTAAAAATGCCCAGATTGCTAAGATAGTCAAAAAAGAAGACAAAAAGCTGATAAAGAAATTCAAGGAAAACGGTGTCGATCTTCTCATCGTCGGAACGATCAAGCTTCCCAAAATAAAAGATGTCGGCGGTGCCGCTTCCAATATGTACAAAGGTACCATGAGCCTCGAATTGAAGGCTATCAACACCAGCGATTACAGGCTTTATTCATATCTTAAGAGCGATTTTACCGGCAAGGGACAGTACAGCGAATTGCTGTTCAACCTGATGGACGGTGCAGCCAAGCATGTCGGCGAAGGACTCTTTAATGAACTCGGTTTCCCAAGAGTTGAAGCCGAGGAAGATGAAGCCCCGGACGCGGAAGATGAAGAAGAGGGTACGCCCGGACATACCACTTTTGAATAGAGAATAGAGTAATCAACTTAAAGCCCCCGTAGATCGGGGGCTTTTTTGTCCAAGAGGTCTTTATTTCCTATTGCGGGAATGTTAAGAGTGTGTTAAGAGTGTATCTGCTTGCTTTCTTTTGGAGATTTACTATAATGTTGAGAATATACGAGCATTACTTAACAGACTGATATTTTTCTATTCGATTTGCGAACTTTTTTCGCAGACAGTGGGGGTAGTTACATGGAAACGAAGGTTTTATTGTTTTGTGGAGATAGACTTCATTTGATTGCAGGAGAAGGGACTCCATATTTTAATTATTCTGTGGAAGTTTTAAAGGCCAAGCCCCTGCATGTAAATTTGCTTCACTCTGTCAGTGAAAGTGATATCAACAAACTGAATGCTGCAGGTGATGTCGTTTTGGCAGATTCCGGCAGAGGTTATGCGTATAAAGCCAAGATTGCCTCCATGTCTGGAGAAGATATCGAGTTGTCTCTTTTGGGGCGCCATGAAGACAGAGAATTCTTCAGAGTCGATACCGTTGTGTCGATGGGTTACGAAATTGTCAGAAAAGCACCGGGTCAAATAGAGAAAAAAGTTGAGGACAACTCCTCCTTCGATAAGTTGAAGTCCATGGATGGCGAAGGCGACGATCAACAGATCATGGCTCAACTGATGTACAAAATGTACGACGAAGTCCGCAAATTGCGCGAGCAGGTTCAGAAAGAAACCCGCTTTGATACTTCGATTCTTTCTCAACGGGTGGTTTCTTTGTCGGGCTCGGGAATTCGTTTTACCTCCAGTATTGAGGTGGATAAAGGCGATATTTTGAGGCTTTCGATTATGCTGCCGGGCCGTGATCGCCCTTTGATTTTTACTGCTAAGGTTATTAGAGTCGAAGTTGAGATGGGGGGGGTCGGCAAGACCAATTTATCGGTCGCTTGTCGCTATAAAGAGATTTCCGAATCCTGTAAAGAGAGTCTTGTCAGGTTCGTGTTCCAGACGCAGCGAGAAATGTTGCGCCGTCGCTGATTCTTTTATCTGCTCAGATATTTATGATTTTATTTTTTCGTCTTGGCATTGCGGGCAAAAATGCGTTCCGCGCTGTCCTACTGTGGTCTTCTCTATTTTGCCCTTACAGCGATTGCATTCTTCTCCACCGCGACCGTAGACGTTCAAGTAATCCTGCATCTTGCCGCCCGGATAAATCCAGTCGAAGCTGGTGCCGTTGTTCTTGATGGCTTTTCTTAGGATCTTTTTTATGGCGGTGTGGAGTTTCTTGATTTCCTCGTCAGAGAGAGTATTTGAAATCCGCTTGGGGTGTATGCCTGCAACGAAAAGCGATTCATCGGTGTAAATGTTGCCGAGACCTGCGATTACGTTCTGGTCCAGCAAAAGGGATTTTATGACGCGGGATCTTTGATGCAGGATGTCTTTCAATCTTTTAAAGGTAAAGGACTTGCCGAGCGGTTCTATGCCCATGTGGG
>CAYTHG010000300.1:0-5276 GCA_964437525.1 uncultured Myxococcales bacterium | reverse complement strand
GTCATTCGCCTTTGCAAAAACATTACCTGCGACATGCTCGGCAAAGAAACCATCGCCCGTCAGTTTGAAAACGAACTGGGCATCGAGTTCGGCGAAACTACCGTAGACAAAATGTTTACTCTTGAGTGGACAAACTGTCTGGGAATGTGCGACCAAGGCCCGGCGGTACTGGTAAACGACACCACGATGTACACCCACGTGACCCCGCTCAAGGTTGCTGAAATCATTGAAGATTGCCGCACCTGCTTTGGTGGCAGCGATCCTGAAGTCGTAGATTTCGACGCCAATGTAATGAAAAAAGGTCCGATCCTGAACGGCCCGAGCGCTGTTAATGCCGGCCTCAAAAAAGCTCTGACCAAGAACCGTGTCGATGTTATCGCCGATCTGCGCGACGCTAATCTGCGTGGCCGTGGTGGCGCAGGCTTCCCGACTTCCTTGAAGTGGCAGCTTGCCGGTGCAGTTAAAGACGAGCAGAAGTTTGTCATCTGCAACGCCGACGAAGGCGAGCCGGGAACCTTTAAAGATCGTCTCCTGTTGATGGAATATGCCGAGCAGATTTTGGACGGCATGACCATTGGCGGTTACGCTATCGGTGCAGATGAAGGTATCATCTACCTGCGTGCCGAATACAACTTCATGAAGAAAAACCTCGAAGCTGCTATCGCCAAGCGTCGTGAAGGCGGCCTGCTCGGTAAAAACGTTGGTGGCAAAGAAGGCTTCAACTTCGACGTTGATATCCACATGGGCGCTGGCGCTTATATTTGTGGCGAAGAAACCGCCCTTATCGAGTCCATCGAAGGCAAGCGCGGTGAACCCCGCAATCGTCCGCCCTTCCCTGTAAACACAGGACTCAACGGTCATCCGACCATCGTCAACAACGTAGAAACCTTTGTTGATGTATGCCTGATTCTTGACCGTGGCGCTGCCTGGTTCAAGGAGAACGGAACCGAACAGTCTACCGGAACCAAGCTCTTCAGCGTTTCCGGTGCTTGCGCCCTTCCCGGCATCTACGAGTTGCCGATGGGTGTCACTGTTGCCGAGCTTCTCAAAGAAGTCGGCGGCGAAGAAGCCAAGGCCGTTCAGGTCGGTGGCGCTTCCGGCACATGCCTCGCAGCTAAAGACTTCGGTCGCAAAATAGCATTCGAGGACGTGGCTTCCGGTGGTTCCATCATGGTATTTGGTCCTGAACAGGACATGTTGGAAGTGGCTGAGAACTTCATGGAGTTCTTCGTCGAGGAATCGTGTGGCAAATGCGCTCCCTGTCGCAAGGGCACTTTCGCTCTGCTCAAGGGAATCGATTTGCTGCTGGATGGAGAGTGCAGCATCGCCTACCTGAATAACATGAAGGAACTGGGCAAAACGATGCAGCTAACCTGCGTATGCGGACTCGGACAGTCGGCTCCCAACGCATTCCTCTCCATTGTCGAGAATTTCACCGACGAAATCTTGGGCCGCTAAAGCCAACCAAAAGGAGGAATAAATGTCGGAAAACACCACCGCAGATATCGGCGGTCAGATTAGTATCACGATAGATGGCAGGGAACTCAAAGTTCCTTTCAATACTACAATTCTTAAAGCAGCTAAGGATGCAGGTATCCGCATCCCGACACTTTGCTACCATGAAGATCTGTGCATTTCCGGTTCCTGCCGCCTTTGCGTGGTAGAGATCGAAGGACAGAGAACATTGCAGGCTTCCTGTGCTTACCCGATAACACAGAGCATCAATGTTCGCACGGTTTCCCCGGCTATCCGCCGTGCCAGGAAGCACATCCTCGAACTGCTGCTCTCCGAGCATTACGGCGATTGCTACACTTGCAAACGTAACGGCAACTGCGAACTGCAGTCTCTGTGCGCCGAATACGGTATAGACTCTTACACTTTCGGTCACGATTCCGAGCCTATGTTCGAGATCAACAGCGAAGGTCCGATCGTACGCGACATGAATAAATGTGTCCGCTGCTATCGCTGTGTCCGCACCTGTCAGCAGATGCAGAGCGTTTACGCGCTCGGCAAAATCGGTCGCGGAAACGACACCGAAATCGGCACATTCTTCGATATGCCGCTTCTTGAATCCCTTTGCGTCGCTTGTGGTCAGTGCGTCAACCGTTGTCCTACAGGTGCTTTGACCGAGCGCGACGATACAGCCAAGGTTTGGGCCGCCATTGATGACCCGACCAAGCACGTCGTCATTCAGACCGCTCCTGCTCCTCGCGTCGGTATCGCCGAAGCATTCGGCATTGCTCCGGGAACAGCCATCACCAAGAAGCTGAACACAGCTTTGAAGCTGATGGGATTCGACAAAGCATTCGACACCAACTTCACCGCCGACCTTACCATTATGGAAGAAGGCACCGAGTTGTTGCTGCGCCTCAAGGCTGCTCTGGTAGACAAAAAGGAAGTTTCTCTGCCGCAGATCACTTCCTGCTCTCCCGGTTGGATCAAGTTCGTCGAGCAAGTCAACCCTGATCTGCTGTCCCACATCTCTTCCTGCAAGAGCCCGCAGCAGATGTTTGGCGCAGTCATCAAGACTTACTACTCAGAATTGGCCAAAATCGACCCGAAAGACATCGTCAGCGTATCCCTGATGCCCTGCACTGCCAAAAAGTACGAGTGCGAGCGTCCCGAGATGTGCGATTCCGGTTACCAGGATGTTGACTATGTAGTCACCTCCCGCGAGCTGAGCCGCATGATCAAAGAAGCTGGCATCGACCTGCTCGGTTGTGGCGAAAGCGACTTCGATGATCCGATCGGTCTCGGTTCCGGCGCAGGAATTATTTTCGGTGCAACTGGCGGTGTTATGGAAGCTGCTATTCGTACCGCTTACGAGATAGTATCTGGCGAAGAAGTACCTTTCGAAGGTCTCGACATCGTTCCGGTTCGTGGCATGGACGGAGTACGTACCGCCGAGCTGCCGATAGCTAAGGCTACCGATGACTGGAAGTTCCTTGAGGGCGCAACCCTTAAGGTTATGGTCGCCCATGGTCTCTCCAATGCACGTAAAGTGCTCGAGATGCTGGACGCCGGCGAATTGAGCGATTACCACTTCATCGAGATCATGGCCTGCCCGGGCGGTTGTCTCGGTGGTGGCGGTCAGCCCATCCCGACCAGCGCGGCTATTCGTGAAGCGCGTGCTCAGGCTATCTATGCTGAGGACCACATCATGGAATATCGTAAATCTCACGAGAATCCTGTAATCACCAAGATCTACGATGAATTCCTGAAAGACGGACCTTGCGGCCACAAGAGCCACAAGCTCCTTCACACCAGCTATACCAAGCGCGGAGTAAAGGTCGTCTAAGTTCTTTTTTGAGCGATCTTTTACAATTTAGGCGTCCTCTCCTAGAGGGGGCGCCTTTTTTTTGATGTTTTTGTAAATAATGAATTGAATTTTTTTGTTAAAGGCCTATATTTCTATCAGACACGTCTAACTCGTGTCGCTTTGTTATCATGCATGTAGAGAAAGATGGAGTATGCAATGAGCAAAACATTCATTGACGTTGAATATATCGAGAGCTTGCTTGCAAAGCACAAAAGTCCCGATAAAAAACAGGTCGAAGAGGTAATCGAGCACGCCCGCAAAGCAAAGGGGCTATCTCCTGAGCAGGTCGCCGTTCTTTTGGGTCTTGAAGATGAAGATATGTGGCAGGACATCTTCAAGCTTGCAAAAGAGTTGAAACAAAGTATTTACGGTCGTCGTATCGTCTTCTTTGCACCTTTGTACGTTTCTAACTACTGTGTTAACCGTTGTGAATATTGCGCTTTCAGGTCGGATAATTCAGATTCAATCCGCCACGCTTTGACGCAGGATGAACTGCGGGAAGAAATTCTTGCCCTCGAAAACGTCGGGCACAAACGCGTATTGATGGTTTATGGGCAGCATCCCAAATACGGTCTCGACTACATGCTCGATACCATAAAAACCGTATATGATACCAAGACACCCGATGGCAAGGGCGAAATACGCAGATTGAATGTAAACGCAGCGCCCATGAAGCCTGAAGAATGCAAAGCCTTGAAAGAAGCCGGTGTCGGCACCTTCCAGGTTTTCCAGGAAACCTACCATCCAGGAATGTACGGCAAATTTCACCCGGCCAATACTCCCAAAGGCGATTACAAAAACAGGCTTTATGCCCTGCACAAGGCTCAAGAAGGTGGCCTGGACGATGTTGCCATCGGTGCGCTGTTTGGCCTGTACGATTGGAGATTCGAGGTCATGGGCCTGCTGATGCACGCAATGGATCTTGAAAAAGAATTCAACGTCGGTCCTCATACCGTTTCGTTCCCGCGCCTGGAACCGGCGATCAACACACCGCTGGCAAGCCAGTCCCCTTATCTGGTTTCAGATAAGCACTTTAAGCGCCTTGTCGCCATTATCCGTCTGATGGTGCCATACACCGGCATGATTCTGACAGCTCGTGAAAAACCTGAGATTCGTCATGAACTTTTCGCTTTGGGTATTTCTCAGATAGACGCCGGTTCTTGCATTGCAATCGGTGGATACAAGGCTAAAAAAGAGCAGATGGCGAAACAGCAATTCAAGATATACGATGATCGCAGCCTGGACGTGGTCGCCCGCGAACTGGTTGACCTTGGTTACCTGCCCTCATTCTGTACCGCCTGCTACCGTCTCAACCGTACCGGCGAACACTTTATGTCATTTGCAAAAGATGGTTGGGTCAAAAACTTCTGTCAGCCTAACGCAATAATGACCTTCATGGAATACCTGACCGATTATGCATCAGCCGAAACCAAACTGGCTGGAGAGAAGCTGATTGCAAACGAAATGAAGGACATCGATGAAACCCGTCTTGCACAGGTGAAGGA
Organism: uncultured Myxococcales bacterium; assembly: GCA_964437525.1. Taxonomy (GTDB): domain Bacteria; phylum Myxococcota_A; class SURF-8; order SURF-8; family SURF-8; genus JAKQSH01. The sequence goes on along the minus strand of CAYTHG010000300.1, from coordinate 452 downwards.
AAAGCTGGAAAGCATCGCCAATGGCAAGAGAGACTTATTCTTCTAGGTTGAGAACATAATGCAGATATTTAGTTAGCGATTTCGTTGATTGACAAAGTCTAAAAAATCCCCCGGTCTTGTACTGGGGGATTTTTTTTGGAATATTAGCCTGTCGCCGATACAAATCCGGCAGGGAAATGTAATCTTTGAGTCGTTTCAACTTGACACTTGAGGCAACTTTCAGTATTTTCAGAAATAAATGAAACTGCGTCAAACGGGTGATTTAATGAAAACCGGAATTGAAAATATTTGTATCAGGATTGCTGTCTTAATACTGCTTTCGTTGGCTCTGAGCTTGTCCGGCTGTATGGGTTCTGACGATGATGAAGGCAGCGATTGGGATGATAAAGAAGATGAAACCGACGGCGATATCGATGCAGTGGAAAACGAACTTGAAGCAGGCGAAGATGTCG
>CAYTHG010000299.1:0-5303 GCA_964437525.1 uncultured Myxococcales bacterium | reverse complement strand
AGGGAGGGCGTAATGGCCAAGAAAAAATTTGAACGAACCAAGCCGCATGTAAACATTGGCACCATTGGTCACATCGACCATGGTAAAACTACCTTGACCGCAGCGATCACTCGTGTGTTGTCGACGAAGGGTGGTGCAGAGTTCACCGCTTTTGATCAGATCGACAAGGCCCCAGAAGAGCGCGAGCGCGGCATCACAATTTCGACTGCTCACATTGAGTACCAGACGGAAGCCCGCCACTATGCGCACGTAGACTGCCCGGGCCATGCCGACTACATCAAGAACATGATCACCGGTGCCGCGCAGATGGACGGAGCTATTTTGGTAGTTGCCGCCAACGACGGTCCGATGCCTCAGACCCGCGAGCATATCCTGCTGGCGCGTCAGGTTGGCGTACCTGCGATGGTAGTTTACCTGAACAAGGTTGACATGGTAGACGATGAAGAGCTTCTGGAGCTGGTAGAGATGGAGCTTCGTGAGCTTCTGACCTCTTACGAGTTCCCGGGCGACGACATTCCCATCATTCAGGGCAGCGCCTTGAAGGCATTGGAAGGCGACGAGAGCGATATCGGCGCCGGGTCTATCGTCAAATTGATGGAAGCCGTAGACACCTATATTCCTGAGCCTGAGCGTGCAGTTGATAAGCCTTTCTTGATGCCTGTCGAAGACGTATTCACGATTTCGGGTCGTGGCACAGTCGCCACAGGTCGTATTGAGCGTGGCGAGATCAGAACAGGCGAAGAGATTGAAGTTGTCGGCGTAAAGGACACTCGCAAAACGGTAGTAACCGGAGTTGAGATGTTCCGTAAGATCCTTGACTACGGTCAGGCCGGAGACAACGTAGGTTGCCTGCTTCGTGGCGTAAAGCGCGAAGACATTGAGCGCGGTCAGGTCTTGGCTAAGCCGGGCTCGATTCTGCCTCATAAGAAGTTCGAGGGCGAAGTTTACATTCTGAACAAAGAAGAGGGCGGTCGTCATACCCCATTCTTCAATGGTTATCGTCCTCAGTTTTATTTCCGTACAACAGACGTTACTGGCGTGACCTCTTTGCCCGAAGGCGTAGAGATGGTAATGCCTGGTGATAACGTGAAAATCCAGGGTGAGCTGATAACACCTATCGCAATGGAAGAAGGCCTGCGCTTCGCCATTCGTGAAGGTGGTCGCACAGTCGGCGCTGGTGTCGTCTCAAAGGTTATTGAATAGAAAGGAGCCACATCAGTGTCTCAGCAAAAGATTCGCATCAGACTGAAAGCATACGATCACAAACTGTTGGATCAGTCTGCGGTAGAAATCGTGGGGACTGCCCGCAGGACCGGAGCCAATGTCGCCGGTCCTATCCCGTTGCCCACGACGATTAACAAATACACGGTTCTTCGCTCTCCGCATGTCAATAAGAAATCGAGAGAGCAGTTTGAGATCCGTACGCACAACAGGCTGATAGATATTCTGCAGCCAAATCAGCAGACATTAGAGGAGCTTATGAAGCTCGACCTGTCTGCTGGTGTTGATGTAGAAATTAAAACATAAAAAATGCAGAAAAAGCTTGACTGTGTGAGCCAATAGCTTACACTGCTTGCTCGTTGTGCACTTTTAGTGCCTTCCGTTTAGACGGACAGGTTTCCCGCTTCAGCCGGGGAAAACGGTCGTCTCAACTTAGAGCCAGGGAAGAGAAAATGGCGTTCGGAATTATTGGAAAGAAAGTTGGCATGAGCCAACTATTCAAAGAGGATGGCACGCGTTTGCCTGTCACAGTCGTAGAGGCTGGACCTTGCGTGGTGCTTCAAAAGAAAACAGTCAAAACTGATGGCTACAATGCCATTCAGCTCGGTTATGAGCCTAAGCGCCTCAACCGTGTGACTAAGCCTTTGACCGGTCATTTTGAGAAGGCTGGAAAAGGTGCTTTCTATCACCTCAAAGAGTTCCGCGTAGACAACATCGACGATTACAAGGTCGGCCAGGAAATCACGATTGCTGATTTCGCAGAAGGCGACATTGTAAAAGTTACCGGCAAGAGCAAAGGTCGCGGGTTCCAGGGTGTAATGAAGCGTCACGGTTTCAGTGGTGGTCGCAAGACTCATGGTTCGCGCTTCCACAGGCGTCCCGGTTCTTTGGGGTCGTCTGCTAGTCCTGCGCATGTTCTCAAGGGTATCAAGCTTCCGGGTCAGATGGGTAACAAGTTTGTTACCGCATTGAATCTGGAGGTAGCTGTAATCGATGCCGAGAACAACCTCGTATACATTCACGGTGCGGTCCCCGGTTCTTCAGCTGGTGTTGTCAGCATTGTGAAGACTGGCAAAAAGGGGAAGTGATCATGGCAGTTTTAAAGGTTTATGACCTTGATAAAAAAGAAGTTGGAGAGATTCAGGCTTCAGATCGAGTTTTCGACTGTGAAGTCAATCGTAACCTCTTCTACGAAGTAGTTAAGATGCAGCTTGCTAATCGTCGCCTCGGTCTTGCTTGTACCAAGACTCGCGCCGACGTGACTGGCAGCAGTGCTAAGATGTTCCGTCAAAAAGGAACAGGCCGCGCTCGTCGCGGTGCCCGTCGCACTCCTAGTGCGGTAGGCGGTGGTACTGCTTTCGGTCCCAAGCCGCATTCCTTCTCATATAAGGTTCCGCGTAAAGTTCGCTCAGGCGCTTTGCGTTCCGCGATTTCGCTCAGGAACAAAGAAGGCAAGCTCGTCATTCTGGAAAACTTCGAGATGGACGAGTTCAAGACCAAGTTTGTGACGGATGTTCTCGGCAGGTTCGAGATGGTTAAGCCTCTGATCATTGAGGTTAACAATGAGAAGCTCTTTAGGTCGGCCCGCAACATCAAGGGTACCGATGTTCTACCAGTTTCCGGTTTGAACGTATTTGATATACTGAACCACGACGAGCTTGTGCTTACCAGGCAGGCTGTGGAAATGATAGAAGAGAGGCTCAAATGAACCGGTCACCTGAGCAAATCCTGATTAGGCCTCTGATCACTGAAAAGGTCACGAAAGTTCAAGAAGACGTAAACCAGTACTGCTTTGAAGTCCTTAGGGATGCCAACAAGTTCGAAGTCAGAAGTGCTATCGAAAGATTGTTCGGCGTAAAAGTAGTTAATGTGAATACCATGAGGGTCCCCGGTAAGTGGAAGCGCGTTGGAAAAAGTTTCGGACGCGGTGCAGGCTGGAAAAAGGCTGTAGTAACACTTAAAGAGGGAGACTCCATAGAGCTGTTCGACAGGGTATAAATCCTGCACGGCGGAGTGAGACTGATTCATGGCTACGAGAAAGTTAAAACCGACATCACCCGGTGCTCGCTTTAGAGTGATTCCTGATTTTGCAGATATCACTACTGATAAGCCGTACCGTCCTTTGCTTGAACCGCTGACCAAGTCCGGCGGTCGCAATAACAATGGTAGGATCTCTGTCCGCAGACGCGGAGGCGGTCATAAGCGCAAGTATCGCGTCATTGACTTCCGTCGTGACAAGTACGAAGTGGCCGCAACTGTAGCTACCATTGAATATGATCCTAATCGTTCGGCTCGCATAGCTCTTTTGAGTTACGCAGACGGCGAAAAGCGCTACATCGTCGCTCCCAATAAACTCAAGGTTGGTGACAAGATTGTCTCGGCAGAAGCCGCAGACATAAAGCCCGGAAACTGCATGTTGCTCCGCAGCATCCCCCTGGGTACCACTGTTCACAACGTAGAGTTGAAGATTGCCAAGGGTGCGCAGATGTGTCGTTCGGCAGGAACAAGCGCTCAGCTACTCGCTAAAGAAGGTAATTACGCTCAGTTGCGTCTGCCTTCCGGTGAAGTTCGCAAGGTGCTGCTTGATTGTCGTGCGGTTATCGGAGAGGTGGGCAACTCTGCTCACAGTACTATCTGCCTGGGTAAAGCCGGTGTCGCTAGGTGGCGTGGAAAACGCCCGGAAGTTCGCGGTGTCGTAATGAACCCAGTAGACCATCCTCATGGTGGTGGTGAAGGTCGTACTTCCGGTGGTCGTCATCCGGTTACTCCTTGGGGTGTTCCGACAAAGGGTAAAAAGACCCGTAAGAATACCCGTTCCGATAAATTTATCGTGCGTCGTCGCAAGAAAAAGTAAGAGGAGGTCATCGTGCCGCGTTCGGTCAAAAAAGGACCTTTTATTGATTTGCATTTGGCCAAGAAAGTACTCAACGCTGAGAACTCTGGCAGCAGAAAAGTTATCAAGACTTGGTCTCGCCGTTCCGTAGTTGTGCCTGAATGTGTCGGATTGACATTCGCTGTCCATAATGGCAAGAAGTTTATCCCGGTTTTCGTGACCGAGAAGATGGTTGGGCATAAGTTTGGAGAGTTCTCTCCTACAAGAACTTTCCGTGGACACTCAGGTGACAGGAAATCCAAGCGCTAAGGCGGCTAGAGGAAAGAACGATGGAAATCAAGGCTAAACTGAAATATCTGCGATCCGCCCCGCGTAAAGTGCGTCTGGTGGCAGACATGGTTCGTGGTAAAAATGTTGAGGATGCCATAAACGTCCTGAATTTCAGTCCGCGCAAGGTTGCCTTGCCGATCGCCAAGCTCATTCATTCTGCAGTGGCGAATGCTGAAGAAAACGGCGGCATAGATGTTGACATCCTGTATGTAAAGAAAATCCATGTTGATGAAGGTCCGACCATGAAGCGTTTCATGCCCAGAGCAATGGGACGGGCGACCAGAATCAACAAACGCACAAGCCATGTAACGCTCGTGCTGGACGAACAATAAACGATCTGGAGGTGAGTCTTGGGTCAAAAGGTTAATCCAATCGGGCTGCGACTCGGCATCAATAAAACTTGGGATTCCAAGTGGTTTGCCGAAAAAGATTATGCAGCATGGCTCCATGAGGATCTGAGGATTCGTGGGCTTCTCAAGAAAGACTTGTACAGCGCAGGCGTTGCTAAAGTCGAAATTGAAAGAGCTCCCGGAAAGATCAAGGTTACCATTCATTCCGCTCGTCCAGGCGTGGTTATCGGAAAGGGCGGTGCTGGTATTGAGGATCTGAAGGCTAGGCTTCAGAAGTTGACAGACGCTAACCTGTTTATCAACATCATTGAAGTTCGTAAGCCTGAAGCTAATGCTCAGCTCGTCGCAGAGTCGATTGCTCTGCAGCTTGAAAAGCGCGTCGCATTCCGCCGCGCCATCAAGAAAGCCATCGGACAGGCAATCAAGTTCGGTGCCAAGGGAATTAAAGTCAACCTGGCCGGGCGTTTGGGCGGAGCCGACATGTCTCGCAAAGAGCGTTATCACGAGGGTCGCGTACCCTTGCATACACTCCGCGCCGACATCGACTACGGTTATGCCATCGCCAAGAC
>CAYTHG010000298.1:0-5322 GCA_964437525.1 uncultured Myxococcales bacterium | reverse complement strand
CCATACCTCCCGAAACTTGGTAAGCTCTTCCATTCAAGATATTGCCTTGACGGAACGACTTGAGGCTTTCATAATGTGTCTCAGGCATAAGCGGTAAAAAGCGATAATTAATGCCTAAAAGGAGTTGGTAGCAGATGATTGCCAGATGGATCAAATATATCATTGCTTTTTTTGTTCTGGCCGTGGCCGTTATACTTCCCTACAGATGGCGAGTGAAGTACTCCGACCTTCTGGGCAAGTTCATCAACTTCTTCTATCAGGGCTATATCAAGCTCCTGACTTGGTTCTTTAAGCAGTTGGAGCATAAGAATGACTGACCGTCAGGATAAAATAGCGATTCTGTTTTCGGGAGGAACCGACTCCACGGCTTCTTCGGCTTTGATGGCTGAAAAATATAAAGAAGTTCACCTGCTGACATATGACCGTGCGGGATTTTATTGCGCCGATCATTCAAACTACAATGCCGAGTTGCTGAAAAACCGCTTTCCCGAAATCAAGATTCCGCACTATGTTTTAGAAACTACGGATTTGGGTGAATACATTACAAACTATCGCCGTTGGCATTACATCCGCAAGTACGGATTCTTCACCTTGCAAAATTGCGGCTTTTGCGCATTGTTGAATCACATCGGCACTATTGCCTACTGTCTCAAGCACGATATCGCAAACGGAGCCGATGGCATTACCCATGACTGGCCGTTTTTCCCCGGTCACATGGATAAAGTTATCGACAAATTCCGCGAGATGTACAAGGGCTTCGATCTCACCTACCACACGCCGGTTCTTCATTACGATATCGACAAGCCCATGCATTACCTCGACAAGCTTGCAGGTTTCAAGTCGGAACAGGAAGACGATAATGATGCCAACACTACCGGCAAGCTCTTAAAGCGTATGAGTCTTTCCGATGTCGAGAATTACAAGGGTAGTCTGCGAGACAAAAAAGCTCAGGCCCGCTGTTATCAATTCGCTCTGCCCAATCTGTTCATTTACTGGATGTTCCGTGGTCCCGAGCGCTGGGACGAATACGAGGCCATCGTGCTTGAGTATTTCGGGCAATTGATGGAAGATTCGAGCAAGATAATCAGAGAGTACATCGACCACGGAAAACACAAAAAGCTATTTGCATTCCTGGACGAAACCTGATCTGTCACCGGCCATAATTCTGTAAAGCGCAATCCCAACACATTTTCCGATGATCTCGTGTCCCTCTTTGTTGGGGTGGATGTAGTCGTTTGGCACGAAGTATTCCATATCGGCGGCAAGATCTCCTAGACGCGCTGCCGGATTGACGATTGCCGTGTCGGTTTCGCGGGCGACTTTTTCCATGATTTTATTGTAGAGTCTGGCATCGCGGGCGCAGTCGTATATGACGTGTTCCATGGCCTTCTTGAAATATTTCTTGGCTTTGCCCTGGTAGCCTTGCTCTTCCCAGATCAAACCTTGCAGGTAGTGCATACGGCTTTTCTTGCAGTCGTTTTCATAAAGAGAGTCCAAAAGTTCCTGGGCAGCTTCGAGCTTTCCTGCTTTTAATTTTTCTTCCACCTGATCGAGTTTCGCATTTGCCTCTGCAATTTTGGCAGGAAGTTTTTCCGGCAACCTGAAGGGCATCTCGATGAACAACAGTGGCACGTTTTTAATATGGGCAAATTCGATAAAGCGCTTGAGGTTCTTTTCGTATTCTTCTGGGGTCGAGCGAACGTGCGTCAGTTCATATTGTCCCTTGCGGGAGATGTTGGAGAACAGCTTTACCAAAACGCGCCGTTGCTGTCGGGCCAGGGCGGAGAAGGGCCAGGTGTCGTTCAACCAGTTGCCTATGGCTGCTTTGCTGGAATTTGGCGGTTCTGTCTGGTAATCGCCTTTGCCGTTGGAGAAAAAGAATCTCAATCTGTCGATGTCGTTGACGACGTAAGAGACGGTCAAAACATCGGGCTTGAAGTCGTTGAAGTGTTTCTCTAGCAGTTTCAAGCCCTGCCACGATGAATAGCCTATCTGTCCGGCGTTGATGATTTTTGCGTTGGGGTACTGCTTTTTAATGAGTTTTTCTGCAACTGCCGAATAAGTCTGATCGGCTTCGACGCCGTATCCGAAAGTAGGGCTCGCGCCCAGGGTCAGCACAGTCAAGCTTTCGTTTGTGTCTTTGGCTGTCGTGCGCTTATCATCTGGGTTTTGCAGGCGGAAGCCTTGGGTGTCAGTGAGAACGTGGGCGCCTTCAAATGTCGTGTCGAGATCGGGGCGTTGTTTCCAGAGCAGGTCGGGGTGGACTTCCAAAAGGGCCAGAATGCGTTCGAGTCGCGCAAGGTCTTTGGACACATCTACATTGGCCCAGAATACAAGACCGATAAATGCAAATATCGCTACGATAAATAAGAGTTTTGATGGTGAAAGCCGCTTTTTCAACTATGGCCCCCGAACTATGGAATCAGGCTGTAAATTGCCGGAAGAACATTATAGCCCGTGAACAGATTAAGGAAGAACCCGAACACTACCAGCAATATCAGCACGGGAAGCAGCCACCACTTACGGGTTTCTTTGATGCGCATGAAGGCGTACCAAAACAGTTCTTTCCGGTTTTTAAAGCGTTTATTGTTGTTTTCCGGTTGTTTATTGTTTTTCGATGATTCCATTTTCTTGCAACTTCCTAGCTATAAGCTTGGCAACAATCTGGTTTCCTTTGTCGCTATGGTGTGTGGCGTCGATGAAAAACATATCCATGCGCGGAATCTTGTTCACCGTTTCGACCAGAGGAATTTCCATCGCCTTTGCTACATCGCGCGTAATGCGGTTGTGTTCATCCAATGTCTGCATTGCGCCATCTAATGTAAATGAATAAAACATAAGCTGATAAAATGCAATGATATCCGCGTAAAACTCTTTCGAAAACTTCCCTTTGTCATCGCCTGCCGATAAGGTCGGCTGGAATGTAAGCAGAACTGGTTGCGCCCCTGAGCCTTTGACAGCCATTACGAAAGATTCCAGCAGAGTTTTGAAACGATCAAGACCCTCTTTGCCGGGCTGTTCGAGACGCTCGGCGAACCACGGCGATTCGTCGGAGAAAATACTCCAGAAAAGTGTTCGCAGGCCACCCAGGGGACGAGCAAAGTTTTCTTGAGCGCTTTGCAGGAAATGCTTTCTGAACTGGTTGTCCTGGCCGTTCATGTTGAATGGCCAAGTGGTGTTGATGGCTACATCGTCCACGTTGTGTTCCAGAATCACGATGTCGGGTTTGAGTTCTTTCCAGATCAGGTTGTAGTCCATGAAGGTGTTTAGGATAGAAGCTGCCGGGATTCCGGCGTTGATGACTTCGTATGTCTCCGGTTCCAGCGTATCCAGTGTTTTTTGCAAGGCGCTCGGGAAGCCCTGCTCAACGGTAGATGAACCAATACAGAGAATACGCTTGATGCCTTCCTTGGCTTTTAACGCCGGTTCGTCGTGGCTGAGTCCGTACTTGTTTCCGGCGCTTTCAGGTCGGTAATAGCGGCGGTTGTAGATATCGTTGATGAAGGGGTCTTTTTGTTGCAGGCGACCGTGCTGGCTCTTTTCGAATCGTTCTTTAAAGTTCCAGAAGTTGCCCTCGACTTTGTAGTAGTCTTTCATCAGGCTGTAGGAACGGTAAAGGTAGTAGTGGTAAACGCCCTGTTTGGCGGCGAACTCGGCAAACAGCAGTAGCGCCAGAACCGCCAGAATGATGGTGGCTGTTTTTCTCGCTCCGTTTGTTTTTTGAGTCTGTTTCTCCACTTCGTACCCTGTTCTCTAAAGTATTGAATAGATTTTGGTTCTATAGCAGCCTGCTGTCAAGCTCTTATTGGAATTGCCAGTGAACGAAAGCGCACGAATCCATTTTACAGAGCATCTCTTCAACTTGACGCTTAGAAGCTCGCGTGATATCTAAAGTCTGTCATTTTTGTGCGAACCCAAAGCCTTTTTCTGTGTCGTATGGCAGATCTTTCACTTTCAAAGAGTGGAAATCATATCGAAAAACATGAGGCAGATGGTTTGCCGGAAAGTCATTAAGATCAAACTATTTTAGTTTACTTTGTCGGTAACTTTTCTAATTAAGGAATAAAGATGGCAAAAGAGAGTAAATACCAGAAGCTTGAAAAGGAACTTGTCAGCAAAAAAGAAAACGGCTGGAAGTTTTTCAAGAAAACCGAGTTGGGCATCCTTGAGAAAATGAACAGGGAATATATGGCCTATGTCTCGGAAAACAAGAACGAACGTTTTTTCGTAGATAACACAGTTGCCTTGGCAGAAAAGCACGGCTTCAAGCCGCTTGACAAGGTGCGCGGCAAACTTAAAGCCGGAGATAAGGTTTATATCGGAAACCGTGGCAAAAACCTGCTTCTGGCAGTTATCGGCAAAAGCGTTGTAAAAGACGGCTTCAACATTGTCGCTTCACACGTAGACGCTCCGCGCCTCGACCTCAAGCCCCACCCGCTTTACGAGGACGGCGATTCCTCTATGGCAATGATGAAGACCCATTACTACGGTGGTATCAAGAAATACCAGTGGGTCAACCGCCCGCTGGCTTTGGTAGGTGTAGTAGCTCTTAAAGATGGCACTACTGTTGAGATCAATATCGGCGACGACGACAGCGATCCCTGCTTCGTAATATCCGACCTGCTGCCGCACTTGGCAGGAAAAGCCCAGGCTGGGTTGAAACTGCCCGATATTATCAAGGGCGAGCAGTTGAACATCATCGTCGGTTCCGTTCCGGTAAACGATGAGGATGTAAAAGAAAAAATCAAACTGACCGTGCTTGAAAAACTCAATCAGATGTACGGCATGACCGAAGAAGATTTCTACTCGGCAGAGTTGGAAGTTGTTCCCGCAGGCCCGGCCCGCGAAATCGGTTTCGACCGTGGCTTGGTTGGTGCATATGGACACGATGACCGCGTCTGCGCATATGCCAACATGTGGGCCATGTTCGGAATGAAGAAGCAGCCTAAAAAGACAGCCGTTGTTTTCTTGGCCGACAAAGAAGAGATCGGATCTTATGGCGCAACCGGTATGCAGTCGAATTTCTTCTATCACGGCATTTCCAAGATATGCGAAAAAGCCGAGCCGGGAATTTCCGAGATCCGCATTCGTGACCTTATGGCCATGTCGGCAGCATTGAGCACCGATGTCAGCGCAGGTATCAATCCTGAGTTCAAGCAGGTCCATGATCTGCGCAACGCTCCCAAACTCGGCTACGGTGTCAATATGTGCAAGTACACCGGAGCGCGTGGCAAGGGCGGTTCCAACGATGCTGACGCAGAGTATATCGCCAAGTTGAGAAAGCTTCTCGATGACGGCGGAGTACCCTGGCAGTTGACCGAA
>CAYTHG010000297.1:0-5326 GCA_964437525.1 uncultured Myxococcales bacterium | reverse complement strand
ATGTCAAGGGGCGTTCGTTGGGGCAGTTCATTCACGACAAGGGAAGACTGACTACCAAAAACTGTGTCGTGATAGCGTCCAAAGTTTGTGCGGGTCTGGATTATGCTCACAACAACAGCGTAATCCACCGCGACATAAAACCCTCCAACATCATGATCTCGGATCAGGGTGAAGTCAAAATAATGGACTTCGGTCTGGCGAAGATTATGAAAGAGGCTGGTGAGCAGAAAACCCTTGCCAAGGGTACACCGCTTTACATGTCGCCCGAGCAGGTGGAGGGCGAAGGCGTGGACCATCGTACCGATATCTATTCCTTCGGCGTGACCTTATTCGAGATGATTACCGGCACACTGCCGTTCACAAACGGCGATATTGCATATCACCATATGCACACCGCGCCACCCAGACCTTCGGAATACAACCCCAACATCCCCGAGGTACTGGAGAAGATCATCATGCGCTGTCTGGAGAAACGTAAAGAAGATCGTTTCTATTCCGCTGCCGAAATCAAACAGGAACTCATGCCGCTGCGCAACGCGCTTTTGGCTGGAAAATTGTAAGTCTTGAAAGGGAAAACGAATGTCTATTGCAGCTGTGATACTTGCAGCCGGTATGGGCACACGCATGAAGTCCAAGCGTGCCAAGGTTTTGCATGAACTGGCTGGAAAACCTCTAATTGCTTATGTCGTCGATCAGGCATTGGCTGTCGGCGCTGAACGCGTCGTCGTCATTGTCGGACATCAAGCCGAGTCGGTCAAAAAATATCTGTCGGATACCTATGGCGATAAAGTCAAATTCGCTTTGCAAAAAGAACAATTGGGGACGGCACACGCCGTATTGCAGGCCAAGCGCTCATTGTCAGGCTTTGACGGCAATGTTCTGATCTTGTTTGGCGATGTTCCTTTGCTGCAAGTTGCGACAATCAAAAAACTGATAGGCAAAGCTCGCAGAGCCAAGTCGCCTATAGGTCTACTCACGGCATTGCTTGCCAATGCTTCTGATTACGGGCATATCGTGCGCGAAAATGGGCGCATTGTACGTAGTGTCGAACATAAAGACGCTTCCAAATCCGAGCGAGAGATTCCGGAAGTCAACGTCGGTACTTATTTTGTGGACAAAAAGTTTCTGTTCTCAGGTCTTGCCAAGGTCGGCTCCAAAAACAAGCAGGGCGAATTCTATCTGCCGGATTTGATCGCAATGGCGGCGGAAAATGGAGAAAAGGTCGTCTCTGAATTCTGCGAGCCGTGGGAGATGGAAGGTGTCAACAGCCGTGTGCAGTTGTCGCAGATGGAAAGCAAGCTTGGCAGAATTATCAACACGAAGCACATGCAGAACGGCGTTAGCATCATTCGTCCGGAGACTGTCAGAATCTCGGCGGATGCACGTATAGCAAGGGATACCGTTATTCACCCGAACGTTTTCATCGATGGCAAAACCGTCATCGGCGAGGATTGCATCATAGCGCAGGGTGCTGTTATTACAAATGCGAAAATCGACGCAGGAGCCAGGATCGAGCCGTACTGCGTGATAGCTGATGCCGAGGTGGGCCCGAATGCCTCTGTCGGCCCCTTAGGGCGTCTCAGGCCGGGTGCCAAGTTGGAGAGGGGTGCCAGTATCGGAAACTTTACCGAGGTCAAGAATTCTATTCTGCGCGAGGGTGTCAAAGCCAACCACTTGAGTTACATAGGCGATGCCGATATCGGTCAAGGAACCAACGTCGGTGCGGGGACTATTACCTGTAACTACGATGGCTACAACAAATTCAAGACCGTGATCGGCAAAGAAGTCTTCATCGGTTCGGATACGCAACTTGTGTCTCCGGTTGAAATTCCCGACCACGTGATTATCGGCGCCGGAACCTGCTTGACCAAGCATGTCGAATTGCAGGAAGGCGATCTTGTCGTCTCAAGAGCTGAAGTCAAGGTCAGGCATGGGTATCACGAGAAAGCCAAAAAAGAAGGGCTTGCGTTGAAGGCCGCCAAAAAGAAAGCCGCACAAAAGAAGGCCACAAAGAAGAAAGCGGCAAAGAAGATCGGAAAATCTTCCAAGTAGTTTTGTGTTTGAGGGCTATTTAAAAAGGTGACAACATGTGTGGAATCGTTGGATTCGTCGGCGAACAGGAATGTTCGGAGATCCTGCTTGATGGGCTGCGTAAGCTTGAGTATCGTGGTTATGACTCTGCTGGCTTGGCAATCTTCGATGATGGCCGGATAAATGTATTGCGCGTCGAGGGTAAGCTGGTCGGTTTGACAAAGGCGCTTAACGACAATCCCCTTTCCGGCAATCTCGGAATAGGTCACACACGTTGGGCGACGCATGGTCGCCCCTCTGAAGAAAATGCCCATCCTCATAAATCCGGGCCGGTGGTGGTAGTTCATAATGGAATTATCGAAAACCACCTGTCATTGAAAAAAGAGCTTGAAGAGCAGGGCGTCGAGTTTCAATCGGAGACCGATACCGAAATTCTCTCGCACCTTATCAGGCGCGAACTTGACGATGGCGCTGGCCTTGAAGGCGCAGTGCGCAAGGTCATTTCCATTATTAAGGGTTCATATGCCATCGCTGTTATTTCCGAAACCGAGCCCGACAAGCTCGTCGTCGCCCGCTATGCATCTCCCCTGGTGATAGGCTGCGGGGAAGGCGAAAACTTTGTCGCTTCGGATATCCCCGCTATATTGGCGCACACCAGAGACGTACTGTTCCTCGAAGATGGCGAGATGGCGGTTGTCGAACGCGAGAACGTGCGCATTAGCGATCTTGAAGGCAAGCCCGTCGAACGTCAATCCAAGCATATCGAGTGGTCGGCTACCATGGCCGAACGCGGCGGTTACAAGCACTTCATGCTGAAAGAAATCCACGAACAGCCCCGCGCTCTAACGGACACTCTGCGGGGGCGTGTCTCGCTTGAACGTGGTGAGGTGTTTTTGGATGGTGTCGAGTTGTCCAAAACTCAGCTTGAAAATTTCAAGCGTATCGTGATTGTGGCCTGCGGAACCAGTTGGCACGCGGCGCTGGTCGGTAAGCAGTGGATAGAGAGCTACTGCCGTGTGCCTGTGGAAGTCGAGTTGGGTTCTGAATTCCGTTACCGCGAACCCATTCTGGATGAGAACGTGCTGGTTATCGCCATCAGTCAATCGGGAGAAACGGCAGATACACTGGCGGCAGTTAAAGACGCCAAGGGCAAGGGGGCCAAGGTTCTTGCAATCTGCAACGTGATAGAATCCTCCATTCCTCGTACATCGGATTACGTTGTTTATACGCACGCCGGACCTGAGATAGGCGTTGCCTCCACCAAAGCTTTTGTCACGCAGCTTTCGGTGTTGTATCTGATTGCCGTCTATTTTGCCCGCAAGCTTGAAAAAATGGATGCCCGCACCGCTTCGCACAAGCTTCTGGAGTTGGTGCGTGTGCCTGTGCTGGTAGAAGAGATTTTACAGGACGCCGCTCAGATCGAAGAGCTGGCAGGCAAGCTTCGCAATGCCGAGGGCTTTTTGTTCATTGGTCGCTGGATCAATTACCCGATAGCCTTGGAAGGCGCTTTGAAACTGAAAGAGATCTCGTACATACACGCGGAAGGCTATCCGGCAGGAGAGATGAAGCACGGCCCGATTGCTCTGATAGAAGAAGACCTGCCTGTGGTCGCCATTGCTCCACGCGACAAAGTATATGACAAGATGGTCTCCAACATGCAGGAGGCCAAGGCCCGCCGCGCCCGCATTATAGCTCTTGCCACGCAAGGGGATGTGGACATAGAGACGCATTCGGATCATGTCTTTTATTTGCCGGCGGTTGAAGAAGCTTTAGAGCCCATGCTTTCGGTCGTGCCTTTGCAGCTTCTGGCCTATTACATAGCGGACCAGAAGGGCACCGATATTGATCAGCCCAGAAACCTTGCCAAGTCGGTTACTGTGGAGTAAGCGTTTTTTGTGTCTTGAAAACAAAAATGCCGTCGGCAATCACCGGCGGCATTTCTATATCCAAGCGCTGCAAAAACAGCGGAGATGGTTTTACCACTTGAGGAATCTTTTGAAGACTCCCAATATGGATTGATCCCAGGCGATACGATGGGTAACACCGGTGCCTTTCTGGATTTTGTGTTTGTTATCCAGATACCATTGGTAAGAGCGAATCAAGGCGTCGGCGTTAGAGTATTGAGCTTTCCAGCCCAGAGCCTGAATTTTATCTGTCGAGACAAAGCTTTCTTTGTCTGCGGTGCCGTAGATCCATTTATATAGAGGCGAGAGATTAAGTGCCTCGAAGAGCATCAAGGCTCCCTTGATCGGCATTGCAAAAGTACCCAAAGGCTTGGAACCGCTTCCTGCGTATTCGCATACGGCGGTTACGTCCTGGCGTACAGTGGCGAATTCCATGGCGCCGACGTTGAATTCTTCGTTGACCTTGGTGCTGTCTTCGTGGGATGCCACCAGCCAGATAGCGTCAACCAGATCGGCTACGTCCATCAACTGGTAGGGGTTGTGTCCCCAGCCTATCATCGGGATGCGCACGCCTGACTCTATCCAATCGTAGAGAATCTGGAAAACACCGAGGCGCTCGGGACCGATGAAGGTCTTCGGGCGAATCACGGGAATGCAGAATTCATCGCTGCGAAGTTCCTGGCAGATTTTCTCGGCCCGGATTTTGCTTTCTCCGTAAGGACCGACACCGACCATAGGGTCTACTTCGTATATCGGATGTTTTTCGGGGACGCCGTAAACTGCTGTAGAAGAAATAAAGACAACGCGCTTGACGCCGTGCTTTTTGGCGACTTCAAGAGTGGTGCGAGTGCCGTCTACATTGGTGCTGAAGATCTCTTTTGGTGTCCAGAGGGGCAGGGCGGCTGCGGCGTGGATTACCACGTCGTAGTTGTCCTCGGCGAAAAGCTTGTTCATCAACTCCACGTCGCGAACATCGCCTTTGACCAGCTTGGCGTCTTCGGGGTATTCGTCGGCGTTGAAACCAGCGATATCCAACAAGGTCAGCTTGAGACCTTTGTCAGCCCATTTTTGAATGCAATGAAAACCCAAAAAACCGGCACCACCGGTTATCAATACTCGCTTAATTCCTGGCATGTCCAACCTCTACACAAATTAGTGCCGGGCCCGATGACCCGGCTAAATTGGCAAGATGAGCCCGAAAATACTTCAGTAATGAAAAGCGATTAGCGGCTGTAACGGGAGATATTCTTACGACGACGGCGTTCAGCTTCTTCGCGTTTACGTTTTTTCTTTACAGAAGGTTTCTCGTAAAAGCGTCTTTTCTTCAACTCTTTGAAAACACCTTCCTGGGCCATCTTCTTTTTCAATACACGAAGTGCTTTCTCTACGTC
>CAYTHG010000296.1:0-5336 GCA_964437525.1 uncultured Myxococcales bacterium | reverse complement strand
TGAGGCCGTGCGCGATCTTATTGAACTACCGCTAAAACACGCCGAGCTATTCACCAAGATCGGAGCCAAGCCAAAAGCGGGTGGTGTCATCCTGGCCGGACCTCCGGGCACAGGCAAAACGCTTCTGGCCAGAGCTGTTGCTGGCGAATGCAACGCGCATATCGAGTCAGTATCTGGACCGGAGCTATTATCGAAGTGGGTCGGTGCAACAGAGGAAGCATTGCGGAATATCTTTGAGCGGGCAAAAAACTTCGCACCTTCCGTCATCCTCTTCGACGAGATTGATTGTCTGGCCGTCTCTCGGGGCTCCGCCGACGCGCAGTATCAGAAAAGCATGGTCACACAACTGCTGGCACTTTTGGACGGACTGGAAGATCGTGGTAACATTTTCGTAATCGCTACCACAAATAGACCCGACGATATCGACCAAGCTCTACGAAGGCCCGGAAGATTCGACCAAACCATCCACATGGGACCACCCGATGAAACAGGCCGCGCCGCCATCTTCAAGCATTACCTGGAACCGCTCGTGCTCGATCCGGCGCTTGATCCCAACCACCTCGCCGCCAATCTCGCCATCCTCACGCCCGGCCTCACCGGAGCCGAGATCGCCCATGTCTGCAACCGTGCTGCTCTGCTGTGCGTCAAGGAAGCCAGCCGGATGGATCCGCCACCCAGAGATATTTCGATTGCTGAGGAACATTTTCAAAGAGCCGTTCGGGATTTAGGCGGCAATGATAAGCATCGAATATCGGAGTCATCCATCGAACCGAAACCTTCCGGCGGCATCGCTTCTCCGGAGTTGCCGCGTTACTTGATGCTGGGATAACAGAATTCCCTTGTTATGTCGGGTACGCTTCCGTATCGTGGTCTGCAGATCCCAATAAGGAGAGAAGCGTCCCATGAATAAATCCGATTTGGTAGAGCAATTGGCGTCTGACACCGACATGACTAAAAAACAGGCTGAGCAGGTAGTCAATCTGGTCTTCGATTCCATGACTGAAACCCTGGTCCAAGGTGATCGGATTGAGATCCGCGGCTTCGGTAGCTTCATCTCCAGGCATTATCCGGCCTACGACGGGTGTAACCCGCGCACGGGCGAGGTCATCCACGTGGCCGAAAAGCACCTGCCGTTTTTTAAGGTCGGCAAGGACTTGAGAGAACGGGTGAATGGAGCCCCGGCGATGGGAGAGAAAAAAGATCATAAGCGCGCATTGGCAAGGAGGGGCAAATGACCAAGGCCAGCCTGATCGAAGAGGTATACCAGAAGATCGGCTTGACGGAAAAGGCTTCCGCCGATATCGTCGAGACGGTGTTCGACATCATGAAAGATACGCTGGAGGCCGGAGAGAAAATCAAGATCTCGGGCTTTGGCAACTTCGTGGTGCGAGAAAAAAGGTCGCGTAACGGCCGCAATCCGCAGACCGGCGAAGAGATGGAGATCTCCGCCCGCCGCGTATTGACGTTCAGGCCTAGTCAAGTGTTGAAGAATAAGATGAACCCGTCGTAACGACGGAAGGAGTCGATGATGTCCACGGTCGGCCGCAACGATCCCTGCCCCTGCGGATCGGGCAAAAAATACAAGAAATGCTGCGGCGCGAACAAGCGGTAGAACCGAACATGGCGAATATGGCAAACCCTACGGAAAACGTCAAAGCCCGCATCCACTGGCGAGGCCGGATTCTTTTCGGCTGAAAAAGTCAAGATTGCTTTACTTTGCTTGACAGTCGACTTGATTTATTTCTGCAATAATATCTAACCGATCAGCCTTCCCTTTTTTCTGGAAGATAAGGAATCAGACCTTTTCGAAAGGCGATTTCTTGTATTTCTCGCGACGCATAGCGGACATCAATGACAAACCCTTTCACCTCAATTATCCATGCATGCGGGTTGTCGAAAAGCTTGCTTTGGAGGCGCCAACGTGGGTCCAATTGGAACATTTTAAAAGCGTCCCGGATGATCTTGGCCTTGGCCGCACCCGCGCTCTTGCTCACCTGAAAAGCGGCGCACAGATCCTTCGCGGTCATATGGGGGGTCTGGCTTTTGTTGAAGAGAAAGTTCACGAATCCTAATGCATAGATGATGCCACAGGCCCAAATGTTCAGATTTTTACCGGCAAGCGGCGACGGACGTTTTCGGCAGAGGGCGGCTGCTAGGTATTGAGCCAAGGTCGCGTACTCGTCGTTCAGATGGTTGGTGCAAAATGTGTCTGTGATAGCCGTGAGGGAATCAAAGACCGGACGCAAGTCTTTTGGAACATTTTTTGACTTTGTGGTCCTCGCCATTACTCATTCCTCCTATTTCAGCCATCTAGCGATAAGTTCGGCATATCTCTTCACTTCACTTCTATGGATTATCTTCGTCTTCACATCAGCATGCTGGGATCGTGATCTTGATTACGTTTAGTTATTCTCACCTCGACCGGAAACTGCTATTATTGAAGATAGTCGTCAAGTCGGCTCTCCAGACCACATTGCACATCCACCCAAATACAACCCGTCTTCAAACTCCGATTAACGCGTAGAATACGGACTTGCCATTTTCATAGTAATCTCAAGGACTTAAATGTCAACTAAAGTCATCCGAACGAGCGGGCAAAGGAAATATTAGGAGTGATTCCGAATGGTTACGCGACGGCTTCTTTATATAGGGTCCAGCCGTTACAATCTGTCGGCAGTTTAAGGTTGATAGCGTCCAGCGCGACAACTTAAAAACGACTTTTTTTCCAATGATTACGCATAATTGGAATGCTGACTATGACCAAAAGCGGTCCAGAGAGGTAGCTTTTTTTGCCCCAAAACCCCTACCTCTTGAAATGAGATAGTTCAGTATAATCAATGGGTTATGTCTTTTCAATCTCGACCCCTTAACCTTCCATCGCACCCTGTAGCTCGCCATTAATCGGTACATCAGCAATATCAGCTACTTGACTGCTTGTAAAAAATGTGCGTCAATGCTGCATCATGATAATGAAACAACTATTTTTAAGAGTGAAAGCGGTCTTACAAACGATCCGATCTCTCTTTTTGTCTCATGAAGAACTGGCGCTGGAGAATCTGGCTCTTCGCCAACAGGTCGCCGTGCTGAAAAGGGAAAATCCGAGGCCCAATATCCGTTGGTTTGACCGGGCTTTCTGGGTTGGACTGCGACGTATCTGGTCAGATTGGATCAATGCTCTCATAATTGTGAAGCCGGAAACCGTGGTCAGATGGCATAAACAAGGATACAAGCTCTACTGGAATGCCATTTCCAAGAGGGGAAAGCGCAGAGGCAGACCTCGCAAGGACAAGGAAATCCGTGATTTGATCCGGCAAATAGCAAGAGAGAATCCTTCATGGGGAGCCCCGAAAGTTCATGGCGAACTGCTCATGCTCGGCTTCAATGTCGCCGAACGAACGGTCTCCCGTTATTTGCCGAAACGAGAATGGAATCCAGACAACATCGCCAAATGGAAGACTTTCTGGAGGAACCACAAAGACGAAATCGCCGCCATGGATTTCTTCACGGTTCCCAATGTGACGTTCCGGCAACTTTACGGATTCTTTATCATCCGCCACAAGCGCCGTAAGATCATCTACTTTGCGACGACGTTCAATCCAACTGAGATGTGGGTTGCTCAGCAGCTACGATACGCTTTTCCCTACGACACAGCACCGAAGTATTTGATCTTCGACCGTGATTCGATCTTTAGCAAATACGTCGTGCGTGTCATTAAATCGCTTGGCATCAAGCCCGTGCGAACGTCTTATCACAGCCCGTGGCAGAACGGAATCGCCGAACGCTGGGTTGGAAATTGCAGAAGAGAATTGCTAGATCACGTGATTGTATTTGGCGACATGCATTTATGCCGATTGCTGAAAAGCTACGTGGAGTATTACAACGAAGACCGTTGCCATTACAGCCTTGGCAAGGATGCTCCTGAACATCGGCCGGTTCAGAACAGGCCGGAAGAAAAAGGCAAGGTGATCTCGATTCCGCGTGTCGGCGGACTGCATCATCGCTATGAATGGCGACAGGCCGCATAGGCGCCAACGGGTTGACGGCAACTTGACTTGGATGCAAAGGATTGAGGGGTTGGTGTGTCTTTGGCTGTAGAATTTACAAAACCCTGTCGCGTTTCAGGCGGATTCCCGGCTTCCAATGATGACCGGATGCCGTATTTTTGATTTTCCAAAGAACTCGAATCTGTGAAATAGAGATTTCAGATCGAAAAGCAACACGAAGATGTTCCATTTTATATTTTGGCGAGCCACAGGTGCGAATGTAGCCTACTTCTTTAAGAAGAAAGGTATGCGTGTGATTGCCAACGACAAGTTGCACTATCCGCATCACATTGCCCGTGCCTTGATTGAGAACTCAAAGACAACTTTGAGCGAAGATGACATCGAATCCATCTTTGCTGAAAGCCATAAATCTGGAACATTTTGTGTAGACAATTTCTACGGCTATTATTTCACCAAGCCGATCTTGCAGTTTTTGGATCAGGCTTGGGCAAACATCCAGCATCTTTCCGGTTATAAAAAAGACCTCGCCTTAACGGCTTTAGGCTGGACGGTGGTTGGTAAAGCAAAGTTTGGTCAGTTTTCACGCAGTAAAAAAGGTTTGAGAGGTCCTGCAAGCAATCTTACCGGTCGTCAAACGTCTCTGACTAATATCCCACTTGCTGATTTTACAAAACTATTTCGTCTTCATCTGGCTCGTGCCAATCGTCTGGTATTTGATAACGGCAAAGATAATAAAGCCACTCGGCTTGATGCAGTTAAAGCCTTGAAATCAAATGAGTGTGATCTGGTTTATGCTGACCCGCCTTACATCACTCAGTTTGGCAGCAATGATTACGAGTCAAACCTGCACTTTGTTGAAGGCTTGATGACGATGTGGGACGGCAAAGATTTGAGAGATAATTCAAAACACGATTATCAATCCGGTACAAAATACAACCGTGACAGCATTGCCACACTGATCGCCGACATCGTTACGCATTCAAGGTCAAAGCATTTAATGTTGTCCTATCCGGAGAGCCAGCCTTCGCTGGGCAGAACTGCTGATAAATAGGGAAAACCTCACAAAAGGAATGTGAAAAATGTCAACAAAACCAAGGATGCAGCACTGCACAGCCAAGGCAAAATCAACAGGCGAACAATGCCGACGATGGGCAGTGAAAGGAAGTAATGTTTGCCGACTCCATGGAGCCGGTGGTGATCGCTCGCGTGCGGGCCGTCCGAAAGGTCAGCCGAAAACAGGAGGTGGATCGCCTCCCAAAGGAAGCCGTAACGCGTTGAAGCACGGAGCCTACTCGCCTCGCCTGCTGCCGGAAGAACAGCCGATCTACGAAG
>CAYTHG010000295.1:0-5341 GCA_964437525.1 uncultured Myxococcales bacterium | reverse complement strand
TGTTTTCCAGTTGAATTTTCTGGTTTTTCTGAACTATTGCTCTGCTGTATTTATAGCGGTTGCGGACCTTTGTGTTGGGGAATATTATACTGTGCTCAATGTGGGTGTTCTTGCCTAAACTACTGCCATTACCGATGACAGCATATGGACCGATGATGGATTTGTCGTCAATCTGTACATTGTGACCTACAATCACTGGGGGAAGAATCTGGATTTCCTGACCAAGCTCTACATTTTCGCCCAAGCACACAAGTTCCAGTTTTTCTTTTGTGGGTTTGAGTGTAAAGCCTGCAAGCGGATCGTGATAATGTAGATTGAGTTCTCGATCTAAAAGCTTGATATTGGTATCGAAAAAGCTCTCCGGGGTGCCTAGATCCTGCCAGAAACCGTCCATGATAAATCCCAGAACCTTTTCTCCGTTCTGGATCATCTTGGGGTAGGCGTACTCGTTGATGCATGAATAAATATTCGGCGGGATGTACTCGAAGATTGCGCGGTTTAGAATATGCAAACCGGTGAAAACGCCGGATGAACGCGGGCCTTCGCGCACGTCGTCAAGTCTTCCTGCAATATTTCGCACCTGAAGGTTTTCGTCGATTTCAATTGCACCGAATTTCTTGACGCTGGCGGACTTGGTCAAAACCATGGTTGCAACAGCTTGATGTCTTTTGTGGAAGTGAATGACTTCTTCAAGGTCTACATCGATGAGAATATCTGAGTTCAGCAATACAAAATTGTCTTCGCCCTCAAAAAAGGACTCGACCTGCTTCAAGCCGCCGCCGGTTCCCCAAAGTTCTTTTTCGCGAGAGTATTTTATGTTCACGCCCAAGGCGGAGCCATCGCCGAGTTCGGTTTCTATCTGTTTTCCAAGGTGCCAGACATTTATAATGATATCTACGATGCCGTGCTGCTTTAACAGGTCGATGCTGTACTGCAGGATTGGAATGTTGGCCAGAGGAAACAAGGGCTTAGGGACTACCTTTGTAATAGGAGACAGTCTTTCGCCTTTGCCAGCGGCTAATATCATCGCTTTCATGGGGCCAACCTCTTTTCGTATCTGGACAGGAGCATTTGCAGATCATTATACTCCGGCAGCTTGGAAAATGCGTGTTTTACGTAAGAAAGACTTTGAGGAATGAATTGCAGGTAGGAGTCGTTTTTTTTGACTCTGTCGATAAACACGAAACGCCCCGAGTCTTTTAGCTTGCGTTGCAGGGCTTGCAGGTAAAAGGCTTTCATAAATGCTGTTTTATCGACTTGACACGCGAAAGCTTTTTCGTATTTCACGCAGTAATACTCGATCAATTCGTCAAGCAGTTCTTCCTGCAAATCGACATACGAATCTCTCAGAAGCGCCACCAGGTCGTAAGGCCAGGGACCGACAAGCGCATCCTGGAAGTCTATCAGCGCCAGTTCTTCACCGTCCAGTACCATCATGTTGCGGCTTTGGAAGTCGCGGTGGACGAGTATCTGTGGAAGCTCTCGCAGGCTTTTGCAGATTTTGTCGAAATGTTTTTGTATCTGCAAACGCTCTTCAGAATTCAGCTTTGTGTCGTAAAGGGCTTCAATGCCCCATTCCAGATAATGTTCACATTCCCACATCAAAAGCTCGTTATCGAATTCACGTTGATAGCCGATGAAGTCTTTATCTTCGCTTTTTGAATTGTGAAGCTGGAAATCGATCAGGATATCTATGGCTTTGCGATACCATTTGCGCCGAGCCTCTATATCGCCGTCTTTTACATACGTGCCGACCTGTATGTCTCCGAGGTCTTCTAAAAATACAAGGCCGGCCTTAACGTCCGCGCCGTATAATGCTGGAACTCGAATTCCGCCTGCTTCGAGATATTTCAGAACGCTGATAAAGGGCAACTCCGTCAACTTCATTTCACCAGAAGCCTCTTCAGACTTGAATGCGTTTTCTGGCTGGAATTTCATAAGTATCAAGCTCGAAGGCACCTGTCCGTTTTCTTGGGTGATGCGGAAGTACTCGCGGTTGGAAGCATCACCCATAAGTTTCTTCACAGAAAACGAATTATCGTCTTTACCTGTTATCTGTTTGAGGTGGGGGGCGATTATTTCTTTGAGCATTATTCTACTTCCTGAAAACGTGTAAACATTTTGAATTTATTGGTATTCCGCATTGTCGTAGAAACTTTTAAGTATCACAAGCCGAGCTTATGTGTCAAGAAAGCGGCACTGCCGTCTCTGGACTCTTAGATGATGATAACGCCTGTATTTACAAGATAACTTAAGGTTATGAAGGCAAAGTATATCGCCACCAATACCGCGCCTTCCCAGCGCACTATCTTTTTGCCGGTCAAAAAGAAAATCAGCATTACGAGTGTGATGGCTATCAACATGCCGAGGTCCAGTACAGGATAGCGAATCTCGACCTTGCTGATAATCGCGGCCGGTCCCAGCGCAAAGGCCAGGTTCATGATGTTGCTGCCAACGACGTTTCCGACGCTTAAGTCCGGCTCGTTGCGTATACCTGCCCAGATCGTGGTGACAAGCTCAGGAAGTGACGTTCCCAGCGCCACTACGGTTATTCCGATGAATGCTTCAGATAAGCCGAGTATCTTTCCCAATCCGACAGCGCCTTCGACAACTATGTCGGCACCGAAATAAAGCAATGTGCCACCGCTCAAGATATAAAGTGACACCAACCATACAGCGATTTCGTCGCCGTTGTTATTGTTGTTCCCGTTGGCTTTGTTGGCGGCGCGCAGCTTGAGGCCATCTTTGATGATGAGTGCGTTTGCTAGAAATCCAGTTGCAATTAAAACAATTCCGGCACCGAAGGAAAGTATATCAAACGCTGCTGCAACGACGGTTACAAGTGTAGCCAGAATGAGCATCGGCATATCGCGCCGCAAAATATCTCGGTCTACTGTCAATGGCATCAGCAATGCCGCTGCGCCAAGAACCAACGCGCCGTTGGCGATGTTGCTGCCGATGACGTTTCCCCAGACAAGCTCGTTTGCGCCTTTGCCTGCCGAGGCAATCGCGACTGCAATCTCAGGGAGTGAGGTTCCAAGGGCCACGACTGTCAGTCCGACCATCAGACGCGAAACGCCGAGCCTTCTTGCAAGCGATGATGAGCCGCGCACCAGTCCTTCGGCTCCCAGTATCAGCATTGCAAGTCCTAGAACCGTCTTGCCTGTTAAAAATAAAGCTTCCATAATTCCAATACTTACCAGTGTATCCAGTTAATTTACTTGAGGTCTTTTTCAGTTAGGTTTTCGACCAGCTTTTTGACCGCCTGGGCTTCATCCCTCGGAATTACCAATGTGCGTTTGCCTGCTCTGACAACAACAAGGTTATCGACGTTTACCAGCGCAATCAGCTCTTCGGGATCGTCGGAGAAAATCAGGTTGGAGCGCGATTCGACTACTTCAACTCTACCTTTGATGCGGTTGTCGTTCTTGTCGCCTTTCATGAGGTCTGTCAGTGCCGACCAACTGCCGATATCATTCCACTTATATGTAGCCTCGACCACCCTGATGTTTTCCGCTTTCTCCATTACGCCGTAGTCTATGGAAATCTTAGGCACCTCTGCGAAGCGCGCTTCGAGTTCTTTTTCCCATTCGGGCGTTTTGTCGAAATCCGCCAGTGGAGAAAGCAGTCGGTAATGCTCGGGCAGGTGTTTTTCTATTTCACTGAGAATACTTTCGGTTTTCCATACAAACTGACCGGCATTCCAGAAGAATCTGCCGGTCGCAAGATAGTCTTCGGCTGTGTGGCGGTCGGGTTTTTCCTTGAACCTGACAAGTTGCGATTGCTTGACAGAATTTATGTCTGCAAGCTTTTCACCTTGTTCAAGATAACCGAAACCGGTGGCGGGGTAGGTCGGCTTGATTCCTATGGTGTATAAGGCTCCGCTCTCGTTTGCGCCTTTAGCTGCGGCGCTCAGGGTTTCGATGAGTTTCTCTGCCGGTGTAATGTCGTGGTCAGAGGGCAGCACCGCCATCGTGCAGTCGCCGAAACGCTTTCTGGCTATGATTGCAGCCAAGGCTACAGGCGCGGCTGTGTCGCGCACCTGAGGCTCTCCTATAATGTTTTCTTTGGGGATCTGGGGAAGCTGTTCTTCCACCAGCGGCACGAATTCTCGGTTGGTAAGGACAATCACACGTTTTGCAGAAGCAAGCGGAGAAATGCGCTCGAAAGTCTGCTGCAAGAGTGTCCTGTCGCCTGTCAAAGCCAAAAACTGTTTGGGTTTTGTGGATGTACTCAAGGGCCAGAAGCGCGTCCCGCGTCCTCCTGCCAGAATCACGATGCAAAGATTTGAATTGTCCACTATCGTCATTGAATAAAATTCCGGTTTCGTTAATATTCCTGCACTGATATCATCAATAGCTAAACATGATACGATGAATGGTAATTGCAGGAAAGAAGTAAAAGCAAAAGTTTGAAGATTCTAAAATGGCCTTGAATGAAACCGAAAGAGTAAAATTTCTTTGCGATGCCATGCTGGGGCGATTGGCTACATGGCTGAGGATTATCGGCTACGATACCGCCTATGCTTACAAGACCTTGCCGGATTCGCAAATCGTCGAACAAGCCATAGACGAGGGCAGGGTGCTTTTGACTCGCGACACCTTGATGATTGAGCGCAAGCTACTGAAGGAGCATCGAAAATATCTGCTGGTTAAAAGCAATTATTTCAGGGAGCAATTGTGTCAGGTGATTGCAAGTTTCGATTTGAACACCGATACACAAGGAACGATCTGTGCCAGGTGCAATGTCAAATTGAAAAAGACTTCCGCTAAGAGCGTTTCTCATGTTGTGCCGTTCTTTGTCGCGGCCACTCAAAAAGAGTTTCTGCGCTGCCCCCAATGCCATAGGGTTTATTGGGCCGCCACTCACAAACAAAAGATGCAGGAAGAAATCGAAAAGCTCTTCAAATCTGTTAAAGAGGTGAAGGTACAGGCGCAACAGAACGCTATTGAGCGGGAAGACTGATTGACGAATCCGGATCATCCATACCGACCGCCTGCCATTTGAGTTTTGAATCGTCAATGCCAAGCGTGGTTGTCGATTCTCTGTAAATCAGTCTGGGAGCTATCAAGTATAGAGTTTCCGGCTTCGCAGGCTCGTCTGTTTCTTCTTCCAGCATAGCGTTGCCTTCAAGATTGACTAGCGCCGGTCTTTCCGCCGTGAATTCTATAGTTTGTTTCATCCACAATCCCTTGCCGGTCTTGAGCGTCGGAGCCTGTGGATTGCCGCTAAAATCAACGATACAGATTTCATCAGGCTTTTGGGCTGCGTACTTGTTCAGGTAGTCTTTCAGGCTTTGCGAGGCTATGGCTGCATTAATAGACTTTATGTTGTCTATCGG